>DATBQE010000227.1:0-34871 GCA_036561005.1 Burkholderiaceae bacterium | reverse complement strand
CGGGGCGAATCTCAGTATAATCGCTTGGATAATCAGCCTTTCCCAGTGGCGCAAATAATGAGTGGTAAAGACAGGGATGTTCAGCATGCTGAATTGAACGGGACCTGCATCGCTTGTCCCGAGTGCGACCTCTTGCAGCAGGAGGTTGACTTGCCGCCGCGCGGCGTGGCGCTGTGCCGGCGCTGTGGCAGTGAACTGTATCATCATACTCCCCATGGGCTCGACCGCACTCTGGCGTTCACCTTGTGCGGCTTCATGCTGTATTGCCTGGCCAATTTTTTTCCCTTGCTCGGCCTGGAGCTCCAGGGCAGCGAAAGCACGGCCACCCTGTATGGCGCGGTAGTGGCGTTGTATGACCAAAAGCTCGGCCTGCTGGCGGTGCTGGTGTTTTTTACGACCATCATGGTGCCTGGCCTGGAATTGCTTTGTTTCCTTTATCTGCTCGTTCCACTGCGCCTCGGGCGCAGGGTCTTCGGGTTCAACCAGGTCTTTCGATTGATCCAGACCTTGCACCCGTGGGGAATGATCGAGGTGTTGATGCTCGGTGTGCTGGTTTCGGTGGTCAAGCTGGCCAATTTTGCTACTGTGGTTCCAGGCATTGCGCTGTGGTCATCGGCAGGGCTGATGCTGATGTTTTCGGCCGTCGCGCAGTCATTCAACCCGCGCGACGTCTGGCTGTTCGTTCAGGGCCGCCGATGAAACAGTATTCTTCTTCTGTAATACAAGCGGCCAAGGCTGGTGTAACGGCGGCACATTGCGGCCTGATGTCGTGCGGCGCGTGCGGCCTGTTATGCGCGCCACCCAAGGCCGGCGGCAACTGTTTTTGCCCGCGCTGCGGCGCCGCCGTGCATGTGCGCAAGCCGAACAGCATTTCCAAGACCTGGGCTTATCTGATTGCCGCCTATATCCTTTATATACCGGCAAACCTTTTGCCCATCATGGAAACCCGTTCTCTGTTCGGCGCGCAGGGCGACACCATCATGAGCGGCGTGGTATTTCTCTGGGTTTCCGGTTCATGGCCGCTCGCACTCCTGGTATTTTTCGCCAGCATCGTGATTCCGATGTTGAAGCTCGTTGCGCTGACACTCCTGACAATCTCGGTTCAGCGCAAGTCGAACTGGCAACCGCATCAACGCGCGTCTCTGTACCGTTTTGTCGAATTGGTCGGGCGCTGGTCAATGCTCGATATCTATGTCGCCACGCTGCTTGTCGCGCTTGTACAATTCAAATCGTTCGCAACAATACAAGCCGGCCCCGGCGCAGTTGCCTTCGGCGCAGTTGTCGTATTGACGCTCTTTTCCGCCAACAGTTTTGACCCGCGCTACATTTGGGATTTTGTGAAGACCGACGATGACAGATCGCCCAACGCCGCCTGATACAGACTCGAACGGCGCCGATGCGCCCAAACCGGCCCAAATTCCGGAACCGGCCGATGTAGCGAAACCGGCGCCGGTCGAAGCCCCTTTGCCGAATCAGAATCCGATGCCGGCGCCGTCAGCACCCATCCCCGAGGCTGTCGTCGCTTCGCGCTGGCATTCCGCTCCCTGGCTGGTCTGGATCATTCCCGTCATTGCCGCAGTCATTGGCGGCTGGATATTGGTTCATTCAATTTTAAATCGCGGACCTGTGGTCACGATCACGTTCAAGAATGCCGACGGACTGGAAGCCGGCAAGACAAAGATCAAGTACAAGGAAGTCGATATCGGCGACGTGAAGAGCATTGCCCTGTCGAAAGACCGTTCGCGAGTCATCGTCACGGCCCAGCTTGCCAAGGGTACGGAAAGTTTCCTGCGCGAGGATACCCATTTCTGGGTCGTGCGTCCGCGTATCGGTGCGGGCGGCATTTCCGGCTTGAGTACCCTCTTGTCGGGTTCGTACATTGGCGTCGATGCAGGCAAGTCGGAAGAGGAGCGCGACGATTTCATTGGTCTCGATGTTGCGCCCCTGGTGTTGACTGATCTGCCGGGCCGGCGCTTCGTGCTGCACGCCGACCATATGGGTTCGCTCGATGTCGGTTCCTCGATATATTTCCGCCATATCGAAGTCGGCCAGGTCATTGCCTACGATCTTGACAAGCAAGGCAAGGGCGTGATCATTCACATCTTTGTCAACGCACCTTATGACCAATACGTAACCAACAATACCCGTTTCTGGAACGCCAGCGGCATCGAAGTCAGCCTTGATGCCTCCGGGGTCAAGGTTCAGACCGAATCGCTGGCGTCGATCATCGCCGGGGGTATCACATTCCAGACGCCGCCGGATTTGCCGGTTGCTGCACCGGCCAACGAGAATGCGCCGTTCACATTGTTTGCCGATCGCGACATTGCAATGAAGCATGCCGACAATGAAGTGCGCAAGATACTGCTTTACTTCAAGGAATCGGTACGCGGTTTGATACCGGGTGCCCCAGTGGATTTTCGCGGCATCGTGATCGGTGAGGTCGCTTCCATTGGACTGGAATACGACAAGCAGCAGAAAATTTTCCTGTTCCCGGTCGAGATCAACATTTATCCGGAGCGCCTGCGTTCGCATTACCGCAAAGGCGCCGATCGCGCCGACCATGACGAGGCGGCCGATCGCGAGGTGCTCGACAAACTGGTCGAGCACGGCCTGCGCGCCCAGCTCAAGAGCGGCAATCTGCTGACCGGCATGCTTTTCGTTGCGCTCGACTTTTATCCCGAGGCGCCGCCGACCAAGCTCGACTGGAGCAAGCAGCCGCTGGTGCTGGCAACAGTGCCTGGAACACTGGAGGAATTGCAGACCACGCTGTTGCACATCTCGCGCAAGCTCGACAATATTCCGCTCGACGACATGGCGGCAGATTTGCACAAGGCCATCAAGTCGCTCGATGCCACGCTGCAAAGCACCGACCAGCTGGTCAAGCGCCTGCATGCGGATGTCGCGCCGGAGGCAAAAAATACGCTTGAGCAGGCACGCAAAACACTTGCTGCGGCGGAGAAGGTGCTTGCATCGGACGCGCCGGTGCAGCAGGATTTGCGCGATGCCTTGCGTGAAATCAGCCGAGCGGCCGATTCGATGCGCACCCTGACCGATTATCTGGACCGTCACCCCGAGTCGCTGATACGCGGCAAAACCGAGGATCAACCGTGAGTAACTCAACCATGACTCGACTGAACCGTTTGTTCGCTTTCGCGTTTAGCCTCGGCGTGGGACTTTTTGGGTGTGCCTGCACGACGGTTCCGAGCGATCATTTCTATACGCTGATCGGCAATTCGGCAAACTTGCCCATGTCTGCGGCCTCCGTGCAGGGGCCGAGCGTGGCAATTACGTCCGTCACCCTGCCGGAAGCGGTCGACCGCAGCGAGATTGTGGTGCGTAGCGGTCCAAACCGCGTGTTGGTGATGGAAACGCAGCGTTGGGCAGAATCGCTGAAGGCGGCAATTCCGCGCGCTTTGGCAAGCGACCTGAGCCCTCTCTTGGGCGGCGCAACGGTGTCGGTGCAAACCGATAATGCCAGCCGCGATGCAAAATACGGCGTCTGGATCGACATCACGCGCTTTGATTCGGCACTGGGCGAAGCGGCCACCATCGACGCGGTCTGGGGCGTGCGTGCCAGCGCAGGCGGGCAGGCAAAACGCGGCAAATCTTCCTGGCGGATCCCGGTGCATGGCAGCAGCTTTGACGATTTGGTCGCTGCCCACAGCGCGGCCTTGGCGCAACTTAGCATCGAGATAGCAAAACAGATCACCGATTTGGAAGGTGCGAAGAACTAATCGCTCTAAAGTTGGTCAAAAGCCGACAACGCGAAGGGAGTGCGCCGGAAATGGTGGCGCACAGGGCTAAAGCGGGGTCAAAAAGGGGACAACCATGGATCTGATTGCCAGGCATAATAAAATTACAAGATATGTTGCGCTATTTGTCGAAATAATATCCAAGGTCGTCGTTGCGGCTGCATTGGTCGTCGTTGCCCGAAATTTTATTGGTGTCGATGTTCGGCTCAATGCCGATGCGCCCATGGTCCACGTCCGTCTGGTCGTTTTCGAGAATGCACCGCACCTGTCCTTGCAGCGGTTTTTGGACTATTTCGGCAGCTTTTTCAGGCAGCCACAGTCGCACCAGATTTGCCATGAAAAGACAATGGCGCCGACCAGACAGGTCGGCTGAGCCAGCATAATTTTCTATCTTGTCGCTTTTGCCACGCCCTTTGCGGCCGGGTGGACAAAGAATTGCCGGGTAAAACCCTCGCTGCTTGACCCTTGAATTGCGCATTGGACTCCGATAATGCAATTGGGGCTCCTCGTTTGGAGCGTCCGCCGATTGATCTATCTGGAGGCTGTCATGTCCGCGCCAACTACAATCTCGAATTCCAACCTATCCGCGCTGCAAGGCTTGCATCTGCGCGGTCCCTTGGAGCGCGGGCAAAGTGCTGCCCCTAGTCAAAATCAAATAAGCTTTGCCAATCTCGTGACCAGCCTGCAAGGCCATACATCGGCAAGTGCATCCACAACGCCCAATGCCTCGGTTGGCATCAACGCAACGGGCGCAGCATCACCGTCTAGCGACGCCCAGGATTTGACCTCGCTGATCGAAGCGATGCTTTCTGGCACAGGGTTCAACGCCGGCAGCGCGTCCCAGGTTCTGAATCAGACTCCGCCGGAAGCAATGAGTCAGCTTGGTCCCCACCGCCATCATGCGGCCGGCGTCATGCAGATCCAGAGCGCCATGAAAGATGCCGGCAGCAGCGCTGTATCAGCCTATTCGGCAATGAGTTCGGCAGATACACAGGCCGCGCAATCGGCGGCATTGTCGGCACACGTTTAAGATCGCGGTGCGGAGCGCTACACAGAACGCCGCATGAGCACCGCCCCACATCAGCTACCGCGCAACGGACTAGATTGGCTGTTGCGTGCCGGGCGATTACTTGACGAGGGCTACGTGGAGAATGCGCGCCTTGCGCTGCGCCAGGCCGACGCCATGGCGCCCGATGAATCATCCATTTATCGCGGTTTGGCAGCAGGCTATCGCGCTGCCGGATTGGAGTCCGAGGCGGTCGTTTCCGAAATGGCAGCGCTGGCTTACGAGCAGCATTGCGCGCTCATGCTCTACAATCTCGCCACCTCTTTCCTGATGACACAGCGGCCGGTCGCCGCCGAGCGCTGGTATCGCGCCTGCTTGCGGCTCGATCCCGACCTTGTCGGGGCGCATCAGAATCTGGCCTCGATCATGGAGATGGACGGGCGGCGCGATTTTGCGCGCTATCATCGGCAACAGGCATACGGCCGCCAGTCGATGTTCTTCGACACTGCCGACGGTGCGCAATTGACGGTTTTGATTTTATGCACCGAGGCAACCGGCAACGTTCCTTGCGAGTGGCTCTTGCCGCAGACTCGCTATAACCGGATACGCTGGATCATGGAATATGCGAGTGACGCACAATTTGATACGCTGCCAGACTTTGACTTCATTTTCAATGCCATCGGCGACCAGGACGTTTCCGACGCATCGTCCGTTGCGGTCAAGCGTCTCTTGCAGGTATGCGACAAACCGATACTGAATATGCCGTATGCCGTCGCCCGAACCGCCCGGCAAATGATGCCTGCGCTGTTCGCCAATCTTCATCATGTGCTTGTTCCCAAGGCCGTGCGCGTCGCATGGCAGGATGGCAATGCATTATCGCAGAGCCTTCGGGAATTGGGCATGGCGCCGCCTTTGTTGCTTCGCCCGGGAGCGGCCCACGGTGGCAAGGGCTTGAAACGATGCGAGTCATTCGCCGAAGTGATCGAGTTCCAAACCGATGCCGCCACCGTGCATGCCTGCGCATTTCACGATTTTCGTTCGGCCGACGCTTATTACCGCAAATACCGCGTGATCTTTATCGGTGGGAAACCCTTTCCCTATCATCTGGCCATTTCGAGCAACTGGCTGGTTCATTATGCCGGCGCCGACATGCTGGCACACCAATGGAAGCTGGACGAGGAATTGCGCTTTCTTAAATATCCGGCTGCAGTCCTCGGATGGGGTGCAATGCAGGCGCTTCGACAAATCGGCAGCCGCCTGGATCTCGATTTTTGCGGCATCGATTTCTCGCTTTTACCAGACGGACGCTTGCTGGTATTTGAAGCCAACGCGACGATGCTGGTGCATCTTGAAGATTTTCACGTGCAGTTGCAGTTCAAGAATCCATACGTGCAAAGAATACTTGATGCATTCGATGCCAGAGTAGAGGCGGTCGCGCCCGGCCGCACACCTTGCGAGCAGGCATGGACGACCTGCGATTCGCAATGGTCTTATAGTATTGCTTGAAATAGCAGCCCGATTCACGATGACAATACGAGTTTCCGACAGCGAATTGCTCAAGGTTTCGCAAAAAGTCGACAAAAACCGGGTTCGGTGCCAGGTAATCTGGGAACTGCTTCATGTTTGCCGCAGTCAGATAAGGGCAGCGTTGCTGCAGAGGAGCAAAAATTGACAATCAATGGAATCGCCAATTCGGCAAATCTCACTACTTCCCACTATGCGGGTGTGGCACAGATAAATAGCCAGGCGAGCGGTTCGGCGGCAGGCACGACCGCGGTCGCGGGTGGCGCGGGCGGCCAATTGACAGCGGCGCTGCTTCAGGCTTTGGCGCAGCTCGGTATCAATACGAATTCCACTGGCGGTAGCGGCGGGCAGGCCGCCGGAACAGGTACATCGGCGACGCAGGACCAAGTGACGTCTCTGGTGCAAAGTCTGGCTGCGGCCTTGCAGTCGCAAAACGGCACGGCGGCAAACCCAGTTGCATCCGCGCCGCCATCCTCGACCGGACAAAGCAGCCTGCAAAGCAGTTTGAAAAACCTGATTGACCAAGTCAATTCGAGCGACGCAAAGGCGCTGGGTTCGTTGTTTGATTCATCGAATGCAAGTACCGGCGGCGCATCAAGCGATCCCTTCAGTTTCGTCGGTAGCGACGCAACGGGTGCTTCGGTCGGCACTGCCTCGAATTCAGCGCTCTCCTCATTGCAGGACAATTTTTCTTCGCTGTTCGGGGGCGCGACCTCGAATGCGCAAAGCAGTGTGTCAAGTCTGCAAAGCTTTTTGCAGTCGACATTGGCCAACTTGCAGGGCGCTGCGTCAACCGGCAATCTGATCAATACCAAAGCCTGACGATGCCGCGCGCCGGCAGGACGCCGTGACGTCCTGGTCGGCGTGCTACGCGTCGCCTAAGTGCTGCACATTGCCTTCCAGGGCGCTTGTTTGTTGCAAAATATTTGTTCACTGCACAAGTGCAACGTCAACGCACCGTCGTTAAAATTCAGGCAACGGATTCAATATTGTGAGCAAATGCGGGGCATGCAACTCGAGCAGGCTCGCCTGCTCGAGTTGCACGATCGCTGGGGCCGGGTCTATTTCATCGGGTTCGCTGCGCGCCATTGCTTGACGGCAGCCAGCGTATTTTCTACGTGTTTTTCCGGCGACAGGTCAGTGTAGGAATAAATGACCTTGCCATTCGGCGCGATCACATAAGACGTGCGGTTGGAGTACTCGGGCTTGATGGCCAGGATGGAATCATAGGATTTCATGATGTGCTGATCGGTGTCCGCAGCCACGGCGAATTTGCTGCGGCATTCGGTGACGGAAAATTTGTTGAGCTTGTCGATGTTGTCGTGCGATACGCCGATCACCGTCGCGCCCATTGCCTTGTACTGATCAACGGCATCGGCAAAATCATGCGCTTCGACCGTGCAGCCGGGTGTAAAGGCGGCAGGATAAAAATACAGCACGACCGGGCCGTTTTTCAATGAATCGCTGAGTGAAAATGTGAACACCTTTCCGCCCAACGATGCCTGGGCAGTGAAATTCGGCGCAACAGCGCCATTTTCCAGGGCGGCATAGGCAGGGACGGTGCAGCACGCGGCCAGCACTGCAGCAGCTAACAGAGTTTTCATGATGGCGATTTCCTCTTTTCAAAGTGGTTAGGGTGGGTGTTGCCAATTCTTCAAATTTTTGGCACTGGGTACCCGCTGGGAGATCAATCGGGTCCGGATGGCGAAAGTTATTCTATCCGCATTTCCAAAACGGCATCGGCAGTACGTTTTGCCAACTGTGAATGGCGGCGCACAGCGATCAGGTTAGCGGCGGCCGAAACAGTGCGGAAATGGCCGAATTGAACCTTGTGCGGGTATTTGCGCATTAACGCGATAGCAAAAGCAAATCTCGTCCGTACGCGCGCAGTGGGGTGCGTATGGCGCAATATCCCAGGAAGGAAGACCATGCTGACCGTTTATCGCAGCGCAGCCGCGCGTATTTTACTTTTTGCCGCACTCGCATTTTCGCTGTTTGCCGCCGTTCACGTGCGTGCTGCAGAAGATGAATTCCTCGACCCGGGAAAAGCCTTTCAATTCAGCGCCACGATGCGCGATGCGCAAACCGCCGCGGTCAGTTACAAGATCGCCGACGGCTACCACATGTATCGCGAGCGGTTCAAATTCGAAGCCAAAGATGCGATATTGGGCGACCCTGTCTTTCCGCCGGGGAAAGTGGAATTCGACGAAACGTTCCAAAAGAATGTCGAAACCTACCGCAACGCGGTCACAATCCTTGTACCGGTCAAGGCAGCCAAGGGCAGCTTCACGTTGAGCGTTACCGGACAAGGCTGTGCCGATAAAGGGTTGTGCTATCCGCCGATGCAGTCTGACATTGTGCTGGTTACCCAGGTACCGGCAATAGCAGGCGGCCAAGCCCTTGTGTCAAGCGCCAGTCCTGCTGCGTCTGACGGCGAATCAGGCAGGATTGAAGCTGCCCTACAGGGCGGCAAGCTGATGGTGATCCTGCCACTGTTCCTGCTCATTGGATTGGGCTTGTCGTTCACGCCCTGCGTCTTGCCGCTGGTGCCTATCCTGTCATCGATCATTGTGGGCGAGGGTGCGCAGGTCGGACGGCGGCGCGGCTTTGCACTATCGGTTGCTTATTCGCTCGGCATGGCGCTGGTCTACACGAGCATGGGGGTGGCCGCTGGCCTGGTTGGCGAGGGACTGGCTGCCCGCCTGCAAAATCCGTGGGTACTTGGCTCCTTCGCGGTGCTCATGCTTGTGTTGTCATTGGCGATGTTTGATGTCTACCAACTGCAAATGCCGTCGTTCATACAAACCCGGCTCACATCCGCCTCGGGCAAACAGGCGGGCGGCAAACTGGCCGGCGTTTTCGTGATGGGCGCTCTGTCGGCATTGATAGTCGGGCCATGCGTCGCGGCACCATTGGCCAGTGCCCTGGTTTATCTGAGTCAGACCCATGACGTCGTCGTCGGCGGCAGCGCCTTGTTTGCCATGGCCTGCGGCATGAGCGTGCCACTGCTGCTGGTCGGCTTGTCGGCTGGGTCGCTCTTGCCGCGTGCCGGGATGTGGATGGTCGAGGTCAAGCATTTTTTCGGCGTGTTGATGATCGCGCTCGCGTTGTGGATGGTGTCGCCGGTCCTGGCCGGCAAATGGCAAATGCTTGGTTGGGCTGCCATCGGCGTCGTGTACGGTTCCTACCTGATCTGGCACCCAAGGCTGCTCTGGCTGGGAAAGATGGTGGGGTTGCTGTTTGCCTTGTTCGGCTGTGTGCAACTGGTCGGCCTTGCTTCGGGGGGAGCGGATCCGTGGGCGCCGCTGGCCCGCCTGGGCGGCTCCTCGACGGCCTCTGCCAGGCAGGAATTCGTGCGCGTCAAATCCGTGGCCGAGCTTGACGCTGCACTGGCCCGCACCGGCGGCAAGCCGGTGCTGCTCGATTTTTATGCCGATTGGTGCGTCTCCTGCAAGGAAATGGAAAAGCTGACTTTCCCGGACCGCCAGGTGCAGGCCAAATTCAACGGCATGACGTTGTTGCAAGCCGATGTAACTGCGAATAGCGACGACGACAAAGCCTTGCTCAAGCGCTTCCGGTTGTTCGGGCCGCCCGGCATTATTCTTTTCGACAAGGCCGGCCGGGAAATCGAGGGGGGAAGGGTGATCGGCTTCCAGGATGCGGCGCGGTTCAACCAGTCATTGAACCGGCTCTGAAAAATACAGGTTTCCTCCATGGGTAAAAGCGGTGCTCCAGGCTGCCAAATCCCTCCGGCGATGACGCCGGAGGGATTTTACTTTGTGGGAATGGAAATTTGATTGGCGCGCCGTTATCGGCAAAACCACTCTGAAAGAACAGTCCTGATCAAAAACTCTTGAGGTAAAATCGGTCAGCTCTTTTCAGGGGGAAGGCATGAAGTACTTTTTTGACGTTGGTGATGAAGGCGCAAAGAATTTTACCAAGGAAAATAAGGCGATCGGGGCAATCGGGAGCCCTTTGAAGTCGTTCCTGGTCAAGACGTCGTATGGTCCGCCGACTCAGGCTGGTGCAAATCTTGCCGCGAATCCTGCTGCGGGCGTTGCCGTGCTTTCCGATTCAGAGGCGGCGTCCCGTCCGGCAGCCGACCATGTTGAAATTCCCCCTTCCGATGCCGCCAAGGCAACTGTGCCGTTTCCCGAAAATATCCGTCTGGTGATCTGGGATCTGGATGAAACCTTCTGGAAAGGCACGCTCACGGAAGGTCAGATAACCTGGATAGACGAACACGAGAACATCGTCAGATCATTGGCTGCCAGGGGCATAGTCAGCTCCATTTGCTCGAAAAATTACTTTGATCCGACCATGGAAGTCATCAAGGCGAGGGCGCTCGATGGCTACTTTATTTTCCCCAGCATTGATTGGTCGCAAAAAGGGCACAGGGTCAAGGCCATTGTCGAAAATGCCCAGTTGCGTCCCGAAACGGTGCTGTTCATTGACGACAACCACTTGAACCGGGCCGAAGTGGCCGATACCAATCCCGGCATCAACGTCGTGGCTGAAACTTTCATACCGCACATCTTGGGCCATGGCCGGTTTGCCGGCAAGGACGATAGCGAACTGACCCGGCTGGCGCAATACAAGGCCATGGAATTACGCAAATCGGATGCGGCGAATGCGAATGAAAACGGCGACGAGTTTCTTCGCACGTCCGCCATCAAGGTCTACATCGAATACGATCTTGAAGCAAATATCGACCGCTGCGTGGAGCTGATCAATCGCACCAACCAGTTGAACTTCACCAAGGTCCGCTTATCCGACGATACCGGCCGAGGCCGGCAGGAATTTCTTGAGTTGCTGCGCGACCCGCGCATTCAAGGCGGTCTGATACATTGCCGCGACAAATACGGCGATCACGGTTTCGTCGGGCTTTACCTGATTTCAGAAGGCCGAACGCTGAAGCACTTCATGTTCTCA
The DNA here is from genome assembly GCA_036561005.1 of Burkholderiaceae bacterium. Classification (GTDB taxonomy): domain Bacteria; phylum Pseudomonadota; class Gammaproteobacteria; order Burkholderiales; family Burkholderiaceae_D; genus PKWO01. The sequence continues at coordinate 23,657 of DATBQE010000227.1, read as the reverse complement.
TGCAGGGTCCTGGGCATGGGCGTGGAGCAGTGGCTCTACCAGCGGCTGGGCAACCCGTATCTGAATATTGTCGGGGAAGTGCTGAGCGATCCGAGAGATACGAGCAGAAATGTCGACTGGATCGAACTGGTGGCAGACAAGGATGGCGCGTCCGACACGGAACTGCCGTCGGCGGTCATGAAGATCGATAATTTCTACGTCCTTGGCGGTTGCGTCATGGAGAATATCGGCCATTACCTGAAAGTCTTCTCGACGAACGTGATTCACGAAGGCAATGCCAGACGTGACGGTATCGACATCCGGCGTACGCACACCAGCTTCATGGTCTACCGGCATCTGGTCGGCAATCCCCAGTTCGCGGAGGCAGTACGCGGGCTCGGTTGCGTCCGCGAAGATTTCGATAATCAGATTTTCCGCGCCGATGCGCGCTCCGGCATAGTCTTGAGTTTCTGGTACGACCAAATTTGCGTTTTATATCGGCACAAAAAAATTCCGATCGAGATGCCCTTCCTGATCGACGGCATCAGTTGGGACGCGGATATTACAAGGCTCAATTTCGACGACATGCCGGCGGAGTTCAAGGGGGCAAAAGATTCCGCCCGCATATTCCATCACTTCAAGGAAAACTTCACCTTCGGCGGCTACATCTCGGCCGAATCATACGGTGAGCGCTTGCGCGTCATTTTGAGTCAGATCAACCCGGACACGCCGATTTTTCTGTTGGATATCCCGAGACAGACTGAGCGCAGCTGGGGCGGGGAGCGACAGATTCAGCCGGATATGCTGGAGCCGATCAGTAACGTGCACAAGCAGCTTGCGCACGCACGGAAAAATACCTGGCTGATCGATCCGGTTGAATTTGTGTTGGCAGCCGAGGACCGGATGGACTGGTGGCATTTCGACCGGAAAGTGTATTACCGGATATACAAACGCATCGCAGAGCTGATTGCGGCTATCGAGCCGACGCGTTAGGTAGGGTCTTAAAAGACACAACAGCCGATAGCGTAACGATCGGCTTCAACAAGCGAGCCTTCCGGACATGCAGAAATCGACGTCCGGAAAGTCAAATCAAGCAATCGACAAGGTGTCGAGCTTGTCGTTACGCGAAATTCTTCGCTGCGAAATCCCAGTTCACCAGGCTCCAGAACGCTTCGACATACTTCGGACGGGCGTTGCGGTAGTCGACGTAGTACGCATGCTCCCATACGTCGCAAGTCAACAGTGGCTTGTCGGCGCCGGTCAGCGGGGTAGCGGCGTTGGATGTATTGGCGATATCGACCGAACCGTCAGCCTTTTTCACCAGCCAGGTCCAGCCGGAACCGAAGTTGCCGACGCAGGATTTGGTGAATTCTTCCTTGAACTTGTCGAACGAGCCCCACTTGGCATTGATTGCATCGGCCAGGGTGCCGGTTGGCGCGCCGCCGCCATTGGGCTTCAATCCGTTCCAGTAAAACGTGTGATTCCACACCTGGGCCGAGTTGTTGAAAATGCCGCCGGACGACTTCTTGATGATCTCTTCCAGCGTGGCCGATTCGAATTCCGTACCCTTGATCAGGTTATTCAGATTGGTCACATAGGCCTGGTGATGTTTGCCATAGTGAAATTCCAGCGTTTCTTTGGAAATATGCGGTTGCAGCGCATCCATTGCATAGGGCAGGGGCGGTAAAGTATGTTCCATGGTCGTCCTTTCGGTTGGTTTATATGCGGGGATGTTGCTGTGTCAGGCTAAATTGATCACGATGCCGTATCAAAGAGACACTATTGTAGTTCGGATGACGGGAAGCTGCATGGATTGTCCGATATATCGCAAATGGATTGTCATTGCGCCCGCCAATTGCAGCGCAGCACTGTTCGGACGCACTATTCAATCAACGGCTGCACGCTGGCCAGACCCACATCAGCGCTGCCTTCGGCCAGGCGCATGGTCAGCAGTTGACGCGGTTGCAATTGCTTCGGATTGCGCAGGATCTTGCCGCTTTCGTCCGTCACAATGGCGTATCCACGTTCCAGTGTACGTTGCGGATTGAGTAAATCGAGTTGCGCCTTCAATGCCGCCAACGACCTGCGCTGCGTCATCAGTTCGTTGCCAGTGGTGATGGCCATGCGGCGTGCGTAGTCAAGCACCCTGGCGCGTCGTTGCGCCGTATCAGGCAAGAGCGCCTGCAGCCGCGTTGCGATCTGGCTTGCACTGTGACGCGCGCGCGCAAGAGGGGTATTAATTGCGTAGCCGAGGCGCATCTGGAGGCCGTGCAATTTGACTCTTTCATGGTTAATTGCCGCTGTGGGGCTCTGCAGACGGCGCGATAGCCAGTCCAGGCCCTGCGCGCGGTTGCCATGCAGACGTTTCAAGGCGCGCGTGAGGTCTTGCGCCATGGTTGCCAGCTCCGACAGCCATTCTTGGGTTGCGACGACAGCCAATTCGGCCGCTGCAGTCGGTGTCGGCGCACGCAGATCGGCGACGAAATCGGTGATCGTGAAATCAGTTTCATGGCCCACACCCGAGATGGTCGGAATGTCGCAATAGGCGACGGTGCGGGCCACCACTTCCTCGTTGAACGACCACAGGTCTTCCATGCTGCCGCCGCCACGGCACAATAGCAGCACATCGCACTCGGCGCGTGCCGAGGCTGTGGCAATTGCCTGGGCGATCTTTTGCCCTGCCTGTTCGCCCTGAACCGGGGTCGGATAAATAATGACGCGTACATGCGGTGCGCGGCGCTGCAGTGTGGTCAGCACATCGCGCAGCGCCGCTGCCTGCGGGCTGGTGACGATACCGATGGTTCTGGGAAATCCCGGTAATTGCCGTTTGCGTGCCGCATCGAACAATCCTTCGGCTTGCAGTTTTTCTTTCAGGCGCAGGAAGGCTTCATGCAGATTGCCGATGCCGGCGCGCCGGATCGCTTCGACGCCGAGCTGGAAGTCGCCGCGCGCAGGATAAAGCGTGACCAGTGCCCTGACTTCCACCTTGTCGCCGTCGCGCGGCGTGAAGCCGGCATATTGGGCGCGTCCGCGAAACATGACAGCGCGCACTTGGGCCGCCTCGTCCTTCAAGGTGAAATACCAGTGCCCGGACGCTGCACGCGTGAAGTTCGACACTTCTCCGGCCACCCACATAAGCGGAAATTGCCTTTCCAGCATCTTGGCAACAGCCTGATTCAAGGCCGACACGGTCGTTACGGCCTGTGCCGGTGTGGGGTTCATCGCCCGATCATCAGTATTCATGCGGGGTTCCGAGGGAAAAGCTGTCCACAGGCGCGCCAATTCGTCATTTTGCTGTCACAAAAAAGAATGTTCATTGGCGATTTTTTCTAAGTGTTTGATTCTAATGAGGAAAGCAAGATTGCTACATTTGAGTGCAACGGCAAAAAGACCTTAAAAATCAAGCACTTTGCCTTTTCTGCCCAACTTGCCCACAAAGTTATCCACAGTAATTGTGCAGAACTTTATCCGGTGAAACAGCCCTAAGTTTCGCGGGCAAAATGAATCAAATTCGGGCGAATCGGGAAATTCATGTCGCTCCGTTACGATTTGTCTTACATTCAGACTTGCCCACAATGGCTCAACACGTTACATTCTGCACTTCGAGTATGTTTCCATCCGATCATGGTGGCGTCAACGCCGTTGCCATCAACGAGCGGGAGCAAACTTTAAGGGTATTGCCAAAAACCGCAGCGAGCAGCGCCAGTTTGGGCCGCGCAGGTCATGTCGGCGAGTGTGAGCGATGCCCTCAAGCAACAACAGCATTTTGTCAGCCTAAACCAAGGAGTCTTTTTTGCAGCTGTTCAACATCCTCACGGCCGCCGGTTGGCCAATCTACCTTTTGCTGACTGCTTCCGTCGTCGGCCTGGCCCTGATCATAGAACGCCTATTGTACCTGCGCAGCCGGCGCATATTGCCGCCGACTCTATTGCAGGAAGTCATACGCGTGTATCACAACGGCAAGATTGACGCCAACGTCATCAATACCCTGGAAAACAATTCGCCGCTGGGCCGCGTTCTGGCAGCGGGCCTGCGCAATGTCGACGCGCCGCGCGAAGTGATGAAGGAATCGATCGAGGAAGCCGGCCGCGGTGCCGCCCACGAACTTGAACGCTTCCTGACCACGCTCGGCACGATCGCGACGCTGGCACCGCTGATGGGCCTGTTCGGCACGGTGGTCGGGATGATCGAAATTTTCGGCGCGCAAAATGCCGCCGGCAGCAACCCGGCGGAGTTGGCGCATGGTATTTCCGTGGCGCTGTATAACACCGGTTTCGGTCTGGCGATTGCCATGCCGACCCTGGTTTTCTACCGCCATTTCCGCGCCCTGGTCGACAGCTTCATCATCGACATGGAACAGCAAGCCGTGAAATTCGTCGACATTGTGCACGGCGCACGCAAGTAAATCGGGAATCGAGGCATAAGCATGGATTTTCGCAAAGGCAAAGCGCGCGAAGAATTGGAAATCAACCTGATTCCCTTCATCGACGTGCTGCTGGTGATTCTCATTTTCATGATGGTCACCACCACATACAGCAAGTTCACCGCACTGCAGATCACATTGCCGACGGCCGATGCCGACAAGGCGCAGCAAAGGCCATATGAAATCAATGTCGGTGTTGATACGCAGGGGCACTACGCGATCAACAACACGCAGATCTCGGCCACCGACGCGCCGGCCCTGGCCGATGAGCTGAAGCGGACGGCAGCAGAAAAAGGCGATGAAGGCAAGGACCCTACCATCATCATCAATGCCGACGCGCTGGCGACGCACCAGACCGTGATCAACGTGCTTGAAGCGGCACGGCTCGCCGGTTTCGACAAGGTGACCTTCGCTGCACAAACGAGTGGCAAGAAGTAGTCTCGACAAATGGTTCGCCCGCACCTGGCTGCGGCGCGGACCGGCCGCTTGTCTTCTTTGGCCGCTTTCATTGCTGTTCGGCTGGCTTGCCGGCGCGCGGCGCGCGGCCTTCAGGCTCGGCCTGGCGCGTTCCCGGCGCCTGCCGGTTCCCGTTATCGTGGTCGGCAATATCTTCATCGGCGGAACAGGCAAGACACCCTTTACCATCTGGCTGCTCGATGCCCTGCAGCGCGCGGGTTTTCATCCCGGTGTGATCTCGCGCGGCCACGGTACAAAAAACGATGTGCCGCAGGTTGTGGGCGCGGCATCGCTGCCGTCGCAGGTCGGTGACGAGCCGCTTTTGATTGCCCAACGCAGCGGCTGCCCAGTTGTCGTGGGGCGCAACCGCTTCGCCGCCGGACAAATCTTGCTGGCGCAATTTCCGGGCGTCGACGTGATCGTTTCCGATGACGGCCTGCAGCACTATGCATTGCAGCGCGACGTGGAAATTATCTTGTCGGACGCGCGCGGTGTCGGCAACGGCTGGTTGCTCCCTGCCGGACCCTTGCGCGAGCCGGCCTCGCGCAAGCGCGATTTCACTGTCGTCAACGATTTGGAACAGCCGGATGCGCCGGCCTGGCAAATGCAAATGCAAAGCGGCACGCTGTTCAACCTGAAGAACAGCGCGGCATCAATGAATCTGCGCGATTTGGCAGGCAGGGGCGGGATCGTTGCTGCGGCCGGCATTGGTAACCCTGAACGTTTTTTTTCCATGCTGCAAACTGCCGGCCTTCGGTTCGGCGCCATGCCCTTGCCCGATCATTTCGACTTCGCCGGTTATTCGTTCGCCGACGTCAATGCCGCCCTCATCCTGATTACCGAGAAGGATGCAGTAAAATGTCGTCACATTCCGGCCTTGGCGCAAGACGCGCGCCTGTGGGTGGTGCCGGTCGCAGCGCAGATTGACGCCGCATTGGCTGAACAAATAGTGGAGAAATTGCATGGATACGCGACTGCTTGATGTGCTGGTTTGCCCAATCTGCAAAGGGCCGCTGCAGCACGATAAGAAAGCGCAGGAACTGATCTGCAACGCCGACAAACTGGCCTTCCCCATTCGCGACGGCATCCCGGTGATGTGGACCGATCAGGCGCGCGATTTGAATGCCGCCGCCCCCGCCGAAGGCTGATGCGGTGGGCTTTACCATTGTTGTGCCGGCTCGCATGGCATCGACCCGTTTGCCCAACAAGCCGTTGGCCGACATCGGCGGCAAGCCGATGGTGGTACGCACTGCGGAGCAGGCTGCCTTGTCCGGCGCCGACCACGTCGTGGTAGCTACCGACCACGCCGATATCGTGGCGGCGTGCCGCGCACATGGTATCGAAGCGCAACTGACGCGCGCAGATCACCCGTCAGGTACCGACCGCATCGCCGAAGTGGCCGCAAAGCTCGGCTTGGCGGACGATGCCGTCGTTGTTAACGTGCAAGGCGACGAACCACTTATCGATCCGCAATTGATTGCCGCGACCGCTGCATTGATCCGTGACGGCCAGCCGATGGCGACTGCTGCCCATCCTCTCGACGGGTTGCATGAAGTCTTCAACCCAAACTGCGTCAAGGTGGTATTGAACCAGGCCGGGCAGGCCATTTATTTTTCCCGCGCGGCCATTCCCTGGCACCGGGACGGCTTCGCGCTATCGCGCGACAGCATGCCGCACGGCTACCGTCCGCTACGTCATATTGGTCTGTACGCCTACTCGAATTCCTTCCTGCAGCGCTATCCGTCGTTGAGTGTGTCGCCGCTGGAACAGATCGAAGCGCTCGAACAATTGCGCGTGCTTTGGCATGGCTTGTCGATTGCAGTCCACTTGACCGACCAGATACCTTTGGCCGGTGTCGACACACAAGAAGACCTGGAACGGGTGCGCCGCACATTTGCCGCGTGAATTCCTTGTTGGAGCGCAATTGTGGGGCGTGGAATACAATTCCTGTGCGCTAAATCAATACGGAAGTTTCGATTTGGTGCGATTCTGTGGTAAGTTTGCAGGAAAGCCGGGTGGGCGAGGCAAGGAGAGCCGCGTCTGTCAGGTTCAAGGTGAGTACCTACTCACTCCAGACCATATTCAAAACTAGATTGGGAAATTACATGCGCCTCATCCTTTTAGGAGCGCCGGGTGCCGGAAAAGGCACGCAAGCAACTTTCATCAAGGAAAAATTCAATATCCCCCAGATTTCCACGGGAGATATGTTGCGCGCCGCCGTCAAGGCCGGCACGCCGCTCGGTCTGGCCGCCAAGCAAGTGATGGATAGCGGCGGGCTGGTATCGGACGACATCATCATCGGTCTGGTCAAGGATCGCTTGAAGGAGCCGGATTGCGCCAACGGTTATCTGTTCGACGGCTTTCCGCGCACCGTACCGCAGGCTGATGCCATGAAGGATGCCGGCGTGGCGATCGATTACGTTCTGGAAATCGACGTACCGGACGAAGCCATCGTCGAACGCATGAGCGGACGCCGCGTGCATCCTGCCTCCGGCCGCACCTATCACGTCAAGTTCAATCCGCCCAAGGTGGAAGGCAAGGACGATGTGACGGGTGAGGATCTGGTCCTGCGCCATGACGATGCGGAAGATGTCGTCAAGAAGCGCCTGTCGGTCTACCACGATCAGACTGAAGTACTGGTCGGCTACTACAACAAATGGGCGCAATCGGACCAGCCGGGTGCACCGAAGTATCGCAAGATTGCCGGTGTTGGTCCGGTCGAGACGATCCGGGACAGTGCGTTTGCCGCACTTGCAGAATAAAATAAAAGCGGGCTCTGGCCCGCTTTTTTTATTGTGCTTTGCAATGCAGAATGTAGCGGAGGTAGTTGGCAGTTCGTTGTACCAATGCCCGGCCCGGGCGAACTATAAAACAATGAGGGCGACGTAAGGTTAGTACCCATTTGGGTGAAGCATAGTGCATAACTTTGTCGTGATAACAAGGAGGAGTCGATATGGCAGCAGAAGGTCTATGGTTGGCTATAGCGTGCGGCGTGATTGCCGTCATCTATGGTTTGGTGTCTCGCAGCTGGATTTTGAAACAGGATGCAGGCAATGCGGTGATGCAGGAAATCGCCGCGGCGATTCAAACCGGAGCTGCGGCGTATTTGGCGCGGCAATATCGCACCATTGCCATCGTCGGTGTCGTGATTGTGATTGCCATTGCAGCGGGATTGGGTATTACAACCGCCATCGGCTTTGTCATCGGCGCCGTGCTTTCCGGTGCTTGCGGCTTCATCGGGATGAATGTCTCCGTGCGTGCCAATGTACGCACCGCACAGGCAGCCACCAAGGGCATGAATGAAGCATTGAACGTGGCCTTCAAGGGAGGCGCCATTACCGGCATGCTGGTGGTCGGTCTGGGCTTGCTCGGCGTGACAGTGTTTTTCATGTACCTTACGTCTGCCGCAGGCGCTTCGGCCAATCTGCATGATGTGCTCAAGCCATTGATTGGTCTGGCCTTTGGTGCTTCCCTGATTTCGATCTTCGCCCGGCTCGGCGGCGGCATTTTCACCAAGGGTGCCGACGTCGGTGCCGATCTGGTTGGTAAAGTCGAAGCCGGCATTCCGGAAGACGACCCGCGCAACCCTGCCGTGATTGCCGACAACGTCGGCGACAACGTCGGCGACTGCGCCGGTATGGCCGCCGACTTGTTCGAAACCTATGTCGTGACGCTGATTGCAACCATGCTGCTCGGCACCTTGTTGATCAAGGGTTCGGAATTGACTGCAGCACTTTATCCGCTGCTGCTTGGCGCCGTATCCATCATCGCGTCCATCGTCGGCTGCTCCATGGTCAAGGCTCAACCGGGCAAGAAGATCATGTCGGCGCTCTACACCGGCTTGTGGTGGGCTGCGGGCTTGTCGCTCATTGGATTTGCGGCGATCACCTGGTGGGTCTTGCCGGAAGCGATGCGCATGCCGATGATGGGTGCCACCGTGGTCGGTATCGTGTTGACCGGCTTGATGGTCTACATCACCGAGTATTACACCGGCACCGATTTCAAACCCGTGCGCCATATCGCCGAAGCGTCGACCACCGGTCATGGCACCAACATCATCGCCGGCCTCGGCATATCGATGAAATCCTGCGCCTATCCCGTGCTGGCCGTGTGTATCGCGATTGCCGTGTCGTTCTGGCTCGGTGAAATGTGCGGCGCCGGCCTGTATGGCGTTGCAGTTGCTGCCACTTCCATGCTTTCGATGGCCGGTATTATCGTTGCGCTCGACGCCTATGGCCCGATCACCGACAACGCCGGCGGCATCGCCGAAATGTCGCACATGCCCGATAGCGTGCGCGCCATCACCGACCCGCTCGACGCGGTCGGCAACACAACCAAGGCCGTCACCAAAGGCTATGCCATCGGTTCGGCTGCTCTGGCTGCGCTGGTCCTTTTCGCCGACTATACGCACGCACTGGAAACCGCAGGCATCCATGTCAGTTTTGACCTGTCCGACCATAAGGTCATCATCGGCCTGTTCATCGGCGGCCTGATTCCTTACCTGTTCGCTGCCATGGCGATGGAAGCCGTTGGGCGTGCTGCCGGTTCGGTGGTTGTCGAAGTACGCCGTCAATTCCGCGACATCAAGGGCATCATGGACGGTAGCGGCAAGCCGGAATACGACAAGGCGGTCGACATGCTGACTTCCGCTGCGATCAAGGAAATGCTGATTCCGTCGCTGTTGCCTGTCGTCGTACCTATCCTGGTCGGTGTGATCCTCGGTGCGGCTGCATTGGGCGGCTTGCTGATGGGTACCATCATCACCGGCCTGTTCGTGGCCATCTCGATGACGACCGGCGGCGGTGCCTGGGACAATGCCAAGAAATACATTGAAGACGGCAACTTCGGCGGCAAGGGTTCCGAAGCGCACAAGGCCGCTGTCACCGGCGATACCGTGGGCGATCCGTACAAGGACACTGCCGGCCCGGCCGTCAACCCGCTGATCAAGATCATCAACATCGTGGCGCTGCTGATCGTGCCCTTGATCTCGGTCAACGGCATCATGGGCAGTTCGGCGGCTGCGCCGGTTGCGGCGATTTCGGCGCCGGCAGCCGGCGCGCCGGCGACCGTCGTGGCTCCGGTAGCGCCGGCAGCTTCGGCAGACGCGTCGACTGCAACGACCTCGGCAGCATCTGCTCCTGCAGCAAGTGCAAGCGGTGCTCCAGACGCACCTGCGGCTGCGTCTGCGGCAGCATCCGCCGCGGCGTCGGACGCGGCGCCGAAGAAGTAAGTCAGCAGGAAAATGTTGTTCGAAAGGCGGCGCAAGCCGCCTTTTTTCTTTGTAAACCGCTACAATTTTGGTTTTAGAGTGACGTTTACGTAAACGTCAATTTATGCCGACTGGTATAAATTGGCTATTTTGGATTCGTCAGGATATCGAAGTTAAGCGATCAGGAGAACGGCCTAGGCCGTTGACAGCCTGTTTTTCTTCGGCGTCCCCGCGAAGGCGGTGATAACGAGGAAATCATCGGGTAGGCCTTGGCCGACTTCAATATCCACCCCCAACAACACACCGCAATCGAGGACATCATGCAAATTCAAAACAACGTATTCATTATCACTGGCGGCGCGTCAGGCCTCGGTGCCGCAACGGCCCGCATGCTGGTGGAAAACGGCGCAAAGGTCGTCCTGGCCGACGTGCAAGTCGAACTCGGCGAAAAGCTGGCTGCCGAATTGCACGGCAAGTTCGTCAAATGCGACGTCACGTCCGAAACGGACGGCCAGGCAGTGGTCGATGCCGCCGTGGCGCTGGGCACCCTGCGCGGCTTGATCAATTGCGCAGGCGTGGCACCTGCAGTCAAGACCGTCGGCAAGGACGGTGCCCACCCGCTCGCGCTATTTCAGAAAACCGTCAACATCAATCTGGTCGGCACCTTCAACATGGCGCGCCTGGCAGCCGTGGCGATGTCTGCTACCGATGCGGGAGAATCGGGCGAACGCGGCGTCATCATCAATACCGCGTCGGTTGCGGCCTATGACGGCCAGATCGGTCAGGCAGCCTATGCCTCGTCCAAAGCCGCAGTTGTCGGCCTTACCTTGCCGATGGCACGCGACCTGTCGCGCAACGGCATCCGCGTCATGACGATTGCGCCGGGAATTTTCGAAACGCCGATGCTGCTCGGCATGCCGCAGGAAGTGCAGGACGCGCTGGGCAAGATGGTGCCGTTCCCTTCGCGTTTGGGCAAGCCGGCCGAGTATGCCAATCTGGCAAAGGCGATCATCGAAAACCAAATGTTGAATGGCGAAACGATTCGCCTCGATGGCGCGATTCGGATGCAGCCGAAGTAATCCCTCCGAAGATGGCGCCAAAGGTTTTGTAGGCTGGGACGAGTCCCGACATTCGTGGGCAACAACTGCTGGGACCCGCCCCTGCAAGTCAATACCGTTAGCTCCGAATTCGTCCCGGCCGACGGACTTGGATTGCATCACCCGAAACCAGGTTGAACCTCAACCCGTCACGCTCTGTCTCATTCTTGCGTAATATTGCAGTCTTCCAAAAAGGAAACGCAAAAATGAATCAGAAGAAATTGCTTTGTGTGACCTTCGTCGTTTTACTGGCTGGCTGCGCCGTGCAGCCGCCAAAGCAAATCCTCGTCCCGCAGGCAGGTCTGCAAAGCCCGGAAGTTTCCAGCGGCTACGTCGAAAAGCAAGGCTGGAAGTCCAGCAAGTTCATGGTTGCCGCCGCTAATCCGCTGGCAACCAATGCCGGATACCAAATCCTCAAACAGGGCGGCAGCGCCATCGATGCCGCCATTGCCGCGCAAATGGTGCTGAACCTGGTCGAGCCGCAATCCTCCGGCATCGGTGGCGGATCGTTCATGCTCTATTTCGATGGCAAGGAGGTCAAGGCCTACGACGGGCGTGAGACGGCGCCGGCGGCGGTGACCGAAAAATTGTTCCAGGGTCCCGATGGCCGCGCGATGAGTTTCTATTCCGGTGTGGTCGGTGGCCGCTCGGTTGGGGCGCCCGGCGTGCTGCGCATGCTCGAACTGGCGCACAAGACCTACGGCAAGTTGCCATGGGCGAGTCTGTTTGCGCCGGCCATCAAACTATCCGAAGACGGTTTTGCCGTCAGCCCGCGTCTGCATGCCTTGCTCATGTCCGAGCAATACCTGATGAAAGATCCGGTTGCCGCGGCCTATTTTTACGACGCCGAAGGCAAACCGAGGTCGGTCGGTTACATATTGAAAAATCCAGAGCTTGCCAAAGTGCTGCGCGAAATTGCCAGCGGTGGGGCCGATGCCTTTTACCTCGGCCATATCGCGCGCGATATCGACGCCAAGGTGCACGCCCACCCCACCAACCCCGGCGCTTTGACTGCGGCCGATATCGGCGGCTATGAAGCAAAGGTACGCAATCCCGTTTGCACCGACTACAAGAAGTGGACTGTGTGCGGTACGCCACCGCCGTCTTCCGGCGGCATCGCCATTGCGCAAATGCTGGGTATTTTGTCGCATACCGATATCGACAAGCATCCGCCCAAGGACGGCCAGCTCGATGCAGAGGGCGTGCATCTGTTTTCCGAAGCCGGACGGCTCGCTTATGCAGACCGCAATCATTACGTGGCCGACCCCGATTTTGTGCCGCTGCCCGGCAATAGTGTGCTGCCCCTGGTCAACGAAACCTACCTCGCGGAGCGCGCCAGCCTGATCACGGACAAATCGATGGGACGGGCCAAATACGGCATTCCTCCGGCCTTGCATGTGGCGTGGGGGAACGATACATCGCCCGAGCTGCCCTCGACATCGCATATTTCGATTGTCGATTCCTACGGCGAGGCTTTGTCGATGACCACGACCATCGAAGACCAGTTCGGCTCGCGCCAAATGGTCGACGGCTTTCTACTCAATAACCAACTGACCGATTTTTCGTTCGACTCGTCGGACGCCGATGGCCCGATCGCCAATCGTGTGCAGCCGGGCAAGCGTCCGCGCAGTTCGATGGCGCCGACCCTGGTCTTCGCGCGCGGCACCAGCAAGCTGTTCCTCTCCACCGGCTCACCCGGCGGCTCGGCCATCATTAACTACGTCGGCAAGGTGTTGGTGGGCGTGATGGACTGGAACCTCAACGTGCAGCAGGCAATCAGCCTGCCCAATATGGGCAGCCGCAACGGGCCCACTGAGCTGGAACAGGGCCGGGTCTCGGAAAGCGTGATCGAGCAATTGCGAGCCAAAGGCCACAATGTGCGCATGATGGAGCAGACCTCGGGCTTGCAGGGCATTATGCGGACGACCATTGACGGGCAGGAAGTCTGGTTCGGCGGGGCCGATCCCAGACGCGAAGGGATCGTCGAGGGGGATTGAAGCAATGTCTTTTTTCCGCTCTGCGTTGCGTCGCCCTTCCCAAAACGCCGGGCACCCTGTTAATCTTGCGAGGATATGGGAGACAAAAAGAAAACAGGCTTGATCCTCACTGGAGGCGGCGCACGCGCGGCCTATCAGGTCGGTGTGCTGAAAGCCATCAACACGATCTTGGGGGAAGCCGGCTGGCAGCCGGAGCGCAACCCTTATGACATCATTTGCGGCACCTCGGCCGGCGCCATCAATGCCACGGCCCTGGCCTGTCATGCCGACGATTTCGGGCGCGGGCTCGATCAGCTCTTGCATGTCTGGGAGCATTTTGAGGTTGAACAGGTATACCGCGCCGATTCTCTCGGCGTCATGCGCTCGGGCGCCCGTTGGTTGTCCCTGATGTCGTTCGGTTGGCTGCTGCGCAAGTGGCATGCCAATCCGCCCAATTCGCTGCTCGACAATACGCCGCTCGTCACTTTGCTCAATCGCTTGCTCAATTTCCCGCGTCTCGATGCGGCATTGATTGACGGTTCGCTGCATGCGCTGGCAGTAACGGCCTCGTCCTATACGGCAGGACAGCACATCACCTTCTATCAGACGGAAGCCTCGATCGAACCATGGATACGCTCGCAGCGCCTCGCCATGCGCGCCCAAATTACGGTCGACCATCTGCTTGCATCGTCGGCCATTCCGCTGATCTTTCCGGCCACGCCGATTTATTGCGACGGTCGCCGAGAATATTGCGGTGACGGATCGATGCGCCAACTGGCACCAATATCGCCCGCGATCCATCTTGGCGCCGAGAAGGTACTGGTGATTGGTGCAGGGCGCTTGGCTGAGCCGGCGCGCGAAACCGGCGAACAGGCGCATTATCCGAGCTTGGCGCAAATTGCCGGCCATGCCATGTCGAGCATCTTTCTCGACAGCCTTGCGGTCGATATCGAGCGCATGAATCGCGTCAACGTCACGCTGTCGGTGTTGACGGACGAGCAGAAATCCAGGACGCCATTGCGGCCGATCGAAATGCTGATCATCGCACCATCGGAACGGTTGGACGATATTGCCAGCCGCCATATCGGTAGCCTGCCGCGTCCGATCCGCATGATGTTGAGCAGCATCGGCGCCACCGAAGTGCGCGGATCGGCGCTCGCGTCCTATCTTTTGTTCGAAGCGAGTTATACCAACGAATTGATTGCTCTGGGGAAAAAAGATGCCCTTGCGCATCGCGCCGACGTACTGGCATTCTTCGGCTTGTAATTTGCATTCGTGATAGCCGATGCAGGTTGATTCGTTTTCTGCAACACGCTAACCTATACGTTCGCGCGGCAGGGCGATTGATTTCCCGGCGACGCGAAAGCGCGAGCCCAGGCCGCCTTGAATTTTCTGCCGGCAACCGGTGCGGATACCCCGCATTCTGCGGGCAAGAAATTTCCATGTGATGGTCGGCGGCCGAAAAAATGCGAAACCCACCCGGAAAGGCCATCGTGAATTTCGTTTTTAAAGACTGGTTGAAGTTGATCCGGGCAGTGTTGCTTGGTTGTCTGTTGCTCGGCATGGCGACCCAATCCTTCGCCGCAGACAGTGTCGTGGCCGGCGATTTGCCGCGCGAGGCAAGGCAAACTTTGGCGCTGATCAAGCAGGGAGGCCCATATCCGTATGCCAAGGATGGCGTTGTATTCGGCAACTACGAGCATGCGTTGCCGCCCCACCCACGCGGCTATTACCATGAATATACAGTCAAGACCCCGGGAACGAGAGGGCGCGGGGCGCAGCGCATCATCGTCGGCGGCGACAGCGAATACTTCTATACGAGTGACCATTATTCGACTTTCAAACGTATTCGCGAATAATCCATGCGCCTGGAAATGCCGAACTCATCGCCAAATCCATCGACCGAAGCCTCTCAGCGTGCGCCCTCAGCATTCAACATGAACCCGTTAGCCAACGTGCCGCTCAACCTGGTTCAATCGATACGCGCCTTTCGCGCGACGGAACTGCAGCGTGAAGCGCATGCTTCGGGGCAGCATTTTCTCTATGCCCGGCTTGGCGAAGCAATGACCAAGACCCAGGTATTGGCAACGCTAGGTAGCGCGTTTCATTTTTCGCGCGCGTTCGGCAAAAATTTCGATGCCTTGCGCGATTGCCTGACTGATTTGACTGCCAAGGCAGGTGCGCAACCGGGATTCGTCGTTGTCTTGGAGCAATTGCCAAATACACCACAATTTGATCGCGAAGCGCGCGAAACCCTGCTCGACGTGTTCCGGGATGCGGCCGATTTCTGGGCTGAAAAGGGTATTGCCTTCCGCGTCTTCTATTCTTGTCAATAAGATAATCATGGCGCCTTTGCCGGGTGCCGGATTGCGGTCCGCATGACGCGGTGCGGTACAATGCGCGCCATGGGAAACATTGTCATACTGATTTCCGGTCGCGGCAGCAATATGCAAGCGATCGTGAACGCGGCGCAGACCGAGCAATGGCCGGTCAACATAGCAGCCGTCATCAGCAATCGCGCCGATGCTGAAGGATTGCAGTTCGCACAGCAGCACGGTATCGCGCAACATGTCGTGGCCAATCGCGATTATGCGACGCGGGAAGCCTTCGATGCCGCATTGCGCGAGGTGATCGACCAATATAAACCGGCGCTGGTCGTACTAGCCGGGTTCCTGCGCATTCTGACAGCGCCATTCGTCGAACATTATGCCGGCAGAATGTTGAATATCCATCCTTCGCTGTTGCCCGCATTTCCCGGGCTGCATACGCACCGTCAGGCGATCGAGGCCGGCGCAGCAAGACATGGCGCAACCGTGCATTTCGTCACGGCGCAACTCGATCACGGGCCGGTCGTGGCGCAAGCCGAGGTCGAGGTTTTGCCGGGCGATACCGAACAGACGCTTGCGGCGCGGGTGTTGGCGCAGGAACACATCATTTATCCGCGCGCGGTGCGCTGGTTCATGGAAGGATGCTTGTCCATCGTCGATGGCAAGGTCCAGGTGCACGAACCGAATGCAGACAAGAAGGATTCAAAATGAGATTGCCCCCAATGATGGCCTCGCACACCGAAGAGGTGTTGCGCGAGATTTTGCGTTTTACCGGCCCGGCCGACGGCACGCTGTCGCATTATTTCCGCGACCATCCCAAGCTCGGCCCGCGTGAACGTGGCGTGCTGGCGGAAGCCGTGTATGGCTTGTTGCGCAACAAGTCGGTTTATACGAGCTTTGCCGAATCGGGTGTCGGCTCCGCAATGCGGCGCTTGAGCCTGCTGGGCTTGGCAGACGCCGTTGGGGTTGAGTCGCTGGGTGGTCTTTCGGAAGAGGAAAATACCTGGTTGACGCGCGTCATGCAATTCGACCGCAACAACATGCCGGCGCTGTTACGCTCCAATATGCCGAATTGGCTGTTCGAAAAATTGAACGAGCAATTCGGCGAGGCGGAAGCCCTGGAACTGGCCACGGCATTGAACCAGCCGGCTCCGCTCGATTTGCGCGTCAACGTCATCAAGGCCAATCGCGAAGACGTCATGGCCGAGCTGGCCAAAGCGCCTATTTTGTGCGAGGCGACGCCTTACTCTACGCTCGGCATCCGCGTGATCAAGAAGCCGGCCCTGCAAAACCTGCCGCTGTTCAAGGACGGCGCAATCGAGGTGCAAGACGAAGGCAGCCAGTTGCTGGCCCAGATTCTCGGCGCCAAGCGCGGCGAGATGGTGGTCGACTTTTGCGCCGGCGCAGGGGGCAAGACTCTGGCGCTGGGTGGGGGCATGCGCAATACCGGGCGCCTGTATGCCTTCGATATTTCGGAAAAACGTCTGGCGAAACTGAAGCCGCGTCTGGCGCGCAGCGGACTGTCGAACGTGCATCCGGTAGTCATTGCCCATGAGAACGATGCGAAAGTGAAGCGCCTCGCCGGCAAGGTCGATCGCGTATTGGTCGATGCGCCGTGCAGCGGCCTGGGAACTTTGCGCCGTAATCCCGATGTCAAATGGCGGCAATCGCCGCAAGGGCTGGACGAGCTGAACGTCAAACAAATTTCCATCCTGAACGGCGCAGCACGCCTGGTCAAGACCGGCGGCCGCCTGGTCTATGCGACCTGCAGCCTGTTGCAGGAAGAGAACGAAGCCATTGCCGCGCAATTCCTCGCCACGCATGAAGGGTTTGCACTGGTGCCGATGAGCCAGGTTTTGGCGGAACAAAAGATTGAACTGGAGATGCAGGATTACCTCAAGCTGTATCCGCATCGTCACCAAACCGACGGATTCTTTGCTGCAGTTTTCGAACGAAAATGAAACCCACGTTTTTGTCAGGCTTGCTTCTCGATTTCTGGTCCGACGTCAATGATTTGAGCAATCCCGGCTTGCTCTGGCAAGTGCTCACGCTGATCGTTTGTATTGCCGCCGGTTCGGCCCTGGCGCGTTTGTTGCGCGCCAAATATCTCAAAGATCACATCAAGCTTAATCCACAGGAGAACCCCGGCATCGTGAAGCTCGGGGTTGACAGCTTCTCGCGCGTTTTGTCTCCCTTGCTGGGCTTGTTGTTGATCGAGCTGGCTCGTCCCTTGCTGGCCATATGGCACCACGTCAATGTGTTGCGGCTGTTCACGCCTCTGTTGGCATCGTTCGTGATCTTGCGCGCGGCGTTTTACGTCATGCGCCGCATTTTTGCGCGCAATGGGCAGGCCGGCGCATTCCTGCTGGTTGTCGAGAAAGTTGTATCGGTTATCGTGTGGCTCGGCGTTGCGCTGTACGTTACCGGCTGGTGGCCCGACTTGTTGCAGTTTCTCGACGACACCACCGTGCCGATCGGCGCGCACAAGATATCGCTGCTTGTAATCTTGCAAGGCGGCGCCTCGGTGGCCTTGACCCTGATTGCCGCCATGTGGCTGGGCGCGGCAGTGGAAGACCGGCTGATGCGGATCGACACCATGCATTCTTCCCTGCGCGCCGTGATGGCGCGCATGGTGCGGGCGCTGCTGGTTTTGGTCGCGATTCTGGTCAGCCTGTCGCTGGTCGGTATCGATTTGACCGTGTTGTCGGTATTTAGCGGGGCGCTCGGCGTCGGCCTTGGTTTGGGCTTGCAAAAAATTGCCAGCAGCTATGTGTCGGGCTTCGTTATTTTGATCGAGCGCAGCCTGGCAATCGGCGACCTCGTCGCGGTCGATAAATATTATGGCGTGGTCACGCACATCAACACGCGTTACACGGTGCTGCAGGGGCTCGATGGAGTCGAGTCCGTTGTACCGAACGACGTGCTGATCTCCAATGCCATCCAGAACTACTCCCTCACCAATAGCGCTTTGCGCCTGGCAACCACATTCACGGTCGGCTACAAGACTGACCTGGAGAAGATCCTGCCGCTGCTCGAAGCCGCCGCACTGGAAATTCCACGTGTGTCCAAACTACCTGCGCCGCAGGCAGTGCTGGTCAAATTCGGCGCGCTCGGATTCGACCTTGAGCTCGGCTTCTGGATTCCGGACCCGCAAAATGGCCGCTCCGGTGTGACTTCCGATGTCAATCGGGCGGTATGGCGTGTATTGCGTGATAACGACGTCGAGATATTGATTTCCAGTGCCATCCAGAACTATTCGCCATCGAGCAGCGGCAAGCAACTTACCACTAAGGTTACCGTCAGTTATGACGCCGACATGGAAAAAGTCCTGCCCATCATGGAAGAGGCTGCATCGCAAGTTTCAGGTGTCTCAAAGTCGCCGGCACCGCAAGCTGTACTGGCAAGATTCGACCCCAATGGCTTTGAACTGGAGCTCGCATTCTGGGTGCCAGACATGCAAAACGGTGGCTCCGGTGTTGCTTCCAACGTCAATCGGGCGGTTTGGCGGGCATTGAAGGACCATAATGTCGAATTGCCATCGTCAAAGCGTGACATAAGGTCAATGAACGCTGACGAAGCGACAAAAAACGCCGAAAAAGCTATCGAAATGAGGCCAAAAACACCCGTCAAACCGGAGTAAACAGCGTACAATCCCGGGTCATACATAAGGGCAACTTTTTCTGGCTTTTCAGAGTGGGTTGCACGCGAATTACTCTGGAGTTGTCAAGATGTTCAATACCGTATTTGATGCAATTGTCAATTTGCTGGCCCATGGTTTGACCGACGCTACCGGATGGCAAATGCTCGTGTACACGCTCGTCGTGACTCACATCACCATCGCCGGCGTCACCATTTATCTGCATCGCTGCCAGGCCCATCGCGCACTGGAATTGCACGCCATTCCAAGCCATTTTTTCCGTTTCTGGATGTGGCTCACAACCGGCATGATTACCAAGGAATGGGCAGCTATCCATCGCAAGCACCACGCAAAATGCGAAACGGTCGACGACCCGCATAGCCCCGTTACACGCGGCATCAAGAAAGTCTTGCTCGAAGGCTCGGAACTCTACCGCACCGAATCGAAGAATCTCGAAACGCTGGAAAAATACGGTCACGGCACGCCCGACGACTGGATCGAGCACAACCTTTATTCCAAATATTCCTGGCAGGGTGTTGGTCTGATGATGATCATCAACATCCTGTTGTTCGGCGCCATGGGTGTGACGATTTGGGCGGTGCAGATGATCTGGATTCCCATCTTTGCCGCCGGTATTATCAACGGTATCGGCCATTTCTGGGGTTATCGCAACTATGAATGCAACGATGCCGCGACCAACATCGTGCCGTGGGGCATTTTGATCGGCGGCGAAGAGCTGCACAATAACCACCACACGTTCGGCACCTCGGCCAAGTTGTCGTCGAAGTGGTATGAATTCGATATCGGCTGGATGTACATCCGCATTCTCGAAATATGCAAACTGGCCAAGGTAAAGAAGGTTGCCCCGGCGCCCAAGTTTGATCGCGAGAAAATGGTCGCCGATCTGGAGACGCTGCAATCCGTCATTGCCAACCGCTACGATGTGATGGCCAAGTATGCCAAGTCGCTCAAGCAAGCCTGGCAACAGGAAGTGGAACAATTGAAGGCCAAGGCCCAGCTCGAAGCCTCGTTCCTCAAGTCGTCGAAGAAATTGATGCAGCGCGAGCCGGCCAAGCTGGAAGGCGCACACAAGCAGCAACTGACTGAATTGTTCTCGCACAGCAAAGTGTTGGAAACAATGCACGAAATGCACAAGGAATTGACGGCAATCTGGGAGCGTTCGCACGCAAGCCGCGAGCAACTGCTGCTGCAATTGCAAGACTGGTGCACGCGCGCAGAAGCGTCGGGCATCCAGGCCCTGCGTGAGTTCTCGTTGCGTTTGCGTAGCTATGCCTGATTGAAGTCTTCGCGGTCTTGTACCGGCATAAAAAAATCGACCTTCGCGGTCGATTTTTTTTGTCAGGCAAAACACTTCGAACGAACGGCCGTCACGCTTCAACCGGTCTTTGCAGCGGGGCGACTTGCTGCCTGATCGGTTGCAAGGCAGCGAGAAATTGCTGGCTTGCTTCGGACCAGGAAAATTTCTCCGCATGGGCCCGGGCAGCACTACGCGATATCGTGAGCGCATTCAGGCATGCGGTGCGCAAGTCCTCGTGCAGCGCCCCGGCGTCGGACGTGCCGATCACGTCTATCGGTCCGGCGACCGGATAAGCCGCTACCGGCGTGCCGCAGGCAAGCGATTCCAGAATCACCAGGCCGAAGGTATCGGTCAGGCTGGGGAAGACCATCACGTCCGCACTGCGGTACAGCGTTGCCAGCCCAGGGCCATCGAGTACGCCGAGCCAGCGTGCCTTGGGAAACCGCGCCTTCAGCCGCGCCTCGGCAGGGCCTTCGCCGGCAATCCATTTTTCCCCTGGCAGGTCGAGCGAGAGGAAGGCTTCAATATTCTTTTCGATAGCCAGACGGCCGACATACAGAAAGACCGGTTCGCTGCTGCGCGGCAGGCGCTCTCCATCAGGCGAGAAAGTGCCAAGATCGACGCCGCGGCTCCACAATTTGGCTTGGCTGAAACCGCGCTGTTTCAGGTCGGCCACGATGGCCGGCGTCGGCACCAGCATGCCGCGCCCGGCATTGTGAAATGCGCGCAGCACGGTGTAGCTGATGCCAAGCGGAAAGCGCACCCGTGCATGAATGTATTCCGGAAAACGGCTGTGATAGGCAGTCGTGAACGGCCATTTGCGACGTAGCGCAACGGCACGCGCCATCCATCCCAGTGGGCCTTCGGTAGCGATATGCAGGCAATCGGGGCCGAATGCGTCAATGCGCCGTGCTACCTCGCCCGGTGTCGTGATGGATAGGCGGATGTCGGGGTAAGTAGGGCAGGGGATGGAGCGAAAGCCTTGCGGCGTCAGAAGTTCAACGATATGGCCGAGCTTGCCCAGTTCGCGACTGGTCATCTTCAGCGTGCGGACCACGCCATTGATTTGGGGATTCCATGCTTCAGTGACGATCAGGATCTTCATGCCGGCTTAGCCCAAAAAGCCTGAATGTAAATGACTTTTAAGACAACGCCATGACATTGGTATTGCGCAAGACGTGTCCGCAGCGTGTCAGTTGCCCATTTGGTCCGCGTTTGTTTGCGGCGGTAGAGGGTGCTACCATGCCTTACAGGTCGGTTCAAACGAGGGAATCGTCTGAAATCGCTCAATCTCAAGCGCCATATCAATATCATGCATACGGGAATTGTCTTCCCATGCATGTAAGCCAATAATTTTTTTGCCGACAACCCTTTGCGGGGACCCTAGTTCATGACAATGCAATCCTGTTGGTCCGCCACCTACGTTGGGCCACACCATGGCACGTATATAAAGAAGCTGGAAAGACTCGCAGGGTTTGACGTCGTGGCGCTCGAACGCGAGCGTTTTATTGTCAATGAAGAGAAAATTGAGCATTCGACGTTTTTGGTAAATCATGATTCGAATTGTTGGCAAGATTTAGTAATTGAAATTCTTCACACGGCGCAGCTCATTTTTCCAGTGTGGAAAGTGACGATCTGCGGCAATGTTCTTTCAGGTGAAGTCTCTCGGAACATGGACAGACCAAATGTAGAATTTCAAATGCGTCTTTCTGGCCATCGGAGCATAACCTGGAAGGTCAACAAAGATCAGTGCTACACAAGAATGAAATGGTTTGGAAGCCAGCCAGATCGTTGGTAATTTTTGTCTTGGAACTGGGGTACGTCTGGGACAAGCCCCAGATTCGACGACTTGGGCTGCGGGAACGCGTCCTGTCCTATGAACGGCGATGATGTGGTTCCGCGGACGCAGGCGGCACGTTCGAACTTGAACCAAGCGCTGCGGCCCCGCGCATCACAACAATAAAAATTTCATACGTGCAGTACGGACGACCTCGGTTGGTGTCATCGCAATGTCCACCAGTACGCCACGCTCGTCCGACTGCAGTGGTTCAAGATCACGAAGCTGACTGTCCAGCAAGCTCAGGGGCATGAAGTGATTGCTTCGCGCCTGCATTCGCGACGCTATCAGCTTGGGATCCCCTACCAAATGAAGGAATACCAGGTCAGGGTCGCCTTCTCTCAAAATATCGCGATAGCTGCGTTTGAGCGAAGAACATGACAGCACCAAGCCTTTACCGCGCCCTTTGGCGTCGGCGATCCGATTTCGCAAAAGCTGCAACCATCCTTGGCGGTCGGCATCGTCAAGCGGCGTACCGGCGGCCATTTTGGCGACATTGGCCGGCGGGTGATAGGCATCGCCTTCGATGAATTCGCAGCCGAGTTGCATTGCGAGTCGCTCGCCGATTTCACTTTTGCCGACACCACTGACCCCCATGACAACCCAGCGCACGGAAGGCGCAGCCGGCAAATTTGAGGCAGCGATATCGCTGTTTGTAATCATGTTTCTTCCAAATTGAAGGAAAGTACTCGATGCGGCATGGCGCTGCCAACATAACGAATTTCAGACGAACCCGTCATTGGAACTGGTATCGAGGGAAAGGTCAATGCGAGCGATGCCACTGTTTTCGGTTCGCACTCCGGCAATTGAGACGCGTGGGCAAATATGCCAAGTTCACCATGCCGATGCCCGGCATGGTTGAAGTATCGGTCGGTGACGACTTCGATGTAATAGCGCAGCAATTACGCGTTGGATTGGAAGCCGGAAAAGCAAAAAGCCGCGCTCGGGGAGGGCGGCTTTTCTTGTCACGCGAAACAAAGATCGGTTTTACTTGATCTTGGTTTCTTTGTATTCCACATGCTTGCGTGCCTTGGGATCAAACTTCATGATCGCCATTTTTTCCGGCATCGTACGCTTGTTCTTGGTGGTGGTGTAGAAGTGACCCGTGCCAGCGGTCGACTCCAGCTTGATTTTGTCGCGGCCTGCTTTAGCCATGATTTTTCCTTTATTCTGCTAGTTAGACTTTTTCGCCGCGAGCACGCATGTCGGCGAGCACGGCGTCAATGCCGATCTTGTCGATGACGCGCAAGCCGGCGTTGGACAGGCGCAGCGAGACCCAACGGTTCTCGGATTCGACGAAAATGCGACGATTTTGCAGGTTCGGCAAAAAGCGACGCTTGGTTTTGTTGTTTGCATGGGAAACATTGTTGCCGACCATCGGCCCCTTCCCGGTGACTT
>DATBQE010000226.1:0-5597 GCA_036561005.1 Burkholderiaceae bacterium | reverse complement strand
GTGAAACGGACGGCGAGAGCGCACCTTCCGCACCGCTTCGCGCAAGGCGTCAATCTGCTCAACCAGCAAACCACTACGGCGTTCGAGCAGGTTGACGGTAAAGAAGTAGGTCCCTCCTGGCACGCGGTTGCGGTGATAGTCTGGCATTATCTAGTATATGGGCTAGTTACATACAGCGGAAGGCGCTGCGCTTGTCCGCGGGACGGCCGTCCGCCCTACATGGCGCGAGCATCAAGCCACGCATGAGTCAACTTCCGCCCTATTCTTTCTTTTCCTCCACCACCACGGCCTTCCTCCCCCGCAGCCAAAAATACACATTCACAACACCCAGCCCAATGATCCAACCCAACCAGCGGGCCTCAACCACATAGTCCGGGTAGTGAATATCGAAGTGATCCGTCGTCAGAAAAATCGCCACAAGGCCTGTTATGGCCAATTGAACTATCAGGTTCCATTTTTTTGGGCCCCACTTATTGATCGCGAGACACAAGATCGCGAAAAAGATGACCTGCGAGATCACATATCCTGCAAATGCCGATGTATCCATTGCTGCGTTTCTCCCCTTGGTTTTGACTATGCCGATGACGACTTTGCGCGTTTCCTGCCGCCTTGTCCAAAGCGGCGCCGAATCATGCATCGCTTTGGCGCCGCCGGTCTAAAATATTACACGGCAGATAAGCGCCCTGTCCACGTTTAATTCGGGTGCGCAATCGGTGGGGAGAAAGGGAATAACGACGTCCATCCAATCGAGGCCGATCGGTTATTTCCGATCGCCCCTCACAAACAAACCGCCACCCGATTGCGCAGGGTCTGAAACAAATTGTCCAGCGCCGCCTCAAACACCGCGTCATCCCCCGGCCGCCAGGCCGTATGCGAGAAGCCGTAGTACATCATCACCACCCTGCGCTGTTCCGCCGGCAGCCCCTGCACGCAGGCATCCACGGCGCGCACGATGACTTTTTCGCTCTCGATCTCCAGGTCTTCAAAACTGTGGATGCGGGCGTCGGGCGCCATGGCGCATTGGCGCGGCGCGCCGTTGGCCAAGGGCTCGCCGGTGCCGATCCAGTTGGCCCAGCGATCGAGCAGGTTTTTTACTGCGAGGTTGTTGTCCTGTTTCACGTTTGTTTCTCCGCTTGCGAATTGGTTGAATGACGCCTGCCCGCTTCCCCTCCCGGCCGATGCGACGCCGCCATGCTGCGCGCGCGCGCCTTTGCCGCAGCCAATGCATCGCGTTCGTGCTCCAGGCACTGTGCTTGCCGGCGCGCGCGCTCTGCGGCCATGTCCGCCACCATCTTTTTTATCTTCTCGATCTGCACGCGCGCCGCGTTGTCCGCTGCAACGGCACCCTCCGGAGACGGCAGCAAGCCGGCCACCACCGGCGCCGGCAGCAGACCGGCGTTCAATGCCTTGGTCAGCGGGATCTCGCGTTTGCGCGTATCCCATCCGAGCGAAACACCCCAGGCGACTGCGCGTCGTTCTGCGCGTGCCTGCGCCACCAGGCGCTTGTGGGCGTCCTTGAAGGCCATGCGCGCGCCCACTTCGTCGGGGAATACCGGCAGGCACAGGGCAAACGCTTCGGCCATTTCCTGCGTCCACACCACAGTGTTGGCTTCGTCGCGGCTAGTCAGGGCCACGGCCCAGGCTTCGTCGTCCGACGGGCGGCCATCCATCAATTTGCAGCGTTTGGCAAGGGCGGCCGGCAGCGGTGCAAATTCGCCGTTCTCGTCGCAGTAGGCGCGAAAGGCGTTGCCGATCAGCGAGATCGGGTAGGGCCGCAGCTCCTCCAGCCAGGCGGCGATCACACCTGGCTCGGGCAAGGGTTTGCCATAGGCGCCCATGGCTTTGCTGAGCATCTTCAAAAAATGGTCTCTGTCCTTCGCTTCCATCACGCCTCCATGTCGATGGTGTTGTCGTCCGTGGCCATGGCGCCCTGCATCACTTCGCGCAGGATGCGTGCATTGCGTTCGGCCAGCGATTCGTTGTCGGCAATGGCCTGGTTGTCGTCGAGCTGGATGAAACGCTCGATTTTTTCGGCGTTGCGCAGGATCAAACCGAGCCCGTTGTAGCGCGTGTTTTGCTCGTTCCTGCCCATGTTGTGCGGCGACTTGGAGCAGCCGCGTATGGCCTTGCAGAGTTGTGCCGGCGTGTAGTCCTTCAATGCGCGTTGGATAAGCCCCTTGCGGTTGGTATCGAGTACCGACTTTGGCGAATTCATGACCTTCTGCCAGAACGAAAAAATCTCTGCGACCTCGTCGACTTTTTTTTGCTCGTCCGGATTTTGCCCGGGCGATTCCTGCCCTGCAGGGTTTGCAGCGACAGGCACCCCGGTCGCCGCGTTTTGCGCGGCCGGGTTTGCATCGTCTCCCTTCCCCTCCTCTCCCTTCCCTTCTTCTCCTTTCCCTTCCTTGATCCCTTCCTTGATCCCTTCCTTGATCCCACCACGAACGTTCGCGAATCCTCGCGAGGATTCGTCGAATGGCGGAATTTTCGACTTGCTTGCCTTGTCAATCTTCTGATGAATCAACCAGTTACAGATTTGCACGTAGCTTTGGCCGCCGTTTTTGTAACGCAGGATGCAGTGCTCGCGTTCGAGTTCGTCGAGCCAGCCTTCGATCAGGTCGGTCGCATCGCAGTCGTAGGGAAAGAGGAGGCTCGCGAGCATTCGCGAGTTGCCGCGCAACCTCCCTTCGTCGTCGGCGATGGTCCATAACTGCAAAAACGTCAGCCGTGCATCGCGCGAGACGTTACCCATGCTTTCCGATTGTGGAAATTCCGGTTTGATGGATCGGATACGAGCCATTACTTTTCTGCTTTCAATTGTCTGTCGTCAATCGCGCGCACACTGATTCAGCGCGGCAGTCGCGTGCCGCAACTGCCTCTGCATCAAGCCTGCGCCTTTAGTCTGCGCCTTTAGTCTGCGCCTTATGTCTGCCCCTCAAGCCTGCACAACAAGCCCGCCCAGCACGCGATCCATCAAGGCGGCCGCCTGCGCAGCGTCGAGATGTTTCCAGAGAAAACTCGCGCAATGCGGCCCGCGCAGGAAGGCCACGATGTTGTTGTGCACCTGGCGCATGGCATCTTCTTCCAGCTCGGCATAACTGATCGACTTGGGCAACGGCACCACGCCGCCTTTCGCACCGGGCACCCAGGTCACGTGGCCGGCACCGATCTTCAACCAGTTGCGGAATTGCTCGAAATCGGCAAAGCGCTGCTGGCCGTCGAATACGGCGCGCTCGATGGCCATGTGGAAGCGATGAAACGGCCCGGAACGCGGAATGCGCGTGCCGATCTCGGCCACTTCGCCATGCTCCAGCCCGAACACCTTGCGCAGGAAACGCAGCCAACGCGCGTGGTTCTTGTCGTCTATGCCGCGCAGGCCCAGTTCCAGCGCTTTCATGGCCGCAGCGCGTTCGAAATCGTTGAGGTTGATGTTGCGGTCGCGCATGATCAATGCTTGGCTCATATGGTGAACTCCATGTAATGTTCTGCGCGCTTGACGGATTCAGGCACGCGGTTGGTAATTGGGTATCGAACAATGGGGCAGCGCCTGCCGTGGCAAGGCGCAAGTCATGCCCCCATGTTCATTGTTGCAATGGCTCGCCTCGCGGCGAGAGCCTGGCGTCCGGTCAGGGCGGCGCCGGCACGGCGGCACCGAGCAGCTTGCTCACCGCCCAGTCGAACGGATGCGCGTAACGCACACCGGCAAAGTCCGACGCCAGCGCCGGCCGGAACACGCGCTTGGCGCCGAGGTCGGCGTCAATATGTTCCACCCGCACCTCGGCCACGAGCGTATAGCGCACCGACTTGTGCGGCCCGCTGCACAGCACGCGCTTCTTGCGGCGCAGCGCGCGCAGTGCGGAATCGAGATGCTCGGGCCGGCAATTGAGCAGCGCGCACATCTCGCGATGCGTGCGCCCCGGCGTGGCAGTGAGCAAGGGCACCAGCCGCCGGCACAGGTTCTTGACGTGTTGCCGTTCTTCAGACCTGCTCATGTCTACTCCCTTTGGTTATCTGTGCTGTCGTTGCCGGCCCCGGCCTGCACGCAGGCGAAAAATGCTTCGATACGCTTGCCGTTGCCGTAACTGACGCCGTGCCCCGCGTTTGCGCGTGAAATGGTCGGCTGCGTGACGCCCGACCCCGCCGCGATTCTGGTTTGCGAAAAACCTTGGGCAACCAGGGCCCGGACCATGTCTTGTGGTGAATTCATGTGGCGTATTTTATACGAAACCGTATATATGTCAACCACTTTCGTATAATTCATTGCGCGAAAGTATTCACTTATGCATAATTTGCACATGAGCCAACTCCGCAAAAATATCGAGCACTTGATGACCCAGGCCGGGCACAACCGCCATTCGCTGGCCGAGGCTTCGGGCGCCAAGCAGCCCAACATTTTCCGCATCCTCGAAGGTGAATCGGAAGAGCCGCGCAGCAAGACCATCCAGCCGCTGGCCGATTACTTCGGCGTGACGGTGGAGGAATTGAAGTACAAGGACCTGACCGGGCTCAAGCGCGGCGCGAACGATATGCGCGATATGCAAGATGGGGCCGACGTGCGGACTTCGCGTGCTGCCGGCGACCTCGGCGAAGTGCGCCACATCAACCGGCGCGGCGAAGTCGTCGAGAGCGAAGCCGTAACGGTGCGCATCAGCGATGCCTCCGCCTCCATGGGCATCGGTATTCCCATGCTCGACCACGAACAATCCGTCGCCTCAATGCAACTTTCCAAAACCTGGATTCAAGGCCACTTGCCGAAAATCTCGTCCATCGAATCACTCGCCATCCTCACCGCCTACGGTGACTCGATGATGCCCACCTTCAACGACGGCGACCTGCTGCTGGTCGACCGCGGTATCGGCCAGATCGATATCGACGGCGTGTTCGTGCTCAACCGCAACAGCGAACTTTTCGTCAAACGCGTGCGCCGCCGCTTCAGCGATGGCGCCATCATCATCAAGTCGGATAACCCGCTATTCGGCGAAGACATCGTGGAAAACGGCGACAAGGAAAGGCTGGCCGTACTGGGCCGCGTGGTATGGGCATGGGCGGGCAAAAAGTTGTGATCGCGTCCGGCGCATGCCATATGCGCAGGCAATATATTTGCGTAGCGCCAGTCGCGAATCACCCGATCGATCAAGTCACAGGTTACCAATCTTGACAGGCAAACCGGCAAATACCCCCACCGCTGCCCCCTCCCTTTTCGACCTTTTCAACACCAGAAAATACGCCGAAATGGAAGCGCTCGCGCGCAGCATGGTGGAAGCGAACGCCAACGACGGCGAAGCATGGAAGGCCCTCGGCGTGGCGCTCAAAATGCTGGGCAAAGACGCCCTCGCCCCACTACAAAAAGCCGCCGACCTGCTCCCGGCCGATGCCATGGCACAGTTCAATTGCGGCGTGGCGCTACACGACAACCGCAATCTTGAAGCGGCGATTGCCTACTACAACAGGGCGCTTGCGATTGATTCGAGGAATTTTAAGGCGCATAACAATTTGGGTAACGCGCTTGCGGACCTAGACGACGTTGCCGCGGCAAAAAACGCCTATGAACGCGCCATCCAATCACGGCCGGACTTCGCGGAAGCCCATTTTAATCT
>DATBQE010000225.1:0-34577 GCA_036561005.1 Burkholderiaceae bacterium | reverse complement strand
TAGCCGTGTCTGCAATTCTTCGTCGTTGGCAAGCGCCGCCATCGAGCCGCGATGCACGATGCGCCCGTTGTCCATCACCGCGACGCTATCGCCCAACTGTTTCGCGAAATTGAAATTTTGTTCCACCAGCAGGATCGTGGTATCGGTCCGCTTCAATTCGCGGAAGGCGGCGATCATGTTGGCGATGATGGCCGGCGCCAGGCCCTTGCTCGGCTCGTCGATCAGAATCAATTCGCGCGGTTCGACAATGGCGCGCGCCACTGCCAGCATCTGCTTCTGCCCGCCCGACAATTTGCCTGCCGGATGCTGCCAGAACTGCTTGATGGCTGGGAAGAGGCTGAATATCCATTCCAGCCGCTGCGTGTCGATATCGCTTTCCCTGCGCGCCTTGCGTGCGGCCAGCACCATGTTTTCGCGCACCGTGAGATCGCCGAAGATTCCCATGTTTTCCGGCACGTAGGCAATGCCGCTGCGCGCCAGGTCTGCCGTTGGCTTGCCGGTGATGTTTTTGTCGTTGAAAACAATACGGCCCTTCGACGCCGTCCATAGGCCCATGATGGTGCGCAAGGTGGTGGATTTGCCGGCGCCGTTGCGCCCCAGCAGCATGGTCAGTTGGCCATGCGGCACTTCCAGGTCGACGCCGTGCAGGATGTGATAGGCGCCGATGTGGGTATGCACGTCGTCGAGCTTGAGCAGGGGTCCCTTCATGCTGCAGCCTCCGTGGGTTCCAGCCCCAGGTAGGCTTGCTGCACCACCGGCAGCGCGATCACCGTCGCAGGGTCGCCATCGGCCACCAATGCGCCGTTATGCAGCACGATGATGCGGTCGGCCAGTTCGCGCACGACGTCCATCTTGTGTTCCACCAGCAGAATAGTCTTCCCTGTGCGTTTCTTCAGTGCGCGGATCAGGTCGAGAATCACCGGTACCTCGTCCACGCTCATGCCGGCAGTCGGCTCGTCGAACATGTAAATTTCCGGGTCGAGCGCGATCAGCATGCCCACTTCGAGCTTGCGCTGGTCGCCGTGCGACAGCACTGCCGCAGGCACGTCGCGCTTGGAGCGCAGGGCCACCATTTCGAGAATTTGTTCGGCGCGCACGATCAGCGCCTTGCGATGACTCCAAAGCCACCAAATGTCGAGCCCCGCACGGGCGCGCGACTGCAGAACCAGGCGGATGTTTTCGATCACGCTCAGGTTGGGAAACAGGCTGGTCAACTGGAATGCGCGCCCGATGCCGGCATGCGCACGGCCCGCCGCACCCATGCCACCGAGGTCGCGCCCGCCCAGCAAGACCTGGCCACTGGTGGGCTTGATCTGGCCGGAAATCAGGTTGAAATAAGTCGTCTTGCCGGCGCCGTTCGGGCCGACGATGGCGGTCAAGGTGTTGCTCTTGAATGCGCACGAGACGGCATTGACGGCCACGTGGCCACCGAAGCGCACGGTCAAGTTACGCGTTTCGAGAGAAAAGGATTCTGCAACACCGGCCGCCGGGTTCATTGCACTAGCCATGAATTGTTCCGCATATATACATCGTGGTCATACCTGCAAATCATCGCGCTGCCAACTCCCCTCTCCCGCGGGCGGGAGAGGGGTGGGGGTGAGGGAAGTTATGCATCGATTACGCTAAAAAAGTCGAGCCTGCTCGCAACCACCCTCACCCCTGCCCCTTTCGTGGGCCGCCCTCTACCGCCTGCGGGCGAGGGGTTCCATGCCATTGTATGCGCCTGTGGGTAACAACCAGCCATCGTCATGGGTGACATCAACGCTTGTTCTGAATAGGAATATCCATCTCGGCAGGCGTGATTTCATGCACCAGTTCCGGCACGCCCCAGGCAAAGGCCGGGTCGTCCTTGATTCGGAAATGGTACATCGATTGCATGGCTTGGTGGTCTTCCTTGCGGAAGGTCATGGTGCCCTTCGGCGTTTCAAATTTCATGCCTTCCATGGCGGTGATCAGCTTCTCGGTGTCGGTATTGCCGCCGGTCTTTTTCAATGCTTCGACCACGGCAATCCCGGCCGCCATGCCGCCCGCCGTGAAGAAATCGGGCGGCGTCTTGAAGCGCTTGTAGTGTTCCGCCACCAGCCAGGTATTGACCGGGTTTTTCGAAATGCCGAAATAGTAGTACAGCGCGCCTTCCATGCCCGGCATCTTCTTGAACGCCGCCATGGCAGGCAAGATGTTGCCGCCGGTAGAAATTTCAATGCCGTAGCGCTTCTTCAAATCCATGTCGGCCAGCTTGCCGAAAGGGTCGCCTGCGCCTGCCCAGATCAGCCAGATCACCTTGCGGCCCGGCTTGTCTTTCAGTGCATCGATGATGCGTTGCGCGCCGGCCGTGAAATCGGTGGTGGTCGGCGGCAAATACTCTTCATGCACCAGCTTGGCCTTCTTCAAAGCGCCCTTGAAGGCCTTGACGCCGTCGCGGCCGAAGGCGTTGTCGGTGCCGAGCGTGGCGATGGTGACGCCATCCTTATCGACCGCAAACGCATTCGAGATCGCGTCCTGCGATGAATTGCGCCCGGTGCGGAAAATGTAGCGGTTCCATTTGTCACCGGTGATGGAGTCGGCCACCGCCGGTTCAACGATCAGAATCTTTTTGTATTCGAGCGCCACCGGCAGCATGGCAATGCCGACGCCTGAGGCGGTCGGCCCAACCGCGAGGTCTGCTTTGTCATCCTGGTAGGCTGCAGCCAACTGCGACTTGCCGACGTCAGGCTTGCCCTGATCGTCCTTCGGTATGACAACGATCTTGTTACCGTTGACCTGCATCGTGCCCTGAGTTGCGTAGTCCAATCCCATCATGAAGCCGGTCTCGGTTTGCTTGGCATAGGCTTCGAGCGGACCGGTCTTGGAATAGATCAGCGCAACTTTGACGTCTTTTGCCTGGACGGGCGTAAAGATGGTTGTAATGCAGCACAACGTGGCCATGGCGGCCAACAGGTTTCGTCTCATTTTCCAGATCCTCTGATGGGTTGGTATTGCTGCGGCTGATTTACGCGATGGGCAACAGGTGTGCGCCCGTTCGCAAATCAGGTTTTACAGAATACCCCATGGCGTCATACCGGCATAGTCGTATAAATACGATACTTATTTTCTGCGGCAGCTCACACTTTGGGCTGAGGCTGGGTCTTGTCGTTAAATTGACATTTCGCCAAGTTTCACATCGTCAAGTTCGCGCCCGTGTGCATGCGGTAAAATAGGTCAGTTTTCAGCATTTCATTCCATCATGACTTATTGTGTTGCCATGCGGCTCGAAGCCGGCCTCGTGTTTTTATCCGATTCACGCACCAATGCGGGCGTCGATCAGGTCGGTACATTCCGCAAGATGAGCGTATTCGACAATCCCGGCGACCGCACGCTGGTGTTGATGACCGCCGGCAACCTCTCGATTTCGCAATCGGTGCGCCAGATCGTGGCCGAGCACACCAGCGCAGACGGCAAGAGCATCTGGACCGCCAAATCGATGTATGAAGCGGCGCAGATCGTCGGCGAGGCAATCCGCACCGTCTATCACCGAGATGCCGAATCGCTCAAGAATTTCGGCATCGACTTCAACGTCAGCATGATTTTGGGCGGCCAGATCAGAGGCGAACGCTGCCGCCTGTTCCAGATGTATTCGGCCGGCAATTTCATTGAAGCGCACAATGAAAACACCTATTTCCAGATCGGCGAAGCCAAGTACGGCAAACCGATCATCGACCGCGTGATCAATCCGTCCACACCTTTGGATGAAGCAGCAAAGTGCGCGCTGATTTCCATGGATTCGACGCTGCGCTCGAATATCTCGGTCGGCCTGCCGCTCGATTTGCTGATCTACGAAACCGACAAGCTGGCAGTCAGCCGCTTTGTCACTATCGACGAGCACAACCAGTACTTCAAGATGATTCGCAACTCGTGGGGCGGGCAATTGAAGGCCGTGTTCGAAGGCATCGCCGACCCGGTGTGGAATGCCGCGCCTGAGGCGACCAGCAATGTTTTGTCGACGGTGAATGTGGCAAGTCAGCCCGTGCGTATTCCGGTGCCGGCCAAGCACAGCACAAGCAATGCTCGCCCGGAAACGGCGGCGCTGCAGACTTTGGCGCAGCATGATGGTGGGTCGGTGCAGCACTAGGACCGCAAATCAATCGCGTGGCTAAGGCGCCGATGTGATCCGAACAGGATCAGGAAAATTCAAGGAATTTGGTCAGCCGGTGCCAAAGAGCGCATCGGCGCAAACCGTGCATTGGCCGTTCAATTAAGACGAGAATCTTGCAATACGTTGCAGCAAGCACTTGGAAATATAAGGATTTGACCCGCAGCCAAAACGTGGGGAGCATTTTGTCTCCACCAGTTTGCAGCAACGGCATTTGTCTTTTCGAGTTCCTCTATCGCTTGCCGGCCGAAAATCGGAAAGCCCTCCCACATCTCATTTTTCCGCACTCGCGCAATGCGTCGCCAAATTCTTTGCGCAAATGTACGACGGCCGGTCAGGACACCTACAACAGGAACCTTGATAGGTATCGGGCTGTTGTTTGCGACAGGCAGGACCGTTCCAATCCATGCCTGCCTAATCTCTAGTGGAGCTTCGCCGGGTGGTGTGGAGACAATTTGAATGGTCGTCATGTAGTTTGTTTTTGAGCCGAGTAGCGTGGGGAAGATTTTTTGCACGCACGAATGCCGCACAAATTGTACCGTGGGGGCACAACGACGTACCCATCCTACACGGCTAGGAATTCATCACTGTACAAATCAAAAGGGGGCCAATCGGCCCCTTTTTCCATTCATCCTATAATCCGTTACACGACGATAGTCTGATGCTCACCCTCGGCGCGCTCGCGAATTCCACCGATACGCATCACGGTCTCACCCGCTGCCTTCAATTGCGCCATCGCCGCGTCAGCGTTTTCCTGCGAAACGATCACCGCCATGCCGATACCGCAGTTGAACACGCGATGCATTTCCGCATCGGCCACGCCGCCGTGTTGCTGCAACCATTGGAACAGGGGCGGCATGGTCCAGGCGTCGCGATGCAGGACGGCTGTGAGGTTGTCGCGCAAGACGCGCGGCACGTTTTCCACCAGCCCGCCGCCGGTGATGTGCACCATGCCTTTGACTTCCATGGAAGCCATCAGGGCCAGCAGCGGTTTGACATAGATGCGGGTCGGTTCTAGCAGCACGTCGGCCAGTTTGCGGCCGTGGAAATCGGCGTTCAGGTCAGGCTTGGCCACGTCGATGATCTTGCGCACCAGCGAGTAGCCATTGGAATGCGCGCCCGACGAAGCCAGGCCCAGCACGACGTCGCCGGGGATGATTTTGCTGCCGTCGATGATTTGCGATTTTTCGACCGCGCCGACCGCGAAACCGGCCAGATCGTATTCGCCGTCCGGGTACATGCTCGGCATTTCGGCAGTTTCGCCGCCGATCAGGGCGCAACCGGCCTGTTCGCAGCCTGCCGCGATGCCTTTGATGACATCGGTCGCAGTGGCAACATCGAGCTTGCCGCAGGCGAAATAGTCGAGGAAAAACAGCGGTTCGGCCCCCTGCACCAGGATGTCGTTGACGCTCATGGCGACCAGGTCAATGCCGACGGTGTCATGCTTGTTCAAATGGAAAGCCAGCTTGAGCTTGGTGCCGACGCCGTCAGTGCCGGAAACCAGCACCGGTTCCTTGAATTTCTTGCTCACCTCGAACAAGGCGCCAAAACCGCCGATTCCTCCCATGACGCCTTCGCGCATGGTGCGCTTGGCAAATGGCTTGATCGCTTCGACCAGGGCATCGCCTGCATCGATGTCGACCCCGGCATCGCGGTAGGAAAGTGAAACGTTGGAAGTGGATGTCATGATGTTATTGCCGGCGGAGGCGGTAAAATAGATGGTTAATGCCGGAAAGAGCACCCGGCCAAAGCGGTATTTTAACAAATCGGCTTGCCGGACGCCCTTATTTACCCCTTGATTGCACCGCCATAGACCCCCGAAGGGCTGCGGATTGGCTATTATTTGCTCCTTGTTTGGCCTTATTGACACACTTTGACGCAGTTAAGATTTTACTTATCGATCCATTTTCGCCCGCCAACCTATCGAAACAGCCAAAATTCATGCCCTTTCCCCTAACTTCAGAGCAGAAACAGACCATCCTCTGGCTAACCGTAGCCTTGGGCCTGGTGCTGGTGGCCGTATCGCTGGGCCCCGTGCTGACGCCCTTCATTGCGGCTTCGATACTGGCATATGCATTGAATCCCGGGGTTGACTGGCTGGCCAGCAAGCACATAGGCAAAGCCGCGTTCCCACGCTCGCTGGCCGTCAGCATCATGGTGCTCTTGCTGTTTGCGGCGGTGCTGGCCCTGGTGTTGGTGGTTGCCCCAGTGTTGCAGACCGAAAGCGCACTACTGCAGGAGCAAATTCCCACCTTCCTGGTCAAACTCAATGAGCTGGCCGGCCCGAAATTGCAGGAAATGGGGATCAGCGTCCAGCTCGACAGCGCCGGCATCAAGGAAATGGCAACGCAATACCTGCATACCAGCGGCGAGGAGATTGGCCGTGCGGTGTTTGCCTCGGCCAAGGTGGGCGGGCTGGCCGTCCTGGGCTGGATTGCCACTGTGGTACTGATTCCGGTTGTGCTGTTTTATATTTTGCTCGACTGGCATTCGCTGCTGCGCAGGCTGGAAAACGGCATTCCGCGCCGCTGGCTGAGCAAGGTGAAAGGCTTGGCGCTGGAAGTTGACAGCTTGCTGGCGCAATACCTGCGCGGGCAATTGACCGTGATGCTGGTTCTTGCAGCCTATTACTCGGTCGCCCTGACGCTCTGCGGTTTCGAGGTGGCCCTGCCGGTGGGCATGATCACTGGCTTGCTGGTCTTCATCCCTTACCTCGGCTTCGGTCTCGGCCTGATCCTGGCGCTGATTGCCGCCGTGCTGCAGTTCGACGGGCTTCACGGTTTGATCTCGGTTGCCATCGTCTACGGCTGTGGCCAGGTGTTGGAAGGTTTTTTCCTGACCCCGCGCCTGGTTGGCGAACGTATCGGCCTGCATCCGCTGGCAGTGATTTTCGCCTTGCTGGCTTTCGGCCAATTATTCGGCTTTGTCGGCGTGCTGCTGGCCTTGCCGGCATCGGCCATTCTGATGGTCGCAATCAGGCATGTGCGCGCGCAATACCTGAACAGCAGCTTTTACACGCGATAGGCAATACAACGCAGATGAAGCAACACCGGCAAATGCTTTTGGACCTGGTTGCGGAGAAACCGCAAACCCTGGCTACTTTCGAAACCGGCTCCAACGTCGAGCTGATGCACCTGCTGCCGTCACTGGCAGCCGGCACGGCGAGCGACCGATTCGCCTACCTGTGGGGCAGCCCCGGCGCGGGCAAATCGCACATTTTGCGCGCGCTGTCCTTGATGGACAAGGCGCGCTATATCGCCTGTGACGCGGAGCCTGAAACGTTTGCCTTTTCCGACGATATTGGCCTGTATTTGCTCGACGATTGCGACAAGCTGTCGGAATCGGCGCAGCTCGAAGCCTTCGCCCTGTTCAACCAGGTGCGCGAAAACAAAGGCATCATGATCAGCGCAGGCAATGCCGCCCCGGCCCATCTGGCGTTACGAGAAGATTTGCGTACGCGCCTCGGTTGGGGCCTGATCTACCAGGTCCATGAATTGACTGACGAGGAAAAAATCGCCGCACTGAACCAGGCGGCGGCGGCGCGCAGGATAAATGTGTCGCCCGGAGTGTTACCCTACCTGATTACGCATTTCCGGCGCGATATGAGTTCGCTGTCGGCCATGCTCGACGCGCTGGACGCTTATTCGCTGGAAACCAAGCGCCCCATCACCCTCGCACTGCTGCGCGATTTGCTGCAACTGGAAAAAGAGACTGCCATAGAATGAATCTTGCCTTATTCGACCTTGACCACACCCTGATCCCGATCGATTCTGACTATGAATGGGGCCAGTTCATGTGCCGTATCGGCGCGGTCAACGCCGCCACTTTCGAGGCGCGCAACAAGGAATTTTTTGCCCAATACCAGGCCGGCACGATGGACCCGGTGGCGTATCTGGAATTTGCCCTCGGCCACCTGGCGCGCTTCAAGCGCTCGCAACTCGACGAGATGCATAAGCAATTCATGGATGAAGTGATCAAACCCACCATCCTGCCCGAAGCGCATGCGCTGTTGCAGAAGCATCGCGATGCCGGCGACCTGGTCGCCATCGTCACGGCCACCAACCGTTTTGTGACGGCGCCGATTGCCCAGGCGCTCGGCGTTGAACACCTGATTGCTGCTGAACCGGAAGAGAACGCCGAAGGCGAACTGACCGGCCACCTGAAAGGCGTGCCGACTTCGGGACATGGCAAGGTGGTGCATACCCATGCCTGGCTGGCCGGCATGGACAAGACCCTCAACAGCTTCCCGCAAACCTGGTTTTACAGCGATTCGCACAACGACATTCCATTGTTGTCGGTCGTGACCCATCCGGTCGCAACCAACCCCAACAGCACGCTCACGACGCATGCCCAGGCCAAGGGCTGGCCTATAATAAAACTATTCAACGACCACCAATGATTAAAAAGTTCATCCGCCGCATACTCGGCACCAGGTCGAAAGACAAGGTGATCGATCCGACCGTACCTGTCATACAAGGACCGGCCGAGCACAAGATCGATCCGCAACTGGTGTCGCCTAACGCCGTGCGCGTTACCCAGACACTGCAGGACGCCGGCTACAAGGCCTTCGTCGTGGGCGGGGCTGTGCGCGACCTGCTGCTGGGCGTCAAGCCCAAGGACTTCGATATTGCAACCAACGCCACGCCCGATCAGGTCAAGCGCCTGTTCCGCCGAGCGTTCATCATCGGCCGCCGTTTCCAGATCGTGCACGTCATGATGGGGCAGGAACAGATTGAAGTCACCACTTTCCGCGGCTCGTCTTCCGACGGATCGCCGAAAGACGAGCACGGGCGCGTGTTGCGCGACAACGTATTCGGCGAACAGCATGAAGATGCCGTGCGGCGCGACTTCACCATTAACGCGATGTATTACGACCCGGCCAACCAGACCGTGCTCGACTACCACGGCGGCCTGGCCGACATTCGCGCCAAGACCCTGCGCGTGATCGGCGTGCCCGAAGCGCGTTATCGCGAAGACCCGGTGCGCCTGCTGCGCGTGGTGCGCTTCGCGGCTAAGCTCAATTTCACTATCGAGCCGCACACCAGTGCGCCGATTTCCGTCATGGCGCCCCTGATCAACAACGTGCCGGCTGCACGCGTGTTCGATGAAATGCTCAAGCTGCTGATGAGCGGCCAGGCGCTGGCCTGTCTGCAGCAATTGCGCAAACAGGGCTTGCATCACGGCTTGCTGCCACTGCTCGACGTGGTGCTGGAACAACCGCTGGGCGAAAAATTCGTCACGCTGGCGCTGGCCAATACCGATGCCCGCATCAAGGAAGGCAAGCCGGTATCGCCGGGCTTTCTGTTCGCTTCGCTGCTGTGGCATCAGGTGCTGGAAAAATGGACTGCGTACCAGACTGCCGGCGAATACCCGATACCGGCGCTGCATCTGGCAGCCGACGACGTGTTGGACGCGCAAACCGACAAACTTGCCCTGCAACGCAAGATCGCATCCGACATGCGCGACATCTGGGCCATGCAGCCGCGCTTCGAGCGCCGTACCGGCAAGTCGCCCTACAAATTGCTCGAACACTTGCGCCTGCGCGCAGGCTATGACTTCCTGCTGCTGCGCTGCGCCTCGGGCGAGATCGACAGCGAAATCGGCGACTGGTGGACCGATTTCATGGACGCCGATGGCGCCGGACGCGAAGCCCTACTCTCCAACAAGGCCAGGCCGGCCGAAGCAGGTGCGGCCAAGAAGCGCACGCGCAAACGCGGCGGACGCAATAGAACTCGCCCGGGAGGCGAATCGGGTGGAAATTCGGACGGAGGAGACGCCGCTTGAGCGTAGCAACAGTTGACGCATATGTGGGCATCGGCGCCAACCTGGGCGATGCGCAAGCAATCGTACTGCAAGCCCTGCAGCGTCTTGCCGATCTGCCGGACAGCAAACTGAGCGGACAATCGAGCCTGTTTCGCACTGCACCGATTGACGCCGGCGGCGACGACTATATCAATGCCGTGGTGCGTCTTGAAACACGCTTGGCACCTGAAACGTTGCTGCAAAAACTGCAGGAAATCGAAAACGAATTCGGGCGCGAACGTCCCTATATCAATGCGCCGCGCACACTGGATCTCGATGTGTTGTTGTATGGTGCACAGCAAATCGACACTGCTGACCTGACGGTGCCGCACCCGCGTTTGACGCAGCGTGCATTTGCATTGATACCCTTGCTGCAGATCGATCCTTTCATTGTGATTCCGGGGAAGGGGGCGGCGCATCAGTTTGTGCCGGGGGTGGCTGAGCAGAAGATCAATCGGGTTGCGGTCTAGCCGTTGGTGCATTTTTTGACTCAAGCAAGTCTCACCTTCGACACGTTCCTTAGCCCCTCTCCCGCGGGCGGGAGAGGGGTGGGGGTGAGGGAGTCCGCGAGCAAATTCAGCTTGTTGAACGTAGCCAAAGCGCAACTTCCCTCACCCCCGCCCCTCTCCCGCCTGCGGGCGAGGGGAGTTTGTTTTGCGCGAGCACCGTCGACGACAGTAAAATAGCCCCCATGGAACTTGATCGCTATCGCTATATCGTAGTCGAAGGCCCAATCGGCGTCGGCAAAACTTCGCTCACCAACAAGCTGGCCAGGGCACTCTCGGCGCAGACCTTGCTCGAACTGCCACAGGAAAACCCCTTCCTGGAAAAATTCTATCGCGACGCCGCGCGCTATGCGCTGCCGACGCAAATGTTCTTCCTGTTCCAGCGCATGAATCAATTGCGCGAACTGACCCAGACCGACATGTTCGACGCCCCCATCGTGTCCGACTTCCTGATCGACAAGGATCCGATCTTCGCCACCCTGACGCTGGCCGACGACGAACTGAATCTGTACCGTCAGATGTATGACCATCTGCGCCCGCAGGCGCCGCAACCGGACCTGGTAATCTATTTGCAGGCCGAGCCTTCGGTGCTGGTCGAACGCGTGAAAAAGCGCGGAATCGCCATGGAGAGTAATATCTCGGAATCTTATCTATACCGGCTATGCGAAAGCTATAGCCGCTATTTTCACCACTACGACACGGCACCGCTGTTGATCGTGAACGCAGAGACGCTCAATCCGATCGACAAGGAAGACGACTTCCAATTGCTGCTGTCGCGCATCAGGAACATGCGCGGCAAACGTGAATTTTTTAAGTTAGGGGAATAAGCATGGCAGGATATCTGCAGGAAAACCCGACGCGCACACGCGCCGTCACTGCGCCCGGCCTGCGCGGACTGCGCGAAGCGAACCAAAAGATCACCATGCTGACGTGCTACGACGCCAGCTTCGCATCGCTAATGGATCGCTGCGGCGTAGACGTATTGCTGGTCGGCGATTCGCTGGGCATGGTCTGCCAGGGCCACAACTCGACCCTGCCGGTAACCATTGCAGACGTGGCCTACCACACCGCCAGCGTGGCACGCGGCAATCAAACCGCCCTGCTGGTGTCCGACATGCCGTTCGGTTCCTACGGCACGCCAGAAGCCGCATTCGACAATGCCGTGAAGCTGATGCAGGCCGGCGCGCAAGTGGTCAAGCTCGAAGGCGGCGTATGGCTGGCCGACACAATTCATTTTCTCACCGAGCGCTCGATTCCGGTTTGCGCCCACATCGGTCTGACGCCGCAGTCGGTACATCAACTGGGTGGTTACAAGGTGCAAGGAAAATCGACCGAAGGCGCCGATCAGTTGATGGCCGATGCGCTGGCAGTGCAGAAGGCCGGCGCGTCGCTGGTGGTGCTCGAAGCCATTCCCTCGCCCCTGGCCAAACGCGTGACCGATTCGCTGGTGATTCCGACCATCGGCATCGGCGCCGGGCCGGATTGCTCTGGGCAGGTGTTGGTGATGCATGATTTGCTGGGGGTGTTTCCGGGGAAGAAGGCGCGCTTCGTCAAGAATTTTATGGAAGGGCAGGCCAGCATTGATGCGGCTGTGCTGGCCTATATCGCGGCGGTTAAGGATGGGTCGTTTCCGGGGGTGGAGCATAGCTTTTGATGGCGTTCTTGAACGCTGTATTGTCGCTTTAGCTTCGACAGTCTCGTGGGTTCTTGCCTTTCACCACTCCGTTGGTACTAGCCGGGGGTAGCCCGGCAGCTACTCACTTTCTTTGTCTCGCCAAAGAAAGTAAGCAAAGAAAAGCGAGCGCGTGATGCTGCCCCTTCGGGGTCCCCGCTGAAGAGGCACTGAAATCGGGAAATGAAACCAACTCGCCTTCGGCTCAGACATGTTTCATTTCTGATCCGATTTCAGCACCTCTTCATCGGCAGCCTCAGAGCGCAACTGCTCCAACGCCACCGTAGGTTTTATAAATCCATTCTGCCTGAATTTCTGCGCAGTATGTAGAGCGGAAAAGCGCAGCGCCTTCCGACAAATGTGTGTCTATATTTTCATATGTCGGACAACGCATTCGACTCATCCGACCTTCGGCCCTTACGCGCAAAGGAATATCTTGGACAGTTCGTGCCCCAGTTTGAATCCGGCGACAGTGTCGCTCGGATAGTGCAATCCGGCAATCTCACGGTTGCGACCGACTTGGGTTGCTAACACCTGCAGACGCTTCGCTGCCTTCGGAGCCACTTCCGACATTAGTGTCGCTATAACGACCGATTGGGTTGCGTGCCCGGACGGATACGAGGCATATGGAGGCACAGGAACGACCGTGTGGATATCGGCCAGTACGGTACTGGGTCGTGGTCTGTTAAAACGCCGCTTTAGCGCGGTCACGACATATTCAGTATCTACCACCGCCTCTTGGATTCTGCGTGCTTGCTCTGGATGTGAGGTCTCATAAAGCCCGGCACACTGCCAAAACAAAGGGAGGGGATTAATTGCCTGTGCCTTGATTTGCGCAATCTGGACGGCAGTCCTGTGACTTTGCATGGCCAGCACCAATCGCGCTTCGGCCACGTTATCGGGAGGAGGTAGGTCAACCTTCAGACTTTCGATATCGAAATCGCCAGGCAGCATGAAGTAGCTTGGAGCTGTTTGAGCGTCTTCAATTGCATACGCTTTGCTGGCAAGGTACGCCGCGCTCAGGAAAATGGAGCCGCAGGCCGTACGTCGACTAGGATTCTGGGGCAATCCATTCTTCGTCATGGAAATCCTACATGGCATCGAGAATCTGTTTTTTCTTTTTCTCGTATTCGTCCTTGGTAATCAGGTTCTGCTTGTAAAGCACATCCAAGTCCCGCATTTTTTGAACAACGTCGGAGGCCGCTTTGGGAGCATTCTCCTTTCCAAGGGGTGGTTGCATTGGTCCAGGCTCCGCAGCAGCCGAGGCAACTGCAGGGGCGACCGGCGCAAGTGAGTCCGTCGGCGTTGGTACGACAATGGGCGCTACTGTTTGTGGTACTACGGGCGCTGGGACTGACGTCGGTGGAGCCACCGGCGATGGCAGGTTCAGGGTCACATTTGCGAATTTGTATAGCTCGCAATGCTTGGTACCAAAGTCATAGAGGCGTTGTCCGCCGACCGTTTGGTTCTTCACTTTTTCCAGTGCATCCTCACACTTGCGCATGGCATCGGCATCTGCATCCGCCTGAGTCATCTTGCCTGCCGTTTGGCCCCACACCCAATACTTGCTCCCGAAGGTCTTATCCTCCCCAACGGTAGCCAATGCCTTCGTATCCGTCGATTTTTCGAGCGCATCTCGGATTTTTCCTAGCGCAGATGGAAAGCCCAAATTGGGAATTGGGATAATAATGATCGCCTGGCTCTCATGCGTAATGAAAAAGACCGTCAAGAAAACTACAAGCTTGCGTTTCATCTTGGCCCTCCGCCTTTGTCGAACATTTTTGATGCTAGCACCATTCTGGGAGACTGCATAGGTGCATGCACAAGGCCGCAAGGCGCATCAACTTGTTCGCAAATTTGCATTGTAGGGCGTCAAGCGGAGCATATTACGCCGCATGTTTCCTTCGCATCTCGCATTGGCATGCCGCGTTTGCATTCGGCGCATTACGCAGCGCCAATGAGGCCCTACCTGACGCGCAGCTCGTAGGCTGGGACGCGTCCCAGCAACTACCGGTCGTGAATGCTGGGACTTGTCCCAGCCTACGACCCTACCGATAACACAATGAAGAATTTGACGAGGCAATATCCGCTCGCGCCGGACGAAGTTCCGTTTTCAACGGCGCCAAAAAGTCAGGCTTCAAAACGGATAAAGAAGCACAGGTTGTCTGAGCCGAAGGCGAGTTTCCTGTGCTTCCCGTTTTGGAGCATGGCTTTTTGGGAACCCCTCGCAGAGGGGCGACGTTGACACGGTCGCCTTTCTTTGGTTACTTTCTTTGGCGAAGCAAAGAAAGTAACCGGCAGCCGGGCCGCTCCCGGCATGTATCCACGGAGTCATGAAAAGCAAGAACCCACTGACCCAAACCAGCGGCCCGGTTTCCGCCCTAAACCTCGTACCGTGCCAATGCCCCCGCC
Source organism: Burkholderiaceae bacterium (assembly GCA_036561005.1). GTDB lineage: Bacteria > Pseudomonadota > Gammaproteobacteria > Burkholderiales > Burkholderiaceae_D > PKWO01. The sequence continues at coordinate 20,056 of DATBQE010000225.1, read as the reverse complement.
AACAACGGCGCCAACTCCCCCGCTCCCGACACCGCCATCCCCAGATCGCGCAACAACCCATCCTGCAAACCATACACCCAGCCGTGGATGATCAATTCCTGCCCCTGTTCCCAGGCATTCTGCACCACCGTGGTCTGGCATACATTGATGACCTGCTCCAGTACGTTCAACTCGCACAGGCGGTCCTGCTTGGCGCGGCCGACCTGCATGTCGCCCAGGTAGCGCTCGTGCTTTTGCGCTACGTCTTGCACGTGGCGCAGCCAGTTGTCGGCCAGGCCGATCTTGCGGCCGGTCATGGCTGCGTGCACGCCGGAGCAACCGTAGTGCCCGCAGACGATTACGTGTTTGACGGCCAACACTTCGACGGCGAATTGCAATACGGAGAGAAAGTTCAGGTCGGAGTGAACGACCACGTTGGCGATGTTGCGATGGACGAACACGTCGCCCGGCAAAAGGCCGAGCAATTCGTTCGCGGGCACGCGGCTGTCGGAGCAGCCGATCCACAGATATTCGGGTGATTGCTGGATCGCGAGCTTCTTGAAAAATTCAGGATCCTTGGCGCTGATGCTGGCAGCCCAATCACGGTTGTTTTGAAACAGATGTTCGAGAGATAGAGCGTCTTTGGTAGGTTCGGTCATGGTTTTCAGGCAAGTCGTTGATGGCTTCGCCGCTGTTGTATCGAGAGCGGCGTGATTGGATGAGAACCGTGTATCCGGGAATACGCGTTCCGGACGACATTTTATAGGATTCGAGGAGGGAAGTACTTGTCAAAGCGAATACATATCATCGTCGAGAGCAAAAAAAACGGAGCCCAAGGCTCCGCTTTTTACTACAAATGTAAGACCGATTTAAGAACCTTCGCCCATCCAGGCCGTCTTGAGCTTGGAATCGGCGGGACTCGGGCCAAGCCAAATTTTGAGCAAGGCATTGAAGAAGATCACGTCGGGGATGTATTCGGTGATTTTCTTGCCGTTCAGTGCGCAAATCGTTCCCTGGCCGGGTATCCAGTCGGTGGTCAGGACGTCGCCTTTTTTCAGTTCAGGCACTGAAGCGAACATATGGCCGAAGGTGAGCATCTGATTGATGATCTTCGAGCGTTCCTGAATATCTGAATTTTTGCGCAGGCCGTCCATGAACGCCTGGCCGAAGGTGTCGCTGTCGACGTCGCGCATCATGACCAATTGCACGCGCTTGGCACCGGGCACGGCAAGAATGTCAGGTACCGTATTTTTCTTTTCCGCCAGATACAAGCCCGCCGCATAAACTTTGATGACGAACTTGTAGCGAATGCCGGCGCCGTTCAGTTTCAAATCCTGGCCGTTGACTTTGATGGTGTCGTCGAACTTGACGCCTGCCACTTCGGCAGCCATGGTAGGCATCGCTGTTAGGATGGTTGTGAAAAGGCCAAACGCGGCCAAGGCGCGGCCGAGGCGAATTCCCAGATTCATGCATGTCTCCAAAATGTTCGCCCTGTCCGAAATAGAACGGGCGTTTTATTATCTGTTATCAGGATAGAGAAAATTTATCCGGCTTGCAAGGAAGAAGCGCGATCCAAGGACATCAAGTATTGGAAAACCAACAGTCCTGTTAAAGCAGCCTTGCCTATTCGACAAAAAGCCGCTTCAATTGAAGCGGCTTTTGGTTTTGCCGATGGGTTGGACCCGCAGCAGGTCATCAAAGGCAATGTTACTCGAAGAACTCTTTGACTTTGTCTTTCCACGATTTGGACTGCGGATTATGCTTGGCGCCGCCTTCCGAGGTCAGGTGTTCCAGTTCGCGCAGCAATTCCTTCTGCTTTTCCGTCAACTTGACCGGGGTCTCGACCACGACATGACAGAACATGTCGCCGGCGTACCCGGAGCGCACACCCTTGATGCCCTTGCTGCGCAAGCGGAACGTCTTGCCGGTTTGCGTGCCTTCCGGAATGGTAAATGATGCCTTGCCGTTCAAGGTTGGCACCTCGATTTCGCCACCCAATGCAGCCTTGGCAAAGGAGATCGGCATTTCGCAATGCAGGTCGTCGCCGTCACGCTGGAACACGGCGTGAGCCTTAATGTGGATTTCGACATACAAGTCGCCCGATGGGCCGCCATTCATACCCGGTTCGCCGTTGCCCGACGAACGGATGCGCATGCCTTCATCGATGCCGGCCGGAATTTTGACTTCGAGGGTCTTGTTGCGCTTGATGCGACCTGCACCGGCGCAAGTGGGGCAAGGCGTGGGAATGATCTTGCCCGTGCCATGGCACTTCGAGCAGGTTTGCTGGATACTGAAAAACCCTTGCTGCATGCGAACTTGACCATGGCCGCCGCAGGTGGTGCACGTGGCCGGGCTGGTGCCGGGCTTGGCGCCGGAGCCGTGGCAGGTTTCGCATGAATCCCAGGAAGGCACGCGGATGGTAGTATCGAAACCGTGAGCGGCTTGCTCAAGGGAAATCTCGAGGTTGTAGCGCAGATCGGCACCGCGATATACCTGTGGGCCGCCACCAGCACGGCCACCGCGCCCGCCTGCACCGCCAAAAATGTCGCCGAAAATGTCGCCAAAGGCGTCGGCAAAGCCGCCTGCACCGGCGCCGCCAAATCCGCCGCCGCCCATGTTCGGGTCGACACCGGCATGACCATAGCGATCATAGGCTTCGCGCTTGGCCGGATCGGACAGCATCTCGTAAGCCTCCTTGGCCTCCTTGAACTTGTCTTCCGCACCCTTGCTGTCCGGATTGCGATCCGGATGGTGCTTCATTGCGAGCTTGCGATATGCCTTCTTGATTTCCTCATCGGAAGCATTCTTCGCCACACCCAAAATTTCGTAAAAATCACGCTTCGCCATCTTGTCCGCACCTTGTTAATCTAAGCGAAAACGCCGAGGCCAAGGTCGCTAGCGATCCTGGTCCCGGCGAGTCGGGTAGCCAATAAAGGCCGCCCGACAGGTATGCATACCGATACCTTACTTGTCTTACTTGCTGTCTTTGACTTCCTTGAAGTCTGCATCGACAACGTCTTCTTCCTTGCCCTTGGCATCGGCACCACCTGCGTGTGCGTGCGCGCCGTCACCACCCGGGCCGGCCTGGCCTGCTGCGCCCGCTGCCTGCTGCGCCTGCATGTCGGCATACATCTTTTCGCCGAGTTTCTGCGCGGCCGTCGAGAGTGCTTCCGACTTGGCATCGATCGCTGCCTTGTCGCTGCCCTTCAAGGCTTCTTCGAGTTCCTTGATGGCGGCTTCGATCTTTTCCTTTTCGCCGGCGTCGAGCTTGTCGCCGTATTCGGTCAAGGCCTTCTTGGTCGAGTGCACGAGGGCGTCGCCCTGGTTATGCGCTTCGGCCACTTCCTTCAGGCGCTTGTCTTCCTCGGCGTTGGCTTCGGCGTCGCGCACCATCTTCTGGATTTCTTCTTCGGTCAAGCCCGAATTGGCCTTGATGACGATCTTGTTTTCCTTGCCGGTGGCCTTGTCCTTGGCGCCGACGTGCAGAATGCCGTTGGCGTCAATGTCGAAGGTCACTTCAATCTGCGGCGTGCCGCGTGCTGCCGGAGGGATGCCTTCAAGGTTGAACTCGCCCAGGCCCTTGTTGCCGGCGGCCATTTCGCGTTCGCCCTGATATACCTTGATGGTCACGGCCGGCTGATTGTCGTCGGCCGTCGAGAACACCTGGCTGAACTTGGTCGGGATGGTCGTGTTCTTCTTGATCATCTTGGTCATCACGCCGCCCATCGTCTCGATACCGAGCGACAGCGGGGTCACGTCCAGCAGCAGCAAGTCCTTGCGGTCGCCCGACAGGACCGAGCCCTGGATGGCAGCACCGACAGCGACTGCTTCATCAGGGTTGACGTCCTTGCGCGGCTCCTTGCCGAAGAATTCCTTGACCTTTTCCTGCACTTTCGGCATACGGGTCATGCCGCCGACCAGGATGATATCGTCGATGTCGCCCACGGCGACGCCTGCATCCTTGATGGCGATGCTGCACGGTGCAATGGTCTTGGCGATCAGGTCTTCCACCAGCGATTCGAGCTTGGCGCGGGTGATCTTGAGGTTCAAGTGCACCGGTGCGCCGTTCGCCATGGCGATGTACGGCTCGTTGATTTCAGTTTGCTGCGAAGACGACAGTTCGATCTTGGCGCGCTCTGCCGAAGCCTTGATACGCTGCAAGGCGATGGCATCCTTGCCGAGGTCAAGACCGTTGATCTTCTTGAATTCGTCGATGATGAAGTCGATGATGCGTTGGTCGAAGTCTTCGCCGCCGAGGAAGGTATCGCCGTTGGTCGACAACACTTCAAATTGCATTTCGCCATCGACATCGGCGATTTCGATGATCGACACGTCGAACGTACCGCCGCCCAGGTCATACACGGCAATCTTGCGGTCGCCCTTGCTGGCCTTGTCCAGGCCGAATGCCAGCGCTGCCGCAGTCGGCTCATTGATGATGCGCTTGACTTCCAGACCGGCGATACGGCCGGCATCCTTGGTGGCTTGGCGTTGCGCGTCGTTGAAGTAAGCCGGAACCGTGATGACGGCTTCGGTGACTTCTTCGCCAAGGTAGTCTTCGGCGGTTTTCTTCATCTTGCGCAGGACTTCGGCCGAGATTTGCGGCGGGGCGAGCTTCTTGTCGCGCACACCGACCCAGGCGTCGCCGTTGTCGGCCTTCATGATCTGGTAAGGCATCAGGCCGATGTCTTTCTGCACTTCCTTCTCGTCGAACTTGCGACCGATCAGGCGCTTGACGGCATACAGGGTGTTCTTCGGATTGGTCACGGCCTGGCGCTTGGCCGGCGCGCCGACCAGGATTTCGCCGTCTTCCTGATACGCGATGATCGAAGGCGTAGTACGCGCGCCTTCAGAGTTTTCGATGACCTTGGGTTGGCCGCCTTCCATGACCGAGACGCAGGAGTTGGTTGTTCCCAAGTCGATACCGATGATCTTGCCCATGATTTTTTCCTCGTTCTGTAATTGCTGGAGATAACTAAAATTCGAATGCTGAAAACCGAGTTGCCGGTGAAGTTCCGTGCAGCGCTTCTGGTGCTTCACATATGCGGAAAAACACTATTGTTTCAAGGGTCTTCCGCCAATTTTTAAACTTCATCGTGCCGCTTGCCGCGCTGCGAAACGATTTCTTACTGCGCGACGGTGACCAGCGCCGGGCGCAACAGGCGGTCGGCGATCATATAACCCTTTTGCAGCACGGTGACGATGGTGTTGGCTTCCTGCTCGGCAGGGACCATCGAGACGGCTTGATGCTTCATGGGGTCGAGTTTGTCGCCGGCCTTCGGATTGACTTCGAGTAGCTTGTTCTTTTCGAAAGCCGAGGCCAACTGCTTCAAGGTCATGTCGACGCCCTCTTTCAGGGACTCAATCGAGGGTGTTTCAACCAGCAAGGCCATTTCCAGGCTGTCCTTGACCGGAACCATGGACTCGGCAAAGCTCTCGATGGCAAATTTGTGGGCGCGCGCGATGTCTTCCTGGGCGCGGCGACGGATATTTTCGCCTTCGGCCTTGGCGCGCAGGAAAGAATCCTGCAATTCCGCTGCCTTGGCAACGGCATTGGCCAATTGTTCTTCCAGAGTCGGTGCAGCGGCACTTGCCGGCGCCGGTTTTTCTGCAGTTTCAGCCTTCATCTCTTCGGAGGCTGTCTGATCCTGGGCATTCTGGGATTGCGTATTCTCTTGATCCTGCATCAAAAAATCTCCAACAAATCAATAACTTGTAAGTAACAACCTTCACGCGGAATTGCGAACCGGGCACTACATGGGGCTATCCCACAATATTTCAAGGGGTATTTAGCGACAGACAAGTACTCATTCAATAATTTGCCGCGAATACAAGCTGTGGCAAGGGCGATACAAAATCCGCGAAATGGAATATTTCGTTACAACTTTCACATGTTTATGGGATGTGGAAATCCGCAGAGTGAACTACGATATGGTCATGGGATTGATATTGGAACGACCACAGCTATTCACGGGAAAACGTATGAAGCTGCCTCTTATTTTGGCATCCGTTGTTGCCTATGTTGCACTGGCGACAATCTGGATTTGCTACGCGGAACTCGTTGCCTTGTATTAATACACGGCATTTTAGCAGCAAAGAAAGGCGAAATTCGCGCCTTTCCCGCTGAAATTACCTTTCTGTCGGCAAGCATCCCGACGCCGACTCCCCGCCTTCGCTTTATTCCGTCGCGCCCCGCTCAAGGGCCAGTCTCTTTGTCAGACCGGCATCCGTGGCCCCATTACTGCCCGTCTTGGTGGTCCACCCCTGCAAGTGTTGTTCCGCGATATCGCTCATTGCCGAAATCCAGGGCGGCGACTCATTAAGGCAGGGGATGTAGTGAAAATCCTTGCCGCCATGGGTCAGGAATTCGGCGCGCACTTCCATGGCAATTTCTTCCAGCGTTTCGAGGCAATCGCTGGTAAAGCCTGGGCAAATGACGTCTACTCGACCTACGCCGTCCTGTGCCAGCTTTTTGACCGTCGGCGCGGTGTAAGGCTGCAGCCATTCAGCCTTGCCGAAGCGCGACTGGAAGGTCAGCAAGCATTTGCTGTCGTCCAGCCCCAGATTGGCGGTAAGCAGGCGCGCGGTCTTATGGCATTCGCAATAGTAAGGGTCGCCTAACAGCAGGGTGCGTTTTGGCACGCCATGAAAACTGATCACCAGCTTGTCCGGCCGGCCGTGGCGTTCCCAGTAGGCATTGATCGAATCGGTCAACGCCTTGATATAGGCCGGATGGTCGTGATAATGCTTGATGAAACGTAATTCCGGAATATTGCGCTGTCCGGCGAAATGCGCGAACACCGCGTCGTAGATGGAAGCAGTGGTCGGCCCCGAATACTGCGGGTAGGCCGGTAGCACCAGAATACGGTCGGCCCCGTCGGCCTTGAGTTTGTCGAGCACTTGCGACACCGCCGGTGTTCCGTAACGCATGGCATACACGACTTCGACGTCGTGCCCCCGCTGCCCGAGGTAGCCGCGCAACAGCTTGGCCTGTTTCTCGGTGTGCACCTTGAGCGGCGAGCCGTCCGGACTCCAGATCGAGGCATATTTGTGCGCCGATTTCGATGAACGGAAGGGCAGGATGATGGCATGCAGGATGATCCACCAAATGAAACGTGGAATCTCCACCACGCGCGGATCGGAGAGGAATTCCTTCAGGTAGCGACGCACTGCCGGCGCGGTCGGCTCCTCCGGGGTGCCGAGATTGACGAGGACAATCGCGTGCTTGCTGCGCGCGCCATGCTTGTGTGGCGGTTCGGGTTTAAAGGCCATCGATTAGTGATCCGTGAACAGAGAAAATCAGGAGGCCAGCAGCTCTCGTGCATGCTTGCGTGTGGTCGCAGTAATTTCGAGGCCGCCCAGCATGCGCGCGACTTCTTCGACGCGCGCCTTGGCATCGAGCACGTCGATGCATGAAACGGTGCGGCCACCTTCCACCTTTTTGCTGACCTGGAAATGCTGGTTGGCCTGGCTGGCCACCTGCGGCAAGTGGGTCACACATAGTACCTGGCGGTCCTGACCGAGGCGTTTGAGCAGACGGCCAACCACTTCGGCCACGGCGCCGCCGATACCGCTGTCGACTTCGTCGAATATCAGGGTCGGAGTCGAGGTGGCGCTTGAAGCAATCACGGAAATGGCCAGCGCGATACGCGCCAGTTCGCCGCCGGAAGCCACCTTGGCAAGCGGCCGCGTGGCGCTGCCAGGGTGGCCGGCCACCATGAACTCCACCTGCTCCACGCCGAATGCCGCCGGCTCAGAGGCGTGCAGCAGCACTTCAAAGCGCCCGCCGGCCATACTCAGGTCTTGCATTGCTGCAGTGACGGCCGAACCGAGACTCTGGGCAACGGCAGCGCGCGCCTTGGAAAGCTTTTGCGCCACGGACATGTATGCAGCAAGGGCTTTGGCTTCCTGCGCCTTGAGCCCTTCCATGTCGCTCGCGTCGGCCAACTGGCGCAACTGCGCGGAAAGGGTTTCATGCTCTTTGGGCAAGTCGTCCGGTGCTACGCGGAATTTGCGTGCCGTCGAATGGATGGCTTCGAGCCGTGTCTCGACCTGACGCAGGCGCGCCGGGTCAAGTTCCACCCGCCCCAGATAGTCGTTCAAGGCATACACGGCTTCCTGCAACTGGATGCGCGCCGGTTCCAACGCTTCGAGCACCGGCTTCAAGGCCTCGTCGATGTCGACCAGCTTGCCCAGCTTGACGTTGAGCGAGGTCAGACGTGACAACATCGGGTTGTTCTCCGATTCGGAAATCGCATCGAGCGCTTCCTGCGCGCCTTCGATCAGGCTCGCGGCATGCGACAGGCGGCTGTGTTCGTTCGAAACTTCGGCCCACTCGCCCGGCTTGACTGCCAGCTTGTCGAGTTCGCCGACCTGCCATTCGAGACGTTCTCGTTCGAGCAGGACGTTGCGCGCATTGGACTCGAATTCCTCGCGCTGACGCACCAGGGCGCGCCAGGACTTGAATAGTTGTGCCACATCCTTGACGCTCTCCTGCAAACCGGCCTGGTTATCAAGCAGCAGACGCTGTGCGTCATTCTTCAACAGCGATTGATGTGCATGCTGCCCGTGGATGTCGACCAGCATGTCGCCCAACTCGCGCAGTTGACCGGCCGTGGCCGCGATGCCGTTGATGTAGGCTTTCGAGCGCCCGGCATTGTCGACCACCCGGCGCAGCATGACGCCACCGCCCTCCGAGGCAAATTCATTGGCGGCCAGCCAGGCGTCGGCTTCGCCGGCGGTGGAAAATTCCGCCGTGATATCGGCCTTGGTCGCACCCTCGCGCACCATGCTCGCGTCCCCGCGCTCGCCCAACGTCAGGGCCAGCGCATCGATCAGGATCGATTTACCGGCGCCGGTCTCGCCGGTAAACACGGTGAAGCCGGCCGAGAAATCGAGTTCGATAGTGTCGACGATGACAAAGTCGTGTATGGATAATGTACGCAGCATGACGAGATCGTTAAATTGGTCTTTCCAACAGTTTTATACCAGATTGCGTTGCACAGTGGATTTGCCGCAACGTCACTTGAGTTGGCCTTCTGCCGATGGGTATTCGTTCCAATGCAGCTTTCGTCGCAGCGTATCGTAATAGCTCCATCCCTGCGGGTGCAAAAACGTGATGGTATGCTTTGAGCGCTGCACGAATATCCTGTCGCCGTGCGACAGGCTGGCAAGTGACTGCATGTCGAAATTGATGCTGACATCGCGCCCGCCCTTGATCACGATCATGATGCGGCTGGACTCCGGCACCACGATAGGACGGTTCGACAGCGCGTGCGGCGCAATCGGCACCAGGCCGATACCGCGCAGGCTCGGGTGCAGCAAAGGACCGCCTGCAGACAAAGCGTAGGCCGTCGAACCGGTCGGCGTTGCCACGATCAAGCCGTCGGAACGCTGGTTGTACATGAAGTGGCCGTCGACGTCGACCTGCAGTTCGACCATGCCGGAGCCGGTGCCACGCGCCACCACGACGTCGTTGAAGGCCAGCGCGTGAAATATTGTCTCGCCATCGCGTTCGACGCTTCCTTCGAGCAAACTGCGCTGTTCGGATTCGACTTTGCCGTCGAGCATCTCGCCTAAGGCCGGAATCATCCGTTCGAGCGGAATATCGGTCATGAAGCCGAGACGCCCCTGGTTGATGCCGATCAAGGGCACATCGAAAGGCGCCAACTGGCGCGCGATGCCCAGCATGGTGCCGTCGCCGCCCAAGACAATTGCCGCGTCGGCATGCGCGCCGATGTCGGCCGGTGTCATGGTTGTCACGCCCTCCAGGCCCATGTTGCGCGCGGTTTCGCTTTCAAAGATCACGCTATGGCCGCGCTGACCGAGGAATTCTGCAATTTCGGACAAGGAAAGGGCGATCCCGGCGGCCAGATACTTGCCGATAATGGCGATTGTCTTCAATGATTGGGGGCTGGAATGCGGCATGCTGCAGATTAGACCATAATTCCGTATGCGCTTGCAGCGCAAAATTCTCTTTAACCGAAAAAATGCATGGCAAGCTCAGTCACAAACACAATTGGGGCCATCAAAGCCGTCCTGTTCGACCTGGACGATACCCTCTGGCCAATCGCGCCGACCATCCAGCGTGCGGAAATCATCCTGCATGATTGGCTCGCACAGCATGCGCCACGGGTGACCGAAACACATACGACCGACAGCCTGCGCGCACGCAGATTGGCGTTGATGCAAGAAACACCGCGCTATCGACATGACCTGTGGGCCTTGCGTCACACAGTGCTGCGCGAGGCACTCGACGCATGCGGGGACGATCCCGCCAAGGCGGACGCGGCCATGGCAATATTTTCACGCGAACGCAATGTCGTCGCGCTGTACGACGACGTGCTGCCGGGATTGCATAATCTTGGGCAACGCTACGTCCTCGGTTCGATCTCGAACGGCTTCGCCGATCTCCAGGAGATTGGCATAGCCGCACACTTCCGCGTCTCGATTGCCGCGCATCGCCTCGGTATCGCCAAACCCGATGCGCGTATATTCCATATGGCATGCGAAGCGCTCAGCATCGCACCGCATGAAGCCGTCTACGTCGGCGACGATCCCCTGCTTGATGTGGAAGGCGCGCAAAAGGCCGGATTGCGCGCTGTATGGATCAATCGCTTCGAGCGCCAGTTACCGGAAACGATCCGGCCTGACCTGATCTGCACAGACCTGCATGGCCTGGCGCAGTGGTTGGAAGACGCACCGCCTTAGAATAAAATTAGCACTGTAATATATTCTTTGTGTCTCGACTTCCGCGATAGAATGCACTCATGCAACTCGACGCACGCGCACAAACCCTGTTAAAAGCCTTGGTGGAACGGTATATCGCCGATGGCCAGCCGGTCGGCTCGCGTGCGCTGTCCAAAATCTCCGGTCTGGAATTGTCGCCGGCAACAATACGCAACATCATGTCGGACCTGGAGGAAATGGGCTTTGTCTCCAGCCCGCATACCTCGGCCGGACGGATTCCGACGCCACGCGGCTACCGGATTTTCGTCGATACCCTTTTGACCGCGCGTACGCTGGAACCGAGCGAACTCGAATCGCAGCTCCACTCGCGGCTGCAAAATCCGTCGCCCAACAAGATCATTTCCAATGCCGCCCAGATCCTGTCGTCGCTGTCGCAATTTGCCGGCGTGGTATTGACACCCAAGCATGAATCGGTGTTCCAGCAGATTGAATTCCTGCGCCTGTCGGAAAAACGCATTTTGCTGGTGATCGTGGCGCCCAACGGTGAGGTGCAGAACCGCTTGTTGCTGACCGATGTCGATTACACACCATCGCAATTGATCCAGGCGGCAAATTTCATCAACCAGCACTATTCGGGTCACAGCTTCGATGATGTACGCATGCGCCTGCAGGGCGAATTGCGCCAGTTGCGCGACGACATGACGCGCCTGATGCAGGCCGCAGTCGAGGCCGGCAGCGATGCCATGGCAAACAGCAGCGAAGAAATGGTGATTTCGGGCGAACGCAATCTGCTCTCGGTCTCCGATTTGTCGTCCAACATGACGTCATTACGCAAGTTGTTCGAGATGTTCGAGCAAAAAACCGGCTTGATGCAGCTACTCGATGTGTCTTCCAAGGCCACCGGCGTGCAAATCTTTATCGGTGGCGAATCGCAACTGGTGCCGATGGAAGAAATGAGCGTGGTAACCGCGCCCTATGAAGTCAACGGGCGCATTGTCGGTACATTGGGAGTGATCGGGCCGACGCGCATGGCCTACGAACGCGTCATACCAATTGTCGATATTACGGCAAAGCTTCTGTCGAACGCCTTGAGTCAGACCTAGCACTGTAGTCCACAAGTAACGGAACAAATAAAAGCGCAGGAATTTTGCGTCAGGCCAGGCGGAGGGCCGCCCCGCACAAACCGCAGCGATAGCTGGACTATCGCGAGGATTTGCAACGACGCATGGCGTGAAAAGACTAGCTATTATGTTTCGTTACTTGTGGGTTACGGTACTAACCCCGGTGCGGGCAGGCTGTTTTCGTGCAATGGCCATACAGGGCGAGCGAATGCTCGGCAATATTGAAACCGCGCTCCTTGGCAATATTATGTTGCCGCTGTTCGATTTCTTCGTCGTAAAACTCCTCAACCCGGCCGCAATCGAGGCAAACGAGGTGGTCGTGATGCGTACCGGCGTTTAATTCAAACACGGCCTTGCCGGTTTCAAAGTGGTTGCGATGCAGCAAGCCTGCTTGTTCGAATTGCGTCAGGACGCGATAAACCGTTGCCAATCCGACATCCATGTTTTCGCTCAGCAATACTTTATAGACGTCTTCCGCGCTCAGGTGGCGCACCTCGCTGTTTTGGAATATTTCGAGGATTTTGAGTCGCGGCAGCGTGGCTTTGAGCCCGCTGGCTTTCAGATTTGATGGGTTGTTAGGCATGATTATTTCTTAAATGAGATCATCTGCTTTATCATATAGCGTTTTAGCGTCCGCGCTCAACCAAATGAATTCATCTATGCGCAAGCTTATTACCAGTTCCAACTGCACACGTTATCTGGCTTTGGCATGCGGCGGCCTGTTGGCCGCCAGCCTGACAGGTTGCGCATCATGGAACCCGTTTTCCCATGCAAATGATACTGCGCCGGCCACTGCCTCATCGATGCAAGGCGTGCAGACGATCAAGGAAAACCGTTTTCTCGGCATTTTTACACCTTATCGCATTGATGTTCAGCAGGGCAACTTCATCTCTTCGGAGACCATGTCGCAATTGCGCGACGGCCTCAAGCGCCCTGAAGGCATGACACGCGACCAGGTAAAATTCCTGCTTGGCACTCCTTTGGTCACCGACGTTTTCCATGGCGACCGCTGGGATTACGTTTTCCGCCTCCGTCGCGGCAACGGCGAGGTCATAACCAGCCACGTTTCGGTCCAATTCGAGGGCAACAAATTGTCCAAGGTCGACGGTACGCTGCTGCCTACCGAAAAGGACTATATCTCCCTGATCGCCGGCAACGCCAAATAAATTGCCGTGTCCGATCACTTTGGTTTGACGTACCGACAACCGCTGGCCCACTTGCTTGATTTCGCATGAACCCGATGAAAATTGCCGTAGCAGGCGCGTCCGGCCGTATGGGCCGGATGCTGATTGAAACGATCCTGGATGCAGACGACGCCGAACTCAGCGGCGCCCTCGATGTTCCCGGTTCACCGGCGCTCGGCACTGACGCCGGGCTGCAGCTCGGCCGCAACACCGGCGTCGCCATCACCTCGGACTTCGAGAAGGGCTTGGCCGGTGCGCAATTTCTGATCGACTTCACCCGCCCCGAGGGTACCCTCAGCCACGCCGCCTACTGCGCCGCACACGGCATCAAGATGATTATCGGCACCACAGGATTCGACGCTGCCGGCAAGGCATCCATCGCGGCGGCCGCAGAAAAGACTGCCATCATGTTCGCACCCAACATGAGCGTGGGCGTGAACGTGACCATGAAATTGCTTGAACTGGCGGCCAAACACTTTTCCCACGGCTACGATATCGAGATCGTCGAAGCCCACCATCGCCACAAGATCGATGCGCCCTCGGGCACTGCGCTCAAGATGGGCGAAGTGATTGCCGAAACCCTGGGCCGCAAGCTTGACGACGTTGCCGTGTATGCCCGCGAAGGCATCACCGGCGAACGCGATCCGTCTTCAATTGGTTTTGCAACCGTGCGCGGCGGCGACATTGTGGGCGACCACACCGTCCTTTTTGCCGGCATCGGCGAACGCATTGAAATCAGCCACAAATCAGCGAGCCGCGCGCCCTATGCGCACGGCAGCCTGCGCGCCGCGCGCTTCCTGCGCGACAAACAGACCGGATTGTTCGACATGCAGGATGTACTGGGGCTGCGCTAACCGATGGACGCCTTCATATGAACGAGACGGTCAGTATTGCGCACTATTGGTCGCAGGGCGATGCGATCACGCATGCAGTCGCCTATCTGCTGCTCCTGATGTCCGTAGTCAGCTGGTATTTTATCCTTTCCAAGGCGTGGATTGCACTGCGCATACGGCAAAGCGCCGGTGCGCTCGATGCGTTCTGGAAAGCACCGTCGCTGCCCGATGCCATCGCCCTGCTGATCAAGGTTGATCGCGAAGAAGTCTATGCGCCGCTGGCCGTGCACGGCATGCAGGCAGCCAATGTCGGAGCGCACGCGGGTTCGCTCAATGCCGCGTCCGACCCGAGCGAACTGATTACCCGCACCTTGCGGCGCGAGATCAACCGCGCGTCTTCGCGCCTGGAAGGCGGCCTGACCATTCTTGCCTCAGTCGGCGCCACAGCGCCGTTCGTCGGCTTGCTCGGCACGGTATGGGGCATCTATCATGCGCTGGCCGCCGTGTCGCTTGCCGGTACGGTGCAGATCGACAAAATTGCGGGCCCGGTGGGCGAAGCGCTGATCATGACCGCGCTCGGCTTGACGGTCGCGATTCCTGCCGTGCTGGCCTACAACGCCTTCACCCGCGTCAACCGCATCACGCTGGCGGAACTTGACGCCTTTGCCCACGATATCCACGCACACCTGACCACCGGCGCGCGCGTCGGGAACCAGAATTAGGAGCGGATATGGCATTCGGAGGCTTCAGCGATAACAAACCTGGCGCGCCAATGGCAGAAATCAATGTCACGCCAATGGTCGATGTGATGCTGGTGCTGCTGGTAATCTTCATCATCACGGCCCCTTTGTTCACGCATGCGATCAAGCTTGATCTGCCGAACGTGCAATCGGCACCCGCGCCGGAGAAACCTGAAACGGTTTCCGTGTCGATTACCGGTGACGGCCAGATCTTCTGGGAAAAAGACGAGGTCACGGAAGATGCATTGTCGGAAAAGCTTGCAGCCGCAGGTCAAAGAAAGCCGCAACCGGAATTGCAGCTTCGCGCCGACAAAGCGACGCGTTATGAAGTCATTGCCAAGGTCATGGCGGCTGCGCAGACAAGTGGCTTGACCAAGATGGGCTTCGTCACCGATCCGGCCACGGCGAAGGCATCTGCGTCTACTGCCCCTGCCGCCCCCGTCACGTCTGCCACATCAGCCAAACCCGCAGCACCGCCTTCAGGCGGCGCCAAGGCGAAATAAACCGTGCCGACCGTATCGCTCGACGGCGCACGCATCCTGGATTGGGAGACCTTCCACACCGAATGCCGGCACCAGTTCGGCTTCCCCGATTTTTACGGTCGCAACATGGATGCCTGGGTCGATTGCCTGAGTTATCTGCGCGATGAAGACGGCATGTGCAAATACCGGCTCGAAGCGGACGATGTGCTGAAAATCGAGGTCGCCAATGCCGACCGGCTCAGGCAAACCATGCCGGAAATCCTCGATGAACTGGCATTTTGCGTCGCAGCCATCAACGAACGCTACGCCGACTACGGCGAAAAACCAGCTCTGCAACTGGTATTGACGTAAATCCTTGCTTCTGAGCGCTTCTGCGCAGTGTTTTTGCCGTAGTTTTGCCGTGTCTCGCCATGCTTCGTTTGCCAATGCCGGGTTTCAGGCGTTTTCGAAAGCGTATGGAGCACAATCCCCCTTATAATGTCCGGTTCGATATCCCATCATTCCTTTTTGGCAGCATCCGTCATGCAAGATAAATACAGCCCCGCCGACGTCGAAAAATCGGCGCAAGACCATTGGCAAGAAATCGATGCCTACAAGACCGTAGAGCACGCGAAGGACAAGAACGGCCGCGACAAGAAGAAATTCTATGCCTGCTCGATGCTGCCCTACCCGTCCGGCAAGCTGCACATGGGCCACGTGCGCAATTACACCATCAATGATGTGATGTATCGCTACTTGCGCATGAACGGCTACAACGTCCTCATGCCGATGGGTTGGGATGCGTTCGGCATGCCGGCAGAAAACGCTGCGATGGCCAACGGCGTGCCGCCGGCGCAATGGACCTACTCCAACATCGCGCATATGAAGGAGCAGATGAAGGCCATGGGCCTGGCCATCGACTGGTCGCGCGAGATGACGGCTTGCAAGCCCGAATACTACAAGTGGAACCAGTGGATGTTCCTCAAAATGCTTGAGAAAGGCATCATCTACAAGAAGACCGGCACGGTGAACTGGGACCCGGTCGACCAGACCGTGCTGGCCAACGAGCAGGTCATCGACGGCAAGGGTTGGCGCTCAGGCGCACCGATCGAAAAGCGCGAGATACCGATGTATTACGCGAAGATCACCGACTACGCCGAAGAGTTGCTCGAACACGTCGAAACCAAGTTGCCCGGCTGGCCCGAGCGCGTACGCCTGATGCAATCGAACTGGATCGGCAAATCGACCGGTGTGCGTTTCGCCTTCCCGCACAACATCACCGACGACGGAAAACTCGTCAACGACGGCAAATTGTGGGTATTCACCACGCGCGCCGACACCATCATGGGCGTGACCTTCTGCGCCGTTGCGCCGGAACACGCGCTGGCCGCGCATGCAGCCAGGAACAATCCGGCACTGGCCGCCTTCATCGCCGAATGCAAGCTCGGCAGCGTGATCGAAGCCGACATGGCGACGATGGAAAAGAAGGGCATGCCGACTGGCCTATCCGTCACCCATCCGCTGACCGGCGCGCAAGTTGAAGTGTGGGTCGGCAACTACGTGCTGATCACCTACGGCGACGGCGCCGTGATGGGCGTGCCATCGCACGACGAGCGCGACTTTGCCTTTGCCAAGAAATACAATCTGCCGATCAAACAGGTGGTTGCCGTCGAAGGCAAGACCTACTCGACCGATGCCTGGCAGGAATGGTATGGCGACAAGGACGGTACTTGCATCGCTTCCGGCAAGTACGATGGCATGAGCTATCAAGCTGCAGTCGATGCGATTGCGGCCGACCTCGCCGCCAAAGGCATAGGCGAAAAGAAGATCACCTACCGCCTGCGCGACTGGGGCATTTCGCGCCAGCGCTATTGGGGCACGCCGATCCCGATGATCCACTGCGCCGATTGCGGCACAGTGCCGGTCCCGGAAAAAGACTTGCCGGTGATCCTGCCGGAAGATTGCGTGCCCGACGGCAGCGGCAATCCCTTGAACAAGCACGAGAAGTTCCTCCATGTCGATTGCCCGCAATGCGGCAAGCCGGCGCGGCGCGAGACCGACACGATGGATACCTTCGTCGATTCGTCGTGGTACTTCATGCGCTATTGCTCGCCCGGCAGCAGCGAAAGCATGGTCGATGCGCGCAACGATTACTGGATGCCAATGGACCAGTACATCGGCGGCATCGAGCACGCTGTTTTGCATTTGCTGTACGCGCGCTTCTGGACCAAGGTGATGCGCGACTTCGGCCTGGTCAAGTTCGACGAACCGTTCACCAACCTGCTGACACAAGGCATGGTGTTGAACGAAACCTACTACCGCGAGCCGGAACCGAGCAAGTATGTCTGGTTCAATCCGGAAGATGTTGAATTGACTCTGGACGACAAAGGGCGCCCGACTGCGGCCAAACTGAAGTCGGACGGTGCTGCCGTGCACATCGGCGGCACCGAAAAAATGTCGAAGTCGAAAAACAACGGCATCGATCCGCAAGCCCAGATCAACCAGTACGGCGCCGATACGGCCCGCCTGTTCACCATGTTCGCTTCACCTCCAGAGCAAACACTCGAATGGTCGGGCACCGGGGTCGAAGGCGCGAACCGCTTCCTGCGCCGCGTATGGAATTTTGCCTACAGCCAGGCCGGTGCGGTCACCAATGCCGGCGCGATCGACGCCAGCGCGCTGACGGAAGAACTGAAGACGCTGCGTCGCGAAGTGTACAAGATCCTGCAACAGGCCGATCACGACTTGAAGCGTATCCAATACAACACCGTGGTGTCGGCATGCATGAAGATGTTGAACACGCTGGAAGCGGCCAAGCTTGGCGACAGTGCTGCTGCCAAAGCAGTCGCTGCCGAAGGCTTGTCAATCTTCCTGCGCCTGCTCAATCCGATTGCACCGCACATCACACACGTGCTGTGGCAGGAACTTGGCTTTGCTGCCCAACACGGCGATATCCTCGATGCGGCATGGCCTCAAGTCGATACGGCCGCGCTGGATCAGGCTGAAATCGAATTGATGATCCAGGTCAACGGCAAGCTGCGCGGCAGCATCAAGGTTGCCAAGGATGCGGACAAGGCGAGCATCGAAGCGGCGGCGCTGGCCAACGAAGGCGTGAAGAAATTCCTTGAAGGCACGCCAAAGAAGATCATCATTGTGCCGGGCAAGCTGGTCAATATTGTTGCCTGACCAGCGGTGTTCGAATCGATTAAAAGCGATCAAAAACCGGGAACACACATGTGGAACAAACGTAGCACGTACATCGTTGTCGTCTTGCTGATGCTGGGAGTGCTGTCCGGATGCGGCTTCCGTCTGCGCGGCGCCGCCGACACCAAGCTCCCGGTCAAGTCCATCTTTCTCGGGCTGCCGAGCAATTCGCCGCTTGAAGTGGCGATGGCGCGCAGCATACTCGCCTCGGGCGGTACCGAGATCGTTACCGATCCGAAGAAGGCCGAGGCCGTGCTTGAAGTCATCCAGCCAGAGAAGCGCGACCGCGTCGTGCTGTCCCTGAACGGCCAGGGGCAGGTGGTCGAGTACACGCTGTATTATCGCTTTACGTTCCGCGTACGCGACAATCAGGACCGCGAATTGATTCCAGCCACTTCGTTGACCTTGAAGCGCGATCTGAGCTTCAATGCGGCGCTGGCATTGGCCAAGGAAGCGGAAGCCGATGCCCTGTATCGCGACATGCAGGCAGACCTGGCCCAGCAAGTGCTGCGCCGCCTCGCGGCCATGAAACCGCAGGAATGAGGCCGCGATGCAACTGCGGCCGGACGCACTCGATGCGCATGTAAACAAACCGCTGGCGCCGCTATATGTGATCGCGAGCGACGAGCATTTGCTCGCCATCGAAGCGGCCGACAAGATACGCAAGGCGGCCCGCGCGCAAGGTTTTTCCGAGCGCGAAGTCATGACAGTCGAACGCGGTTTCAAATGGAGCGACTTGATGGTCGCCAACCAGTCGCAATCGCTGTTCGGCGACAAGAAGCTCATAGAATTGCGCATCCCCACCGGCAAGCCGGGCAAGGATGGCGGCCAGGCATTGCAGAGCTACACCGCTTCACTCAGCCCTGACAACGTCACGCTGATTACCTTGCCCAAGCTCGACTGGGCCACGCAAAAAGCCAGTTGGGTCGCCAACCTGCAGCAGGCAGCCGTGTTCATCGACATTCCTTTGATCGAGCGCACCCAGTTGCCGGTCTGGATCGGCACACGCCTGGCGGCGCAAGGCCATAGCGCGGACAAGCAATGTGTCACCTTCATCGCCGACCGCGTGGAAGGCAACCTGCTGGCGGCGCATCAGGAAATCCAGAAGCTGGCCCTGCTCTATCCGCCGGGCAAGCTCGAATTCGAGCAGATCCACGACGCGGTGCTGAACGTCGCGCGCTACGATGTGTTCAAGCTGAATGAGGCCATGCTCGGTGGCGACGTAGCCCGCCTGGTGCGCATGCTGGAAGGCCTGCAAGGCGAAGGCGAGGCGCTGCCGCTGGTGCTGTGGGCCATGGCCGAAGAGGTGCGCACCCTGCTCAAGTTGAAATCGGCCATGGCCGAGGGAAAGCAACTCGGCATGCTGCTCAAGGAATACCGCATCTGGGGCCCGCGTGAACGCCTGATGGAACCGGCATTGCGGCGCCTCCGGCTGTCGACGCTGGAAGCGGCGCTTCAGGATGCGGCGCAGATCGACAAGATGATCAAGGGCCTGCGCGCCAGGAAACATGCGGGCGACGCGTGGGATAGTTTGCGCGAACTGGGCTTGCGCATTGCGCGCGGCGTGCCGGTGTAGCGTAGGGTAAGATAAGTAACAGAACATAGTGCGACCGAGTTTCGCATGCATACGTCACCTCTCTCCCGCGGGCGGGAGAGAGGCCGGGAGTGAGGGGGTTCGCCAAGACATGTGCTCTTGCAAGCGCCCTCACCCCAACCCTCTCCCGCCTGCGGGAGAGGGGGCAAATACAAGCCCTGTTAAATTTGCAAGCACATGGACATCAATCAATACATGACCCAAATTGGTCAACGCGCACGCCAGGCATCACGCGCGATGGCCAAGGCCGACAC
>DATBQE010000224.1:0-37482 GCA_036561005.1 Burkholderiaceae bacterium | reverse complement strand
GCTTACGACAATTGCAAGCAAATCATTGCCTTGCGGCTGCGAAAAGTACGCTTTGCATGTCGAAATTCGGGGTAAGCGCTTGAAAGCATTGAGATTTGCGTTGAAACCTAGTATAGTCTTGGGTTTTCCTCTTCCCACACCTGTCCGACGCCGGGGTGGGCACTGGGGAATCCCCATGAACCTGCTGCGCAGCTCAATATCCGGCCTGCGATGCTCACCGTGCACCAGCACGGTTGCGCTTCTCGGTCAGATCTTGAACTGCTCGCTACGGTTCCTGGGGACTCCCCTTAATCTGTCCATAAGGAGTTGCTATGCGTCATTATGAAATCGTATTTATCGTCCATCCGGACCAAAGCGAGCAAGTGCCAGCGATGATCGAGCGTTACAAGGGCATCGTCACTACTCGCGGCGGTAAGGTTCACCGTGTTGAAGACTGGGGTCGTCGCCAGATGGCTTACATGATCCAGAAGCTCGCCAAAGCACACTATGTTTGCCTGAACATCGAGTGCGACAACGAAACTCTGGTCGAAATCGAAACCGGCTTCAAGTTCAACGATGCAGTCCTGCGCCATCTGACCGTCAAGATGAAGAAGGCCGAGACCGCACCGTCGCCGATGATGAAGGCTGTGCAGAAGGAAGATGCTGCCAAGAGCCATCGCACGGAGGCGCCTGCTGCCTAATTGCGGTATTTGATCTTTGCAAATCAGGAACACAAACAAACTGGAAAATCGCCTTCAACTCGTAGCTGCCATCGCCGAACGCGACGTATTGCGTTATACACCGGCCGGCATCCCGATCGTTACAGCAAAATTGCTGCATCGCTCGGAACAGTTAGAGGCAGGTATCCCGAGATTGATCGAATTTGAAGTTGTCGCGCAAGCAGCAGGCGAAATTTCAGGGCGATTCAGTCAAGCCGATTTGGGCGGGAGTTTTCAGTTCACCGGTTTCCTGGCACGCAAGAACCGCAACAGCAAAAGCCTCGTGTTTCACATCATTGATTTCGAGAGTCTCGCTTAGAGACGCCCATTTTTTAGATACAGGAGCCCACCATGGCATTCGGTAAAAAATTCGACAAGAACAAGCTTAAACTCAAGCAAAAACGCCAACAGCAAAATCCGCTGTTCAAGCGCAAGAAATTCTGCCGCTTCACCGCTGCAAACGTTGAACAAGTGGACTACAAGGACGTCGACACCCTGAAGGATTTCGTTCAGGAAAACGGCAAGATCATGCCAGCCCGCCTGACCGGCACCAAGGCCCACTATCAACGTCAGGTTGACACTGCAATCAAGCGCGCGCGTTACCTCGCCTTGTTGCCGTACACCGATCTGCACACTGCGTAATTGACGACACATCCAATTACACGAATCTGGAGAAAAACATGCAAGTCATTCTGTTGGAAAAAGTCGTCAATCTCGGCAACCTCGGTGAAGTCGTCAAAGTCAAAGACGGTTTCGCGCGTAACTTCCTGATCCCGCAACGCAAGGCACGTCGTGCTACGACTTCGGCCATCGCCGAATTCGAAGCAAAACGCGCCGAGCTGGAAAAAGCTGCTGCCGCCAAATTGGCCGAAGCCCAAGCCCAAGGCGAAAAGCTGGCCGGTCTGACCGTTCAGATTTCGCAAAAGGCCGGCGTCGATGGCCGTCTGTTTGGTTCGGTCACTAACTTCGACATCGCCGAAGCCCTGACCAAGCAAGGCTTCCCGGTTGAGAAGGCGCAAGTGCGCATGCCGCAAGGCCCGCTCAAGGTCGTTGGCGATCAAACCATTGCTGTTGCTTTGCACACCGACGTCGTCGTTGACGTCACCGTTTCGGTGCTCGGCGAACACGCTTGATTTCCTTCGGGGAATAGAGAAAAGCCGGATGCGTCCGGCTTTTTTTACGTCATTCTCCTTCGCACTTCGGTAATTGAAAACAATATTGCAAGTTCGTTAATTCGAAATTCACTTCCTTTGTAATATTCGTGTCACGGACTCTTGTAGCTCCATCGAAACTGTATAATCCCAGACTCCTTAGTTGACCGCTTGAAATTACCTGAACGGCCGGATGATAAATTACTTTCACGAATCCATTAACCGTCACGGATTGAGCGAGAGCGCTACAGGCGCAATTGCACATTTTTCCGGCTCCCTGGCTGCCTTGCTCCTTCTAGCAGACGGACGTCTGCGTCGTCGTCGCGCGTTGCCAGAAAGCCGGAAAAACGCACACTTGCACCTGTCCAACTAAGGAATCTAGGATAGCGCTTCATGGCCACCAGACCCGATCCACAGTTAGAATCCCTGCGCGTACCACCGCATTCGATCGAGGCCGAGCAATCTGTCCTGGGTGGCTTGCTGCTGGACAATGCTGCATGGGATCGCATCGCCGATTTCGTGCGCGAAACAGATTTTTATCGCTACGACCATCGCATTATTTTTCAGCACATCGTCAAGCTGATCAATAACTCGCGTCCGGCCGACGTCATCACCGTATTCGAATCGCTGTCCGCTACCGCCAAGGCGGAAGACGTTGGCGGCTTGAGCTATCTCAATGCCCTCGCACAAAACACGCCGTCGGCCGCCAATATTCGCCACTACGCCGAAATCGTTCGCGACCGAGGCGTGCTGCGCAAGCTGATTACCGTCGCCGATGAAATCTCGGGCGATGCTTTCTCGCCGCAGGGCAAGGAAGTCAAGCAGATGCTCGACGCGGCCGAGTCCAAGATCTTTGCCATTGCGGAAGAAGGTTCGCGCGGCGCGCAAGGTTTCCAGGCGATTCAGCCGCTGCTCACGCAAGTGGTCGAGCGCATTGATGAACTGTATAACCGCGACAGCACCAGCGATATCACCGGCGTGCCCACAGGCTTTGTCGATCTCGACCGCATGACTTCCGGTTTGCAGCCGGGCGACCTGGTCATCGTGGCCGGCCGCCCGTCGATGGGTAAAACGGCGTTCTCGATCAATATCGGCGAAACCGTCGCCATCGAAAGCGGATTGCCAGTTGCCGTGTTTTCCATGGAAATGGGCGGTGCGCAATTGGCCATGCGTATGTTGGGATCGGTCGGACGGCTCGACCAGCATCGCCTGCGCACCGGCCGCCTGGTGGACGAAGACTGGCCGCGCCTGACGCATGCAATCCAGAAAATGAACGATGCGCAGCTTTACATCGACGAGACGCCGGCGCTCTCCTCGATTGAATTGCGCGCGCGCTCACGCCGCCTGGCGCGCCAATGCGGCAAGCTCGGCCTGATCATCGTCGACTACCTGCAACTGATGTCGGCCAACAACGCCGGTGAAAACCGCGCCACCGAAATTTCGGAAATTTCGCGTAACTTGAAGGGTCTGGCGAAGGAGCTCAATTGCCCGGTCATTGCACTTTCGCAGTTGAACCGCTCGCTGGAACAGCGGCCGAACAAGCGCCCGGTCATGTCCGACTTGCGAGAATCGGGCGCCATCGAGCAGGACGCCGACGTGATTCTGTTCATTTATCGCGATGAAGTTTATAACCCCGACTCGCCGGACAAGGGCACGGCCGAAATCATCATCGGCAAACAGCGTAACGGTCCGATTGGTGCCGTGCGCCTGACTTTCCTCGGCCAATATACCAAATTCGACAATTACGCAGGTAGCCTGGCGACGTACCAGGGGGATTGATGTTGAGCCGGGCGCGATGATCTGGCATGACGAATGCAGCAAAGCGAACGTAGCAGAGCGAATGCAGCAAACATTTTGTGCCGCTTGCAGGCACCGGAATATAAAACGTTTAGTGGGGGAATTATGTTTGGACGATTGATGCCGAGCGAAGGCAAGTTCTTTGAGTTGTTTGTGCAACATGCCGATTTGTGCGTCAAGGGCGCGACCGAGATGGTTGGCTTGATGACCAATTTCGACGATCTGGAAATCCGCATGCACGCCATTGAGAGCCTGGAAAAGCAGGCTGACAAGGTAACGCATGAAACCATCGAATTGCTGCACAAGACATTCATCACGCCGATTGATCGTGATGACATTCACCAATTGATCACCCGCATGGACGACGTGCTCGACCTGTTGGAAGATGGCGCCCAAACCATTTCGCTCTACGACATCAAGGCCACGACCGCAGAAGCGCGTCGCCTGGCCGAATTGAGCCTGGCCTGCGCCGAAAAGATGAAGCAGGCCGTCAGCCTGTTGCACAACATGGACAACTCGCGCCAGATCCTGACGATTTGCGGCGAGATCGATCGCCTTGAATCCGATGCCGACCACGTCATGCGCGCCGCCATGTCCAAGCTGTTCCGCGACGAGCCGGATGTGCGCACCCTGATCAAGCTCAAGGCGATCTACGAGATTCTCGAGACCGTCACGGACCGCTGCGAAGATGTCGCCAACATCATCGAAGGCATCATCGTCGAAAACGCCTGACCGCCCGCACGCAACTGCGCGCTGCCTCGATGCTCCGGCAGGCGCTGCAACAACAAACCGGAAAACCATGCATACCATACATATCGGTGTCGTCACTCTCTCGTTGCTGATTGGACTCGCCTTGCTGTTCGACTTCATGAACGGGTTTCATGACGCCGCCAACGCGATTGCCACCGTCGTGTCAACGCGCGTGCTCAAGCCGCACACGGCAGTGGCCATGGCTGCCGTGTTCAATTTCATCGCCGTCCTCGTGTTCCCGCTCACGGTTGCTGCCACCGTCGGAAAGGGCACGATTGATCCCGGCGTGGTCGATCAGTTTGTCGTGTTCGGCGCATTGACCGGCGCCGTATTCTGGAATTTCGTCACCTGGTATTTCGGGATTCCGTCTTCGTCGTCGCATGCACTGATCGGCGGCCTGGTCGGCGCGGCGGTTGCCAAGTCGGGCACCGGGGCGCTGGTGGCGCAAGGTCTGATCAAGACCATTGTCTTCATCGTGCTCTCTCCTTTGCTCGGCTTCATACTCGGTGCGATGATGATGGTGCTCGTGTCGTGGCTCACCATCGGCACCACGCCGCGCCGCATCGACAAATGGTTTCGCCGCCTGCAATTGATTTCGGCTTCAATGTACAGCCTGGGACACGGCGGCAACGATGCGCAAAAAACCATCGGCATCATCTGGATGCTGCTGATCGCCGCCGACCAAATCGGTGTCAATGACGGCGTGCCGATGTGGGTTATCGTCTGCTGCTATACGGCCATCAGCCTGGGCACATTATTCGGCGGCTGGCGCATCGTCAAAACCATGGGCCAAAAGATCACCAAACTCAAGCCTGTTGGCGGCTTTTGTGCAGAGACAGGCGGCGCGTTCACGCTGTTCATCGCCACTGCACTCGGCGTGCCTGTGTCGACCACGCATACCATCACGGGTGCAATTGTCGGCGTCGGGGCGTCGCAAAAGATGTCTGCGGTTCGGTGGGGGGTGGCCGGGAACATCGTGTGGGCCTGGATTTTGACGATTCCGGCCTCCGCGTTTGTGGCAGCGGTCGCATGGTGGGTCGCAACCAAGATTCTGTGAGCACACGCAACGCTTAACATGCAGCGGATTTAACCGGAGTGCCTGCCTCGGCGGACGCGTACCGGCTACCTGGGCGCCGCGTTCTGCAAGCCTACATCCTCCGCCTGCAATTGCGGTGCGGCAGTAGGTAAAGTCAGCACGAATGTGGTTCCCGAGCCGACTTCACTCTGCACCCGCACTTTGCCCCCCAGCACGCCGGTCACAATATTGTGCGTGATGTTCAATCCAAGGCCCGAACCGCCTGCGCCGAGCTTGGTGGTAAAAAACGGGTCAAAGATGCGATTGAGGTTGGCTGCAGGAATTCCGACACCGTCGTCCCTGACCGATAATTCGATCAAGCCCTCCCGATTGAGCAAGGCGGAGAGCGAAACCTTGCCCGTGCTGCGCCCTTCAAAACCGTGCAGCAGTGCGTTATTGACCAGATTGGTGATCACCTGGCCGAGCGGCCCTGGGTAACTGTCGAGCACCAGATCGTCGGGAATATCCTGCGTCACCTCGAATGCGGTTTTGCGCAAGGTCGGCGACAAGGTCAAAAGGATTTCCGACACGACTTCGGAGAGCGCGAACGTGCGGCGCTGCGAACTGGTCTGGTCCACGGCAACCTGCTTGAAGCTGGTGACGAGATTGGCTGCTCGGAACAGGTTGCGCACCAGAATATCGCCGGCCTTGGCCGAGTCTTTCAGGTAGGCGTCGAGGGTCGAGCGTTTCATGCCGCTTCCGTCGGCGAATCCCTCCGTCAGGGTGCGGGTCTGGTCGACCAGGGTGCTTGCCACCATCAGACTGTTGCCAATCGGCGTATTGAGTTCGTGCGCGATGCCTGCCACAAGGGAACCGAGCGCGGCCAGCTTTTCGCTGCGCACCAGTTCCTCCTGCGCCATGTTGAGGGTGGTCAGGGTTGCAGCCAGTTCCATGTTGGCCCGCTGCAATTCGTCGGTGCGCTCAATCACGCGTTGTTCAAGGTTGGCATTGAGTTCGAGGATTTCCTTTTCGATGCGGCGCTTGTCCGTTACGTCTTCACAGGCATAAATCACGAATTTTTCATTGCGCAGCACGAAGGTCTGAACGGAAAGTTGAACCAATACCTTGCCGCCGTCGCCGCGCACCATCCAGTATTCGTGCTGATGCAATGTGTCATTTTCGCGCACGCCACGGATCACGTTGACACGCGACTGCGGATCCAGATACATGCCAAGTTCCAGCGTGTTTTTCCCGGAAACTTCGTCGCGCGTACGCTTGAACAGGCGCTCGAAGGCACCGTTGACATCATAGATTTCGTAGTCACGCGCCTCTTCGGTGAGGAACATCGCGACCGGTGACGACTGGAATATCGTCGAGAAACGTTCTTCGCTGCTGCGCAGTGCCTCTTCGGCGCGCTTGCGTTCAAGTTCGGACGAGGCACGTTCGCTGAAAACCTGCAGCAGGGATTTCACGAGGTCGGCATTGCCCAGCGGTTGGGTATGCATCACGGTCAGCACACCGATCGTATTTCCCTCCCGGTCGCGCAAAGGCGCGCCTGCGTAGCTTTCCCATGCGCCCTGCGCCAGGGCGAGATCTTTGGGAAACTTGTCCTGCACCCCGCTGGTAAAAACACAGATGTCGCCTTCCATGACAAATTCGCACGGCGCCCCCGGTATGTCATATTCGAAATTCGGCACCAACTGGCCATTTTCGTAGGCGGCCACGGTTCTGATGCGACCCGGGTGCTGGTCCGAATTCAACCCTATGAATGCGCGGGTAACACGCAATGCCGAAGCGAGGTCGGCCACCAGCGAGTCGAGGAAGGATTCGCCGGCCAGCTCCTGCGTGCCTTGGGCCAGGCGCAGCAGCGCGCGATCGGCTTCGGCCTTCTGCGCCTCCATGAGGTACTGGTCGGTGACGTCGCGGATCACGGCCAGCAGATACAACTCCTGGCCGACCGCAAAAATGGTGGCGTTACTCATGCAACTGCGCAGCTCGCCGGTCTTGGTGCGCATGGTCCAAGGGTAGTCACGCACCATCTTGAACATGTTCAACTGGCCGATCAAGACGTCGTTTTCCTCAGGGTATTGCCACAGGTTCAGTTCCAACGCATTTTTTCCGAGCCATTCGTCGTGCAGATAGCCGGTGGTTTTTTCGAATGTCTGATTGACGTCGAGGAATACACCGTCGGACAGCCGCGTGATCGACACCGAATCCGGATTGCATTGGAAGGCCCCGGCAAACTTGGCTTCAGACAGGCGTTGTGCGTCTTCGGCACGGCGCTTCTCGGTAATATCCTCTGCCATGGAGAGCAGGCGCCCTGTGTGGCCGGATTCGTCGTCGATCTGGGCATGGCTCCATTGGCAAACGATGATCTGGCCGTCGTTTCGCATGTTTTCCGCAACGTTGTGGCCCAGGCCATCACCGTCAAGCGACGCGATGCCGGCACTTTGCATGGGGCTTGTACCGCCGATATTGATGAAACTGGCATCCTGACCAATGGCCTCTTCGCGCGAATAACCGAAGATGCGCTCGGCGGCAGCATTCCATTCGATGACGCGGTGCGCATGATCCCATTCGATGATGGCAATCGGACTCTGTTCGACCAGGGCGCGAAAACGCGCCTCGCGTTCGTGCAATTCCTGCTCGACACGCTTGCGCTTGTCGATGTCCTGCTCCAGTTCCTGATTCTTTTGATCGAGCTCCTTGAACAAGGAACGCAGGCTGATCCGTGTCGCTTCCAGGCGCCGGCTCAACAGCCCGATTTCATCGAGCCTGGACCAGGTAAACGGCATGTCGAGCTCGCGCCCGGCCAGGCGTTCGGCGCCTTTCCCCAATCGCTGCAGCGGCCCGACCAGACGTTTTTCGAGCAAAATGAGGATCAACACGATGGACAGCACGATCTGCGCCGCGAGTGCCGCAAATTGCTGCTGCAGTCCTTCAACGAGAATGCGGCGCAGGCGCGTGCTGCCCACTTCGATCTGGACCGAGCCAATCACACTGCCGCGATAGACGACCTGTTTTTCCGTCGAGGCAGTGTAGCCGATGCGCCGTTCTGGGCGCTCTTCGTGCACGAAGATGCCCAGGGCAGTATCGCGCACTTCGATGCGCACGATGTCTTCGTTGCGCGTCATCATGGCATCGAGCAGGGCGCTGCCGCTCTCGGTATTGATGTTCCACAAAGGTTCCTGCATGCCGTTGGCCAGCACGTCGGCGTTCTGCTGCAGCAATTCATTGGTGCGCTTCTGCACGTCGCGATCATATACCTCGAACCAGGAATACCCGGTGATCAAAACGGCAGGAATCAGCAAACCCAACACCACGACCAACACAATCGCGCGGCGCAGGGTGAGGGTTTGCTTGAACATTCGATTATCCTGTCGCGTGGCGGCGAATCCGCATAAACGGTCTATGTGGGCGGTAGGGTGTGGCGGCTTCGATCAAGTTGCGCCGCCGCTCAACCAGGAAGTCAGCAGGGGGGCGGTCATCGGCTTGGCAAACAAATAGCCTTGTGCCAGTTCGCAGCCGAGTGCGGCCAGGATTTGCGCCTGGCGCTCGTCCTCCACGCCCTCGGCAATCACATGCAGACCCAGGTTGCGGCCCAACTGGATCACCATCTCGGCGATGCTTGAGCCGCGCGACGATCCGGTAATTTCTGTGACGAAGGCGCGGTCGATCTTCAATTTGTCGACTTTCAGGCGCTGCAGATAACTGAGCGACGAAAATCCGGTGCCGAAATCGTCGATTGCAATGCTGACACCGGTTTCCTTGATCATGCCGAGCAATTCGATCAAGAGATCCGGTTCTTCCATCGCCATCGATTCAGTGATCTCGAGTTCGACCCAGCGCGCCGGCGCACCGGAGTCGCGCAGGGCGCGCGTGAGCGTGTCGAGGAAATGCGGATGGCGGAACTGGGCCTGCGACACGTTGATCGACATCATGAACTCGGTATGCCCCGCAGCACGCAGGCGCACCAGTTCGCTGCAGGCTTCGCGCATCACCCACTCGCCCATTTCCACAATCAGGCCGGAGTATTCGGCAATGGGGATAAAACGGTCCGGCGGAATGAAGGTGCCGTCCGCCATCTTCCAGCGCAGCAGCGCTTCAGCACCCACCGTTTTGCGCGTGGCAAGGTTGATTTCCGGTTGGTACACGACAAACAGTTCGCCCGCTTCGAAGGCGGAGCGCAACGCATACATCATGCGCACCCGCTCGCGAATATCCACGCCCATGCTGCGCGAGAAATAAGAGTGTCCCGCGCGCTGGCGCAATTTGGCGCGCTTCAAGGCGATATCGGCATCTTTCAGCGCGTCGGTGCCGGTGCCGTCGTATTCGGCCAGACGCAACAGGCCGACGGTGGATGACAATTGCACGTCCTGGCCGTCGATGTGGAACGGCGACTCAAACTGGGCCAGGATGTTTTGCGGGTTGACACGGTCGCCATGCCCAAGCAGGCCGAAGGTGTCGCCACCCACTCTGGACAGTGTCAATTCGCTACCCAGATGGGCCTGCAGACGGCTGCTGATTGCCAGCAGAAGGAGATCGCCGAATTTGTGACCGAGTGCGTCGTTGGTTTCGGCAAAATGGTCGATATCGATCAACGCGAGGGTCATGTCGCCCTTGGAATCGCGCTGCAGCAATTCGTTGAGCAATTCCAGCAGGCGGGTCCGGTTCGGCAGCTTGGTCAGCGTATCGTAGAAAGCGAAATTGTGCAGGCGCGTGACGAGTTCGACGTTGTCGAGCCCGACCGAGATGTTGCTGCAAAATACCTCAAGCAGACGCCGGTCAATTTCACTCAACTCGGTGCCGGTGTTGAGGAATGCGGTGAAATGGCGACCGGCATTGCCGGTGAAGTAGAGCGAGGTAAAATCTGCGCCGTAGATATTATTGCGTTCACGGATGGCTTGTATGAGTGCAGTCTGGATGCGTTTGTCGTGCACGGCACTGATCGGCTTGTTGATCAGGTCGCGGTAATGGCCGGCGGCGGCGATCACGATCAGGCTGCCGGTATCGCCCAACTGATCTTCCTGCGCGCAAAGCAATCCCTCCGGCTGCAGGCTCAATAGTCCCGCGATCTGCATGATCACGCCGGCGGCAAAATTTTCCAGGCCATGCTGCGCCATCAAGGCGGTGCTGGCGCGCACGATCAGATCGAGGCCGCGCCGGCTCGCATTGATCGCCCGAATCTGTTCGTAAGAACGGATCGCCGCCGTCACGGTCGTAAACAGCTTGATGCGCGTGAGTTCGGATTTTGTTTTGTAATCATTGATGTCGAAATCGCGAATCGCGTCGATTTCGGGGGCGTAGCCGGGCTGCCCGGTACGCAGGATGATGCGCGCTTCCGACATGCCGAGCACTTCGCGAATGTGGCGCACCAGCAGCAAGCCGGCGTCTTCCTGTTCCATCACCACGTCGAGCAGGATCACCGCCACATCCAGCTCCACCTTGAGCATGGCGCGTGCTTCGGCAGCGGAATAGGCGTGCAAGAATTCCAGGGGCCGGTTTTGCATTTCCAGATTGCCGAGGGCGAACGTCGTGGCCGAGTGGACGTCGGCATCGTCATCGATGATCATGATGCGCCACACGTTTTGCGTGGCTGCAATTGACGGACTGCCGACCGGTACGGTCTCATCGATAAAGACGAGATCGTCCTCAGGTGGGATGACAGGTTCGCTCATCGTTTCTCCAGAATCCAGGGAATTCTCGTAGAGAAACAGTATATAGGTATTACTGTAAATGTTGCATAAAATGCTCTCAATTCGGCATTGCTTTATCTGCCGCGCCACATTTTCAATTCTTGGCGGTCGCACTCTTTCACAAATGTTCAAATAAATCAGAGACGTAGCAGAAATTTTTATTGCCGCAGTCCAGTTGACGCGCAGCGCGCTGGTAGAATGTCTCACTTCGAATGTTTGGAATCTGGTTATCATGTCTGGCAATACTTTCGGTACGCTTTTCACGGTCACGACGTTTGGCGAATCCCACGGTCCGGCGATCGGTTGCGTGATTGATGGCTGCCCTCCTGGACTGGTATTGTCTGCCGCAGATATTCAACCTGAACTGGATCGGCGCAAGCCCGGCACTTCGCGCCACGTGACCCAGCGCCAGGAGTCCGATACGGTAGAGATTCTTTCCGGTACCTACGAAGGCAAGACCACCGGCACGCCGATTGCGCTCTTGATCCGCAATGAAGATCAGCGCAGCAAGGATTACGGCAACATCGTCGAAACCTTCCGCCCCGGCCATGCCGATTACACCTACTGGCACAAGTACGGCATCCGCGATCCGCGCGGCGGCGGCCGTTCTTCGGCGCGTCTGACCGCGCCCGTTGTGGGCGCTGCAGCAATTGCCAAAAAATGGTTGTTTGAAAAATACGGCACCACGTTCAAGGGTTGCATGAGCCAGCTGGGCGAGATCGCCATTCCCTTCGAATCATGGGGCCATGTTGCGAATAATCCCTTCTTTAGTGCCAACGCTTCCATCATCGAGCAGTTGGAAGCTTATATGGACAATTTGCGCAAAGCCGGCGATTCCTGCGGCGCGCGCATTGACGTGGTGGCGCAAAACGTGCCGGTTGGATTGGGTCAGCCGATTTACGACAAGCTCGATGCCGACATCGCCTACGCCAT
Organism: Burkholderiaceae bacterium; assembly: GCA_036561005.1. Classification (GTDB taxonomy): domain Bacteria; phylum Pseudomonadota; class Gammaproteobacteria; order Burkholderiales; family Burkholderiaceae_D; genus PKWO01. The sequence continues at coordinate 25,442 of DATBQE010000224.1, read as the reverse complement.
GATGGGCATCAACGCCGTCAAGGGAGTCGAAATCGGCGCCGGGTTCGCCAGCGTCGCGCAGAAGGGCACTGTGCATGGCGACGAGCTGACTCCGGGCGGATTCGTCACCAATAACGCAGGCGGTGTGCTGGGCGGCATCTCAACTGGGCAAGACGTTACCGTCTCCATCGCGATCAAGCCGACCTCAAGCATCCGCACGCCACGCCATTCGATCGACAAGAACGGTCAATCCGTGATGGTCGAAACCCATGGCCGGCACGACCCGTGTGTCGGCATCCGTGCCACACCCATTGCCGAGGCCATGCTGGCGCTGGTGCTGATGGACCATGCCTTGCGTCACCGTGCCCAATGCGGTGACGTGAAAGTCGATACGCCGCAAATAGCCGGGCACCTGGATTCGCCGGCACCACCGCCGTCCATCGCTTCCTGAGCCGACAGCTGAGCTGTCAGTGCGTTCGTTCAGTTTTGCCCTATTCTTTTTCGCCTATTACGCTTACGTAGGGTCGTTTACCCCCTACGCCGGCCTATACTTTGCCGATCGCGGCATGGGGGCGGCCGAGATCGGCATCCTCATGTCGCTGATGCAGGTGACGCGTATTTTCGGCCCCGGCATGTGGGCCTGGGTGGCGGACCACACCCAGCGCCGCGTCAACGTGCTGCGCTTGACGGCCTTCGCCGCACTGATCATTTTTTCCGGCCTTTGGCTGGGCAAGAGTTTTGCCGTGTTCTTTGTCGTCATGTTTGCATTGAACACCTGCACCGGTGCACAGGCGCCCTTGTCGGACGCCTTGATGCTCGCCGAAATGCGCGGCGATTTGACGCAATACGGCCGGCTGCGCCTATGGGGCTCGGTTGGATTCATCCTGGCCGTGGCCGGCGGCGGGCGCCTGCTCGACTTCTGGGGCATCGGCAACATGCCCTGGCTATGCTGGAGCCTGCTCGCCCTCGTGTTGCTGGCCAGCCTGTACCTGCGGGAGACGCCGCATGTGCCATTGCATCACGATACCCCTTCGATACGCAGCGTGTTGCAACGCCGGGAAGTGCAAACCTTCTTCCTCTCCACCTTTCTCATGGTGGCGGCGCACGCCGCGCTGTATATATTTTATTCGCTCTATCTGGCACAGCTCGGCTACAGCAAAACCGTGATCGGTCTGATGTGGTCGCTCGGGGTGGTAGCCGAAATAGTCTTCTTTTATTGCCAGGCGCCTTTATTTCGCCGTCTCGGCGTCAGGTTCATCATGCTGGCAGCGGTCGCTGTCGCCTGCGTGCGTTTTCTCATGATCGGCCTGGGCGCGCAATCGTTGGCGCTGCTGTTGCTGGCGCAGGTGCTGCACGCGGCAACGTTTGCTGCACATCATTCTGCATCCGTCATGACCATGCAGCGCTGGTTCAGCGGGCCGCTGCAGGCGCGCGGCCAGGCCCTGTATGTCAGTATTTCCTACGGCCTGGGCGGCAGTTTCGGGGGCCTTGTCCTCAGCCTGCTGTGGGATGAGGCCAACGGCAGGGCGGTATTCCTGGCGGCGGCCTTGTTGGCGCTCGGGGCTTGGGTCGCGGCCATATTTACATATCGTCAACAACAAGCTGTCGCTTACTGACACGCACCTGCCATGCTTCGTGGCCGGGTTTACTGGTACGTCCGTGCCATTTTTCCATCCGCACCGCACTGGAAATGCACCATCGCGGCGCAATGAACGCGTTTGTGCTATTGCGATGCACAAATATGGCATAATAAAACCAACCCCCTCATCAACCCGCATCACTGCTCTCCGGCTTCGACTGATCCATGGCTCAAACGCTCTACGACAAACTCTGGGAATCGCATGTAGTTCATACCGGCGACGACGGCACCACTATTTTGTACATCGATCGCCATCTGGTCCATGAAGTAACCAGTCCGCAAGCCTTTGAGGGGCTGAAAATCGCTGGCCGCAGGCCGTGGCGCGTTTCGGCCAACCTCGCTGTGGCCGATCACAACGTGCCGACCACCGACCGCATCGACGGCATTGCCGACCCGGTGTCGCGCCTGCAGGTTGAAACGCTGGACGGCAACGCCAAGGAATATGGCCTGACTTACTTCAACATGCGCGACAAGCGGCAAGGCATCGTGCATGTGATCGGACCGGAGCAAGGGGCGACGTTGCCCGGCATGACCGTCGTGTGCGGCGATTCGCATACCTCGACGCATGGCGCTTTCGGCGCGCTGGCGCATGGTATCGGCACGTCCGAGGTCGAGCATGTGTTGGCGACCCAGACTTTGCTGACCAAGAAATCGAAAGCGATGCTGATCCAGGTGGACGGTCAAATCCGTCCCGGCGTCACCGCCAAGGATATTGTGTTGGCCGTCATCGGCCGCATCGGCACGGCAGGCGGCACCGGTTATGCAATTGAATTTGCCGGCAGCGCCATTCGTGCCCTGTCGATGGAAGGCCGCATGACCGTCTGCAACATGGCAATCGAAGCGGGCGCACGGGCCGGCATGATAGCCGTGGACGACACCACCATCAATTACGTCAAGGGCAGGCCGTTCTCGCCGGTCGGCCCACATTGGGACCGCGCAGTCGATTACTGGCGCACGCTGCATTCCGACGCCGGTGCGCGCTTCGATATGGTCGTCACCCTGAACGCCGCCGACATTGTCCCGCAAGTCACCTGGGGCACGTCGCCCGAAATGGTGGTGGCGGTTGACGGCCGCGTGCCCGATCCGGACAAGGAAAAGGACGCCGTCAAGCGCGATGCCATGGAAAAGGCATTGGTCTACATGGCCTTGAAGCCCAATACCGCGATTACCGACATCCGCATCGACAAGGTCTTCATCGGTTCATGCACCAATTCGCGCATCGAGGATTTGCGCGCCGCCGCCGCCGTTGTGCGCGGCAAGTTCCGCGCTTCCAACGTGCGTCTGGCGATGGTTGTGCCTGGCTCGGGTCTGGTCAAGGAACAGGCCGAGCGCGAAGGTCTTGATCGCATCTTCAAGGATGCCGGTTTCGAATGGCGCGAGCCGGGCTGCTCGATGTGCCTCGCCATGAACGCCGACCGCCTGGAGCCTGGCGAGCGTTGCGCCTCGACCTCGAACCGCAATTTCGAAGGGCGGCAAGGTGCCGGCGGACGCACGCATCTGGTCAGCCCTGCCATGGCAGCTGCTGCCGGAATTGCCGGGCACTTCGTCGATATCCGCAGCCTATAGACGGACATTGCCCAAACACTCACCCGACAACCGCAAAAACAGTTTATCGCCTGGAATTCTGCATGAAACAGTTCACCGTACACGAGGGCCTGGTTGCCCCCCTTGATCGCGCCAACGTCGACACCGACGCGATCATCCCGAAGCAATTTCTGAAATCCATCCAGCGCACCGGTTTCGGCCCCAATCTGTTCGATGAATGGCGTTATCTCGACCAGGGCGAGCCTGGCCGTGACAACAGCAAGCGTCCGCTTAACCCCGATTTCGTACTGAATCAGCCGCGCTATCAGGGCGCGAGCATTCTCCTGACGCGTAAGAATTTCGGCTGCGGCTCTTCGCGCGAACACGCGCCGTGGGCGCTCGATCAATTCGGCTTTCGCGCCATCATCGCGCCGAGCTTTGCCGACATTTTCTTCAACAATTGCTATAAGAACGGGCTATTGCCTATCGTCCTCACCGAGGCGCAGATAGAGCATCTGTTCAATGAGGTACGCGCCTTCCCCGGCTATCGCCTGGTAGTCGATCTGGAGCGGCAAGTCGTTGCGACGAGCAATGCTTCGCTCGCCTATCCGTTTGAAGTCGATGACTTCCGTAAATATTGCCTGTTGAACGGTCTCGATGACATCGGACTGACCCTGCGTCAATCCGATTTGATCCGTGCCTATGAAGAACGGCATTTGGCTGCGCAACCATGGCTCAGCAATGTGATTGGCGCCTGAATCAAGCTGTGAACATGGTTGTAAACCTGGCTGTTCGGCCGGTCTGACGTCAACGACAGGTGGATGCTTGCGCAAGGTCTTCGCCGAGCTCCTGGATTTTTGAGTAAAGTTCTTCGCCATGATCGTTGACGTAAGCGATGCTTTGCTTGGTCAGTGCCAGGGCCTGCAAGTTACTGTTGATCAGTGCCGCTGCATCCATGTCACGCTGGATTTTTTTTGCCAATACATGCAGTTGCGATTGCACGTCGGATTTGGATTTGACGATCTTCGATGATGCAGATCCCTCGACGAGGTCGGTGATACTGGTGCTCAGGGTTTGCGATTCTTTTTGAACGAGGAATGCCTCAATCGGATTGGCAGTCGGCTCCAGCAGCAAGCGGTTGGCGCTTTTGACAAAGCGCTCCAGTCGAAATGCCAACATCGAAGCGGCATGGATGTTTTGCGGCGCAGTGTCGCGCGTGCTTGAGAGAGAGGCAACGACCAAGGCCGACTCGAGCACATCGGGTTCGGTTTGATTGATTGTTTCGACGGCATTTGCGACGGATTGCATGCCGGCCTGGTTTTGCACGATGGCTGAACCGGCGCGCTGAAAGACGGCCCATGCCTGGCCCAGGCGCTCCAGCTTTTCCTGGGTGGCCTGCGCGGGCCGTGCAATGGTACAGGTGCCGAGTTGTCCGCCATGTGCCGCGGCGTCGAGCAAGGCGGAAAATTTCGCTGAGCTGTCTGCAATCAGTTTGCTCGCAGACGGTGCGCCAAGTGCTGCTGCCGACGCGCCATTCTGGTAGCGGGAAATTTGCAATCTCATCTCGCTCTTTAAATCGGGCGCGGCATAAGCGACGAAAGGGATTGTCAACGAAGTGAGCCAGATACATGCAACGATGGGTTTGCACGACAGATGTGACATGGGTTTGCCCTATTTTTAATGGATGGTAACGCCGCGAGGCGAGGGTAGCAGAAAATCATCCTGGGGAAGTTTGTGATTTTTGATGCGGCGTGGGTGTGAAAACAGCGGCAATTTGGTATGATCGCGTTTCTGCACAATACAAAAAGATGGTTATGTGGCGTCAAATTGTCAATTTGACGGATTTATCGATACAAAATGACGATATAGACACGACAAATTATATTGAATGTAAAGTATGACAATGAAAATAGCAATTTTGCCCGGAGACGGGATAGGCCCGGAAATCGTCGCACAGGCCGTGCGCGTATTGAATTGCCTCGGCGAATCGTTTGAAATGGAATCGGCCGACGTTGGCGGTGCCGGCTATGCCGCACACGGCCACCCGCTGCCTGACGCGACGCTGAAACTGGCGCAGCAAGCCGACGCCATCCTGTTCGGCGCAGTGGGCGACTGGAAATACGATACGCTGGAGCGTTCCCTGCGCCCGGAGCAGGCAATCCTGGGCCTGCGCAAGAACCTGAAGCTGTTCGCCAATCTGCGCCCGGCCATCCTATACCCGGAACTGGCCGGTGCTTCGACCTTGAAGCCCGAGATCGTGTCGGGCCTCGACATCCTGATCGTGCGCGAATTGACCGGCGATATTTATTTCGGCCAGCCGCGCGGCGTGCGCATTGCCGTCGATGGCCCGTTCAAGGGCGAACGCGAGGGATTCGACACCATGCGCTACGCGGAAACGGAAATCCGTCGTATTGCCCACGTTGCCTTCCAGGCCGCACAAAAGCGCAGCAAGCGCCTCACCAGCGTGGACAAGGCCAACGTGCTGGAAACATTCCAGTTCTGGAAAGAAATCGTCACCGATGTGCACAAGGAATATGCGGACGTCGAACTTGACCATATGTATGTCGACAACGCCGCCATGCAACTGGTGCGTGCGCCGAAGAAATTCGACGTGATCGTTACCGGCAACATGTTCGGCGACATTTTGTCCGACGCCGCAGCCATGCTGACCGGCTCAATCGGCATGCTGCCGTCAGCCTCGCTCGACGCGAATAACAAGGGCTTGTACGAGCCCTCGCACGGTTCGGCGCCCGACATTGCAGGCAAGGGCGTGGCCAATCCCTTGGCAACCATCCTGTCGGCGGCGATGATGTTGCGCTACTCGCTGAACAAGGCTGAGCAGGCCGACCGCATCGAGACGGCAGTGAAGTCTGTGCTGGCGCAGGGTCTGCGCACCGGCGACATTTACGAAGCCGGCATGACGAAGGTCGGCACCAAGGAAATGGGCGATGCGGTGGTTGCTGCGCTAAAATGATTTTCTCTCCTTTCTCCCGCCTGTGGGAGAGGACGGAGGTGAGGGAGTTAAAAAAGGGCCGCTGGACTTGGCGAGCCCCCTCACCCCCAACCCCTCTCCCGCTTGCGGGCGAGGGGAGCAGAATGAACAGCGTTAAAATTAAGGAGGAATGTCGTGAAATTAGTTGGTCTGGTTGGATGGCGTGGCATGGTGGGTTCGGTCCTGATGCAAAGAATGCAGGAAGAGGGCGATTTCGCCCATATCGAACCGGTATTTTTTTCGACCTCGAATGCAGGCGGCAAAGCGCCCGCACAAGCGAAAAATGAAACCGCATTGAAAGATGCCAACGATATTGATGCGCTGAAAAAGTGCGACATTATCATTACCTGCCAAGGCGGCGACTACACCACGGAAGTGTTCCCGAAATTGCGCGCGGCCGGCTGGAACGGCTACTGGATCGATGCCGCATCGACCCTGCGCATGAATGACGACGCCATTATCGTGCTCGACCCGGTCAACCTCGGCGTCATCAAGACTGCGCTCACACGCGGCACCAAGAATTTCATCGGCGGCAATTGCACGGTCTCGTGCATGCTGATGGGCTTGGGCGGCCTGTTCCAGCACGATCTGGTTGACTGGATGACGTCCATGACGTACCAGGCGGCCTCCGGCGGCGGCGCGCAACATATGCGCGAATTGCTGACCCAATTCGGTACCATCAATGCGGAAGTCAAGGCTTTGCTGGACGATCCCGCATCAGCCATTCTGGAAATCGACCGCAAAGTTCTGGCCAAGCAGCATGCGCTTTCGGCGGACGAAACCAAACAATTCGGCGTGCCTCTAGGCGGCAATCTGATTCCCTGGATCGACAAGGATCTGGGTAACGGCGTATCGAAGGAAGAGTGGAAGGCCGGCGCGGAAACCAACAAAATTCTCGGTCGCGGCGCAGCCTTTGGTGCAGAGGCCAAGTCTGCCATCGCCGTCGATGGCCTGTGCGTGCGTGTCGGCGCCATGCGTTGCCATTCGCAGGCGCTCACCATCAAGCTCAAGAAAGACGTGCCGCTCGACGAATTACACGACATCATTTCCAGCAACAACCAATGGGTCAAGCTGGTGCCGAATACACGCGAAGCCTCGATGCGTGACCTGACGCCGGCGGCTGTCACCGGCGGCATGACGATTCCGGTCGGCCGTCTGCGCAAGATGCAGATGGGCGGCGAATATCTGTCGGCCTTCACAGTGGGTGATCAGTTGTTGTGGGGCGCGGCGGAGCCGCTGCGTCGCATGCTTCGCATTATTATCGACTGACCAGCCAGGGCCAGGGTTTTAGCAGGGCAAGGCACACGGGGCAAAGCCGATTCGATTCGGCTTTGCCCCGGTTTCGTATACCGTGGCTTGTCGTGTCAAAACTGCTTGATGAATTCGAATGGAAATGCAGAAGGGCTATTCGAGGGCCCCGCAATTTGCGAGAATAGGGCAAAAATTGCTAAAAGCGCTTAGCAACATATGCTCAGGCTTTCCCCTTCACTTTGTCCGCCCGGTTGATGATATGATGCGCTTCGTTGTCACTTTGCAACAGAAAATGATGCAATAAGCACTCGCAAATGACTGTTGCAGGGTTTAACATATGTTACGAAGATGCTTGCGCTTGCTTGCGTAAGTCTATGATGATATGGTAAAAGTTCGGAACTGACTGTTTTACAGTTGCCCTCCGGCACCAGGAACCCGTTTCATGATGAGCGTGACCAAGAGTAGTGTTGCTGCCAGGGTCATTTTGAAACGGGCTCCCAGACTATAACAAGGATAACTAGTCGCGATGCTTGTGTTTACCGCAACATGCGCCAATGGAATGCGAATCTATGCCACAAAAAATGCGTTTAAACACTAGCCCAAAATCTGTGTCTTTCGGTTTGCGAACCCTGAGTGCTGCGGTCGTGTCGGCACTTTTGTTTGCATCGACTGCCAATGCAGCCGGGTTGGGTAAGTTGACAGTGAATTCGGCCCTGGGGCAGCCTTTGCGCGCCGAGATCGAATTGACCTCGGTGTCCAACGACGAGAACGGCTTGCTTGTGCCGCGGCTCGCGTCGAACGAAGCTTATCGTTCCGCGGGCATCGACCTGAGCCCTGTGCTCTACAGCTTGCGCTTCGCTGTTGCGCGCCATGAAGACGGCCGGCAATACATCAGCGTCACATCGGCGCAGCCGCTCAATGAGCCATTCATCGACATGTTGATCGAACTTGGCGGCAATGGCGCCGGCAAGCTCATGCGCGAATATACTTTCCTGCTCGATCCTGCCGACCTGACGACAGGCCAGGCGCCGCAGGTTGTCGGCGCGCGGCCGGTACCGTCGCGTAGCCCGAGTACGGTTACACCGCTGCCGGCACCGGAAAACGCAGCGCCGCTGACTGAGCGCCCAAGCTCACGGTCCGCCAGGCAGCCTTCGGAGCGTCCGCCGAAAGTTGTCGCAAGCAAGCCGGCCGAGCCGGCTCCGTCCAGTGGCGCAGGCGAATCCCAATACCAGGTCAAGAGCGGCGATTCGCTGTCGAAGATTGCGGGTCAGTTCAAGCCGGAAGGCGCATCGCTGGACCAGATGCTGGTCGCCCTGTATCGCAACAATCAGGGCGCGTTCGGCGGCAACAACATGAATCGCCTGCGTGCCGGGCAAGTGTTGACCATTCCCGATCCTGCCAGTGTCACGTCGATCAGTAGCGGCGAGGCGCATGGCGTCATCATCGCCCAGGCGGCCGATTTCAACGAATACCGCAGCAAGCTAGCCGGGCAGGTGGCCAACTCCGAAGCGCAGAAATCCGGCGAATCGAAGCAGAGCGGCTCGGGCAAGATCACCGCCAAGGTCGAAGAAAAAGCTTCGCCCACAGCAACCGCGCAGGACAAACTGAAATTGTCCAAGGCCGGCGGCGCACCCGACAAGGGCAGCAAGATTGCAGCAGGCGAAGAAGATCGCATCGCCAAGGAAAAAGAACTCGCCGAAGCCAATGCGCGTGTCAAGCAGCTGGAAAAAAACGTCACCGATTTGAAGTCCCTGCTTGACGTCAAGAGCAAGAACGTCGCGGAACAGGCAAAGCCTGCTCCCAAGGCCGATGTAAAACCCGTTGCTCCGGCTCCCACGCCTGCTCCGGCTCCTGTGGCTGCAGCGCCCGCGCCGACACCGGTCGTGGCACCGGCACCTGCCGTTGCGGCTGCATCGGCTGCGGCTTCTGCTTCGGCATCCAAGCCCGATACCGCACCAGTGAAGGCGGAAGTGAAGCCGGACGAGGTTGCATCTGTTTCGCCACCGCCAAAACCGCCGAAACCAAAAGCCAAGGTTGTCCCACCGCCTGAACCGAGCCTGCTCGACGAATTGTTCGGCAATCCGCTCGTCATCGGCGGCGCAGCCTTGTTGCTGGTGGCCGGCGGCGCGTTTGGCGTCTATCGCGGGTATCGCAAGCGCAAGGAAAAATCCTTCGGCGACAGCATCATCACCGATTCCAGCCTGAAAGCGAACTCGCTGTTCGGCTCGACCGGCGGGCAAAGCGTCGACACCAACAACAGTGTCTTCAACTCCAATTTCGCACCTTCTGCCAGCCAGCTCGACAGCAATGAAGTCGACCCGGTCGCGGAAGCCGATGTGTATATCGCCTACGGCCGCGATGCCCAGGCTGAGGAAATTCTCAAGGAAGCCCTGCGTACCCAGCCCGACCGCAATGCCGTTCGTGTGAAGCTGCTGGAAATCTATGCCAATCGCAAGGATGTCCGTTCGTTCGAAACCGTGGCCAGCGAGCTGTATGGCCTGACCAAGGGCGAAGGCGAAGATTGGCAGCAGGCCGCCAGCCTCGGCTTGTCGATCGATCCAAAGAATCCGCTGTACGCTGCGGGCAAGGGCGGCGCAACCCAGGCCGACCTCGCCAAGACCATGGCGCTGCCTTCCTCGCATGCACTCGATGCTGCCGCACTGGACGATCTGGTCCCGAACACCCATGACGACATGCCGCATCTCGGCGGCTCGACACTGGGCCAGGGCGAGCCAGATACGGTGGCGCGCCACCCGGAAAGCAAGCTGCAAAAACATGAAGATTTGCCGCTTGACGTCTCGACCAGCCTGGACTTCGATCTCGACGGTATCGGCGACGAACCTGCCGATTCGGCCGATACCGTTTCGCATGATCTTTCACACGATCTATCGCATGAGCTGAAGGCGCCCGAACCGGCAGCGAAACATGAAGCTCCGGCAGCAGCCGACTTCAGCAACATCGATTTCGACTTCTTGAACGACGAACCGGCCGCCAAGGCTCCTGCTCCAGCGCCGGCACCATCGTTCCATCATGACGGCGGCTTGTCGGCAGCGACAACCGTGGCGCGTCAAGAAGCGCATGAATTCACCAAGTCGGAATTGCCATCGGTGCCGGTCATTGCGCCTGAAGAAGTGCCGTCGCATGCGTCGGCCAAGGCTGCAGAACCGCACTCCATGGATTTCGATCTTTCCGGCATCACGCTGGAACTCGATTCACACGACAAGAAGGCCGCCGCCGATCATGCCAACCATGCGGATGCCGGACACCTGCCTGACCTGCAGATGCCCGATATTCCGATGCATGAGACCAAGGCGCCGGTTGCCGAGTTGCATGTGCCCGATTTCCACATCCCCGACATCCCGGCAGCGAAGGTGGCAGAAAGCCCGGCCTTGCACGTGGGCGAGATTCCCGGCCTCGACCTGCACGCCGCAGAGCATCATGCGGCCGATCACCTGTCGATCCCAGACATCCACATGCCTGCCGCCGCTTCCATGGCTGCCGAAGCCGTGGCGGAAACGGTGCATCATCACCTGGAAGCGCCGGTCGAACTCGACACCGGCGTCGACCACGAGTATTCGAACAATGCCGAAATGGCGACCAAGCTTGACCTGGCCGTGGCCTACCAGGAAATTGGCGACAAGGAAGGCGCACGCGAATTGCTTGACGAAGTCATCAAGGGCGGTATCCCTGAATTTGCTGACAAGGCCAAGGGCTTGCTGGCCAAAATGTCCTGATAGCGGTTCGACGGTAGCGCAAGTTGTTTTACCGGGTATCATTTTGACGGGCGCGGCGCCAAGCCGGCGCCCGTTTTGTTTTTCGATCAGAAGCGATGCAATCACCTGCAGAACCTGTTTTGTCGACTGCCGAGACCAGGCGCATAGCGCTGGGCGTGCAGTACGACGGCTCTCCCTGGGCCGGCTGGCAAACCCAGCCTAATGGCCAGACCGTGCAGGACGCCTTGCAGCGCGCCTTGGCGCAATTCGCACAGAAAAAAATCCTCACCACCTGCGCCGGCCGCACCGACGCCGGTGTGCATGCGCTGGAGCAAGTGGTGCACTTCGACATCGCCCTGGAGCGCGACATGTCGTCCTGGGTGCGCGGCGTGAACTCGTATCTGCCTTCGTCCATCGTGGTGCGCTGGGCCAAGGAGGTTGCGCGCGGCGCGGCCCTGGAGCAGCACAATCCGTTTCATGCACGATTCTCGGCGCGCGGCCGCACCTATCACTATGTTCTCTACAACAATCCAGTGCGCACGCCACTATTGCGCGGCAAGGCAGGCTGGGTGTTCCGCAGGCTCGATGTCGAACGCATGCAGGAAGCGGCGCTGTGCCTGGTCGGCACGCACGATTTTTCCGCATTCCGCTCGGCGGAGTGCCAGGCCAAAACGCCGATCAAGCACATGCAGCAGGTGCGCATTGTGCGACAGGGCGACGTCATTGTGTTCACGCTCAAGGCGAGCGCGTTCCTGCATCACATGGTGCGAAACATCGTCGGATCGTTGATATTCATCGGCGGCGAGCGCAGGGATGTGCCCTGGATGCAGGAAATCCTCGAAAGCCGCGACCGCCACCGCGCAGCACCGACGTTTGCCCCGGACGGCCTGTATCTCGCCAAAGTCGACTATGATCCGGTGTGGGGGTTGCCCCAAGAAACTTCCTTCCTGCCCTGGCAATGACAAACGCGCAATCCATGCACCGGACCCGCACCAAGATCTGCGGCCTGACCCGTATCGAAGACCTGCAGGCGGCCGTGGCCGCAGGGGCCGACGCGGTCGGCTTCGTGTTCTACCCGCCCAGCCCGCGCTATGTCGCCCCTGAAGCCGCTGCGAGGCTGCTGGCTGCCCTGCCACCCTTCGTCACCAGTGTGGGCCTGTTCGTCAACGCCAGCGCCGCAGAGGTCGCCGCAACCGTGGCCGTTGCGCCAGTGTCTTTGTTGCAATTTCACGGTGACGAAACGGTAGAGCAGTGCGTAGAGGCGGCCAAAGCGGTGAATCGCCCCTTCATACGCGCGATCCGCGTCAAGCCGGGCATGGTTTCCCGGGATTTGCTAGAATGTGAGCTCGCCCACCGGGCTGCCGGCAATTTGTTTGCCGGCCTGCTGCTCGACGCCTTTGTCGATGGGTATGGCGGCGGCGGAAAGGTTTTTGATTGGTCTCTCATTCCAGAAGAACTCGCGCCTCGGGTCGTTTTAAGTGGTGGCTTGAGCGAACAAAACGTCACTGAGGCGGTGGTCGGCTTGCGCCCATACGCGGTCGACGTCAGTAGCGGCGTCGAGGCTGCCAAGGGCATCAAGGATGCCGCCAGGATCCAGGCATTGATTGCCGGCGTTCGGGCGGCGGATGCAACCCCACGATGATGAGAGTCAATAATGAATACAGTCGAATTGCGCGATGCCTCCGCACGCGCCGAATCTGCGCCTGCCAAGCCCGCAGCAGAACACTATAACTTTCCCGATGCAAACGGCCATTTCGGCAAATACGGCGGCAGTTTCGTTTCCGAAACACTGACCTTTGCCCTGTCCGAATTGCGCGAAGCCTACGCGCACTACAGCACCGACCCGGAATTCATCAAGGAATTCCACGACGAACTGAATCACTTCGTCGGCCGCCCCAGCCCGATTTATCACGCCAAGCGCTGGTCGGAAATGGTCGGCGGTGCGCAGATCTATTTCAAGCGCGAAGACCTCAACCACACCGGCGCGCACAAGATCAACAACGTGATCGGCCAGGCACTGCTGGCCAAGCGCATGGGCAAACCGCGTGTGATTGCTGAAACCGGCGCCGGTCAGCATGGCGTCGCCACGGCCACCATCTGCGCGCGCTTCGGCATGGAATGCGTGGTCTACATGGGCAGCGAAGACGTCAAGCGCCAGGTGCAAAACGTCTACCGCATGGAACTGCTCGGCGCGCGCGTGGTGCCGGTTGAATCGGGTTCCAAGACGCTGAAAGACGCATTGAACGAAGCCATGCGCGACTGGGTCACCAATGTGGAAGATACCTTCTACATCATCGGCACGGTTGCCGGTCCGCACCCCTACCCAATGATGGTGCGCGACTTCCAATCCGTGATCGGCAAGGAATGCCTGCTGCAGATGCCGGAGATGACCGGGCGCCAGCCTGACTATGTGATGGCCTGCATCGGCGGCGGATCCAATGCCATGGGCATATTCCATCCCTACATCGATTATCACGATGTGCAGTTGATCGGCGTGGAAGCCGCTGGTGAGGGCATCGCCACCGGCAGACACTCTGCATCGCTCCTGGGTGGCACGCCGGGCGTGTTGCATGGCAACCGTACTTATCTGCTGCAGGACGAGAACGGCCAGATCATCGAGACTCATTCAGTTTCGGCGGGCCTCGATTACCCCGGCGTCGGTCCCGAGCATGCCTGGTTGAAGGACATCGGCCGCGCGCAATACGCCTCGATCACCGACGACGAAGCCGTGGCAGCCTTCCACCAATGCTGCCGCATCGAAGGCATCATCCCGGCGCTGGAGTCGAGCCACGCCATCGCCTACGCGACCAAGTTTGCCGCCACCCTGCCGAAAGACAAGATCATCCTGGTCAATCTTTCCGGGCGCGGCGACAAGGATATGCATACCGTAGCCGAACGCGCCAAGAAAGCGCTCTGATCGCCGCCGTTGCGCCGCCCGGACCAGGACTGGGCGGCGCAACCTTGCCAAGCCAAATCGAGAACCCACATGTCCAGAATCCAAGCCACATTCGCCGCCCTTGCGGCGCAAAACCGCAAAGCCCTTATCACCTTCATCACCGCCGGCGACCCTGATCCAGAGCTGACCGTGCCGCTGATGCACGCGCTCGTGCAAGGCGGTGCCGACATCATCGAACTCGGCGTTCCATTCTCCGACCCGATGGCCGAAGGCCCGGTTATTCAGCGTGCCTGCGAGCGCGCGCTCAAGTTCGGCATCAGCATGCGCGACGTGATGAATATGGTGGTCGAATTTCGCAAGACCAACAGCACCACGCCGGTGGTCTTGATGGGCTACGCCAACCCCATCGAGCGCATGGGCCAGCAAACCTACATCGAAGCCGCCAAGGCTGCCGGTGCAGACGGCACCATCGTGGTCGACTACCCGCCCGAAGAGTGCGAAGAGTTTGCGCGTGGCATGCGCGAGCACGACCTTGATTTGATCTTCCTGCTGTCGCCAACTTCCACCGAGGAGCGCATCCGGCAGGTGGCCAAGGTCGGTAGCGGGTTCAGTTACTACGTGTCGCTCAAGGGCGTAACGGGGGCAGGGCACATCGACACGATCGAAGTTGCTGAGCGCATTGCTTCGATACGCCGGCATGTGCCGCTGCCGATTGGGGTGGGGTTCGGGATACGCGATGCTGTTACTGCGAAGGCTGTGGCGGCGGTATCGGACGCAGTGGTGATTGGCAGCCGGATTATTCAGGAGATCGAGAATACGCCGCGTGAGAATGCGGTGGCGGCGGTGAGGACGTTTTTGGCCGGCATTCGGAAAGCCTTGGACGAGTAAGCTTTCTCCCCTCGCCCGCAGGCGGTGGAGTCGGGGTTACGGTCAGCACGCTGACCGCCGACGGAACGGTACCCGCTTTTCGTGCGCACGGGTTTTTGACAATCATCACTCCGTAGAACCAAGCCGGGAGCGGCCCGGCAGCCGGTCACCTTCTTTGCTTCGCCAAAGAAGGTAACCCAAGAAAGGCGACCGCGGGATGCCGCCCCCTTCGGGGGTACCCACAGAAACGAGCGCCAAAGCGGAAACGAGACAAAAATCGCCTGCGGCTCAAACATGTCTCGTTTTTATCCGCTTTGACACCCGTTTCTGTGGCGACATCCAAGCGGAACCCGTCGGGTGCGACCGCAGGTTCTTCTATCCATGCGGTTTCGTTTTGTGGCTGGAATCCTTGGGACGGATGCCTGCTGCCCACAATTCGAATATGAAATCTGAGTCGGCATCTTTTGGCGTTATCCCGAGATCTTTCCTCATTTCGAAAAATAGTCGAGACATGAGTATGTCGTGGCGATCCTGGCTTCGAGATTCGTTTGAGACCGTTATTTCCTGCTGAAAACCTTGCAATGCTTTGATCACGATTTGTGGTGCAACCAAATTGAGCTTATTGCATGCGCGGGAGAATGCGCGTTGGTCGTCGGGAGTTGATTCTCCAAGAACGATACCGCTCAGACTAGCGACGAACTCCTTGTAATGCTCAAGTTTTTCTTTTCGGATTTCTGCCTCCCTTTCTCGCTTCTTCGTTGACCAATACGTGAACGCTGCCAATAAAATGGCGCCAGATGTAGCGATTAAAGCGGTGACTATTTCTGCGGCCATATGTATTTCCGATATTGTGATTGATCGATATCCAGACGGTGCGATATTTTAGTTATATTAACAAGACTTTGAATTGATGGCGATTTGTTATGAGACTGCATAAGTTCGCGTCGGAGAGGTTCCGCTCGGATGTCGCCACAAAAATGGCGCTGGAAGCGGATAAGAAACGAGACATGTCTGAGCCGAAGGCGAGTTTGTCTCGTTTCCCGCTTCCAGCGCTATTTTTGTGGGAACCCCGAAGGGGCGGCATCCCGCGGTCGCCTTTCTTGGGTTACCTTCTTTGGCGAGACAAAGAAGGTAACCGGCTGCCGGGCCGCCCCCGGCTAGGTTCTACGGAGTAGTGTGCTGATTGGCTGTCGCTGAAGGGAATAAAACAGAATTTTTTTGCTGGATAGGACTTACGTTGACTTGGCAAGCCCCTCACCCCCGCCCCTCTCCCCTGTGTCCCTACGCCGGGCGCCCCAATAGGGAAGGAGTACCCGCAGGCATGCGGGTACCGTTCCTTCGGCGGTCAGCGCGCTGACCGTAACCCCGACTCCACCGCCCGCGGAGAGGGGAGCAATCCAGGCAATAACCATTGCCAAAAAAGCAAAATTTGTCCCAAACCCCATCCAGCGGTACAATGCCGCCTATCGAAATTGAAACGAGGTCTCCATGAGTTGGCTGGAAAAGCTTCTGCCCCCGCGTATTCAGCGCTCCGATACGGCCGTTCGCAAGTCGGTGCCGGAAGGCTTGTGGGTTAAATGCCCATCCTGTGAAGCGGTGCTGTATCGCACCGATCTTGAATCGAATATCCACGTTTGCCCCAAGTGCGACCACCATATGCGCATCCGGGCGCGTGATCGCCTCAATTCCCTGCTAGACGCGGGTGGGCGTTATGAAATCGGCCAGGAAGCGTTGCCGGTTGACACGCTCAAGTTCAAAGACAGCAAAAAATACCCTGATCGCCTCAAGTCCGCCATGGAAGCTACCGGCGAGACCGATGCCTTGATCGTGCTCGGCGGGGCCATCATGAGCCTGCCGGTGATCGTTGCCTGTTTCGAGTTTGAATTCATGGGCGGTTCCATGGGTTCAGTCGTCGGCGAGCGCTTTGTGCGCGCGGCCCAGGCGGCGCTGGAGCAGAAGGTGCCGTTGATCTGTATTACGGCAACCGGCGGCGCCCGCATGCAGGAGGGCTTGTTGTCCCTCATGCAAATGGCCAAGACGACCGCGATCCTGACCAAGCTGGCCGAGAAAAAGTTGCCCTTCATTTCCGTGTTGACCGACCCGACCATGGGCGGCGTGTCCGCTTCGTTCGCCTTCCTGGGTGACGTGGTGATTGCCGAGCCAAAAGCATTGATTGGCTTTGCCGGCCCGCGCGTGATCGAGAGCACGGTGCGCGAGAAGCTGCCTGAAGGCTTCCAGCGCGCAGAGTTCCTGATGCAAAAGGGCGCCATTGACATGGTTGTGGACCGCCGCAAAATGCGTGAGGAAATCGCGCACTTGCTGGCTTTACTGCAAAATCAACCGGTCGACGTGTTGGCATAAATTAAATACCTCGATTGCAGCTAAAAAGCCCGGCACATCCCGGGCTTTTTAATTTTTCGCTTTTTATACCCAGTTTCGTCGCCATATAGCAAAGCATGGAAAGTCTTCCGAAAAATCTGGCCGCATGGCTTGCACTGCTCGAATCGCGCCACTTCAAGGCCATCGACATGGGGTTGGAACGGGTTGCCGAAGTCAAGCGCAGGCTCGATTTGCAGTTCCAGTGCCCCGTCATCGTGGTGGGTGGCACTAACGGCAAGGGCTCGACCTGCGCCATGCTGGAGGCTATCTTGCTGCGCGCGGGGTATAAGGTGGGCCTGTACATCAAACCGCATTTTCTGGAATTCAACGAAAGAGCCCGGCTGCGCGGAGAAAACGCGTCCGACCTGGCCCTGATCGCCAGTTTCGAGGCCGTGGAAGCGGCGCGCGGCGAAATTTCACTGACCTATTTCGAATTCACCACGCTGGCGATCGTCCATTTGTTTGCCCACTCGAATCTCGATGTCGTCATTCTTGAAGTGGGCCTGGGCGGCCGGCTCGACGCCGTCAACGTGATCGATGCCGATGTGGCCATTGTTACCAGCGTCGATATCGACCACACCGAATATCTCGGTGACACCCGTGAGGCGATCGGCTTCGAAAAGGCCGGCATTTTTCGCGCGGGCCGCCCTGCAGTCTGCGGCGACCCGGTGCCGCCGCAATCGCTGATCGACCACGCCAAGGCAATCGGCACCGATCTGTGGCTATTCGGCCGCGATTTCAATTATTCCGGCGACAAGCAGCAATGGAATTACGGCGGGCGCGAAGTGCGCCGCAGTTCGCTCGGCTACCCCAGCCTGCGCGGCGCTAATCAATTGTTGAATGCGTCGGCTGTGCTGGCCGCGCTGGAAATATTGCGTTTGCGCCTGCCGGTTGGTGCGCAGGAAGTGCGCAGCGGCCTGATGCTGGTTGACCTGCCGGGGCGATTCCAGGTCTTGCCGGGACGCCCGGCAGTCATCCTCGATGTGGCGCATAACCCGCATGCGGCGGCAGCGCTGGCGCAAAATCTCGGCAACATGGGCTTTCATCCGCAGACATTCGCCATCTTCGGCGCCATGCAGGACAAGGACATCGACGGCATCATTGCGCGCCTGAAAATCAGTGTCGATCACTGGTGCGTGACCGGCCTGCCGTTGCCGCGCGCCGCGTCGGCGCAAGAGTTGAAGGAAAGATTATTACGCGCTGCGGTTGTATCCAATGCGGCCCCGAATGCCGATTCGAGCATCGAAACCTTCGCCACACCGGAAGATGCTTACGCAAATGCGATCAGCCGGGCAGGGGAGAATGATAGAATTGTGGTTTTCGGATCCTTCTTGACCGTTGCAGGCGTCATGGCGGCTAGAAACAAGGCCAAAAACGGCAAAGAATCGAGTATGTAAAGCATGGGCTTGTTCTCTTTCCTAAGCAAAAACAAGCAGGGCGGCGCTGGCGGCGAAGGCGAATTTTATTCCCGAGCCGAAGACGATGGGCGTCCACGCGCACGCAACACCCGCAAGTCACCCAAAGCCGGCAAGCAAGGCAAGGCGGGTGGCAGAGTGGCAGGCGGCGACGATGAACCGCTTGATCCCGTATTGCCGGAAAAGAAGCGCGCACGGCGCCGGCTGGTTGGTGCTGTGGCCCTGGTGCTGGCAATGATCATCGGTTTGCCGATGATTCTCGATTCCGAGCCCAAGCCCATGGCCGACGATATTTCGATACAGATCCCCTCGCGCGACAAGCCGCCAGCGGCGAGTCCGGCAACATCGGCGCCGGTCTCTGCGCCAGCTGCAGCAACTTCTGCCGGCACAAGTGCTGTGCCGCTCGCCGCATCGCTCGATCCGCACGAACAGATTGTTGCCATGCCGCTGGCAAGTGCAACTTCTACGGGAGCAAAGGCCCCGGCTGCATCGAGCCCGGCACCGGAGGCGGGCGCCAAGAAACCGGAATCTAAACCGGAATCCAAACCGGACCTCAGGCCGCAGGAACCCGCCCACGCGGCAGTGGCAGACAAGCCGGACGCCAAGGCGGATGCCAAACCCGCAGAGAAAGCCACCGAGAAGCCTGGCGACAAGCAGGTTGCCAAGCTCGAGCACAAGACCGACCAGAAGGACGAGGCGCGCGCAGCGGCCATCCTTGAAGGCAAGGATGCCGACGCAAAGCAGGCCGCCGACAAGCAGGCCGCCGACAAGCAGGGCGGCGACAAGAAGGCCGGCAAGTTCATCGTCCAGGTTGCGGCTTTGACATCGCCGGAAAAAATTACTGAATTGCAAGGCAAGCTCAGCGATGCCGGCTTCAAGCCCATGCTGCAAACTGTGCCGACCGATGCCGGCGTCACGACGCGCGTGCGCGTAGGCCCGTTTGCGAGCAAGGACGAAGCGCAAAGCGCATTGACCAAACTGGATAAATTGGGACTGCACGGTAAGTTGCTGCCACTATAAAGTGCCCTGAGTCATTAATTCGTTGATTAAATATGCCGAAATCAGCCCAATACTGCGTCACAAATGCGCGCATGGCTCCAGCCTTGCTGTGCTTTGTTCCTGGTCTTGAACTGATTGCGACATATTTAATTGTTCAACGAATCAATGACTCAGGACACTGGACTGAATGACGATATTCGATTATCTGTTGCTGTTCATACTGGTGTGCTCCATCGCAATTGGCATGCTGCGCGGATTGATCAAGGAAATATTGTCCTTGCTGGGCTGGATACTGGCACTGGTTGTGGCCAACGCCTACGGCGATCAATTGGCGGCCTTGCTGCCCGAAGTCATACCGGGCCATGTGACGCGCCTGATTGTGGCATTTGTGGCACTGTTTATCGGAGTGCGGCTGTTGACGATGTTGCTGGCCATGCTGCTCGACTCGTTCATCAAGGCCACCGGCCTGAGCATGGCCGATCGCGGTCTGGGCGCGTTGTTCGGGTTGGCGCGCGGCGTGGTCATCGTGCTGGCGGCAGTGCTGGTGTGCGGGATGACGGACATTCCGCAGCAGGATTTCTGGAAGAATGCAACGCTAAGTCCGTGGGCTGTCGACACTGCGCGTGCAGTACTGCCGCTCTTGCCGGATAATGTCGCGAAGTACGTAAGATTTTAAGTACGGTTTTAAATTTGTTGAGGAGTCCACCATGTGTGGCATAGTCGGCGTCGTTTCCCATAGCCCCGTCAACCAGCTTATCTACGATGCGTTGCTGCTGCTGCAGCACCGCGGCCAGGATGCTGCCGGGATCGCAACCAACTACGGCGAGAAGTTTGCCATGCACAAGGCCAACGGCCTGGTGCGCGACGTCTTCCGCACACGCAACATGCGTGCCCTGACCGGCAATGCCGGTATCGGGCAAGTGCGTTATCCCACGGCCGGCAATGCCAGTTCCGAAGAAGAAGCGCAACCGTTCTACGTCAATGCGCCGTTCGGCATCACGCTGGCGCACAACGGCAACCTGACCAACGTCGAACAACTCAAGATCGAGATGTTCAAGAACGACCGGCGCCACATCAATACCGACTCCGATTCCGAAGTGTTGCTGAACGTGCTGGCGCACGAAATGCAGGATGCCACGACCGGCTATTCGCTTGACGCGTCGACCTTGTTCAAGACGGTTTCTGCCTTGCACAAGCGCGTGCGTGGTTCCTATGCGGTGGTAGCGCAGATTGCCGGCCATGGTTTGCTGGCGTTCCGCGATCCTTACGGCATCCGCCCGCTGTGCATCGGTTTCAACGACACCGACAAGGGCCCGGAATACGTGATCGCCAGCGAATCGGTGGCGCTCGAAGGCCTCGGCTTCCGTTTCCTGCGCGACGTCATTCCCGGCGAAGCGATCTTCATCGACCTCGACGGCAAACTGTACAACCAGCAATGCGCCGAGAACCCGACCATGAACCCGTGCGCCTTCGAGTTCGTGTACCTGGCCCGTCCCGACTCCATCATCGACGGCGCCTCGGTCTATGCCACGCGCCTGAAGATGGGCGAATACCTGGCCGACAAGATCAAGCGCGAATTCACCTCGGGTGACATTGACGTCGTCATGCCGATTCCCGATTCGTCGCGCCCGGCCGCGATGGAGTTGGCGTTGAAGCTCAATCTCGATTATCGCGAAGGCTTCATCAAGAACCGTTACATCGGCCGCACCTTCCTCATGCCGGGTCAGGCCATGCGCCGCAAGTCGGTGCGCCAGAAGCTCAATGCCATCGCTTCCGAATTCAAGGGCAAGACCGTGCTGCTGGTCGATGATTCCATCGTGCGCGGCACCACCAGCCGTGAAATCGTGCAAATGGCGCGCGACTCCGGCGCCAAGCGCGTGATTTTCGCGTCCGCTGCACCGCCGGTGAAATACCCGAACGTGTACGGTATCGACATGCCGACCCGCAACGAGCTGATCGCCTACGGACGCAGCGAAGAAGAAATATGCCGCGAGATCACGGCCGATGCCCTGGTGTATCAGGACATCGACGCGCTCAAGCGTTCCATTTCCGACGCCAACCCCATGCTGAAGAACTTCGAAGCCTCTTGCTTCGACGGCGTGTACGTGACCGGCGACATTTCGCGCGACTACCTCGACCGTCTCGAAACCGCGCGCAACAACCCGAAGCCGCAAAACGAAGATGCCGTGCGCTCGCAATTGAACCTCAATCTGGCGCAGGTCGACTGATCGAAATCCAGCAAGGAAGGCGATGATCATTCGCCTTCCTCGCGTGCCACACATTGCTTATCCATGAGCGACAAAAAATACGGCTTTACCACCACCATCCTGCATAGCGACCGGCAAAAGCCGATCGAGCACGGTTCGTTGCACAAACCCATTCACAACAGTGTGGCCTTCGGCTACAAGGATGCGCGCCAACTGGCTGAAGTATTCCAGGGCAAGCAAAGCGGTTACCGCTACGGCAGGCAGGGCAACCCCACCGTGTCGGCGCTCGAAGACAAGATCACCGGCATGGAAGGCGGCGCCTCGACAATCTGCTTCGCCACCGGCATGGCGGCGATCGGCGCGCTGTTCCAGGGACTCTTGCGCGCGGGCGACCATATCGTCTCGTCGTCCTTCCTGTTCGGTAACACCAACAGCCTGTGGCAGACCATTAACGGGCAGGGCTGCAGCGTGTCCTTTGTCGATGCGACCAATGTCGCGGCCGTGGAAGCCGCCATCACACCGGCCACGCGCCTGGTGTTTGTCGAAACCATCGCCAATCCACGCACCCAGGTAGCCGACCTGAAACGCATCGGCGAACTGTGCAAGGCGCGCGGCATCGTCTATGTAGTCGACAATACGATGACCTCGCCCTACCTGTTTCAGCCAAAGAATGTCGGCGCAACGTTTGCCGTCAATGCTCTCACGAAGTCCATCGGCGGCCACGGCAACGCGCTCGGCGGCGCCTTGACCGACACCGGCCTGTTCGACTGGAGCAGCTTCCCCAACATCTACGATAACTACAAACGCAACCCGCAGGCACAATGGGCCATGGCGCAGATTCGTGCCAAAGCATTGCGCGACTTCGGTGCCTCCCTGGCCCCGGAAGCGGCACACGCCCTCGCAATCGGCGCAGAAACCATCGCCCTGCGCCTGGAACGCGAATGCGCCAATGCCATGGCACTGGCGCAGATGCTGCAGGCCGACGAGCGCGTTGCGGCAGTCTATTACCCGGGCCTCGAATCGCATCCCCAGCATGCCATCGCCAAGGAACTATTCCGCAGTTACGGCAGCCTGTTCAGCTTCGAGCTGAAAGACGGCATCGATTGTTTCGACTACCTCAACCGTCTGAAGCTTGCGATTGCGTCAAGCAATCTGGGGGACACACGTACGCTGGTGATTCCGGTAGCGCATACCATCTTCTATGAGATGGGTCCCGAACGACGCGCTGCCATGGGCATTGCCGAATCGCTGATTCGCGTGTCTGTTGGCATTGAAGATACAGCAGATTTGCTGGACGACTTCAAGGCGGCTCTCGCGGCGTAACTGGTTTGTTTGCCGGCCCGCGAGGTTAGCCCCGTTGATGCCGAGCCGATACAGGGAGCAGTTTCCGTGATGCGCCACCATTCCGAGCGGGTCTTCTCCATCCCCGATTTTCTGACTCCCAATGAGTGTCAGAACTTGATCGCACTTGCCGAGGCGCGCGGCTTCGAACCCGCAGAGGTGCGCACCGATTCCGGTCAGAAGATGATGACCACTGTCCGCAACAATCAACGCGTCATGGTCGAATCGCCCGAGTGGGTCGACTTGCTGTGGACGCGCCTTGTGAACGAAAATCTGCCGCGAGTTGACGAAGCAATGGCGGCTGGAATTCCCAAGGATCTGCGCTTCTACAAATACATTCCAGGCCAACGCTTCAAGATGCACAAGGATGGCCCATGGTCGGAAAACGGACTGACGAGCAATCTGACTTTTCTCGTTTACCTCAACGACGCCTTCACGGGCGGTGCCACAGACTTTCGCACTTTCAAAATCGAACCTGAGACCGGCATGGCGCTGCTGTTCGTGCACGACACCTGGCACGAGGGGGAAGTCGTCACTGCTGGAGTGAAGTTCGTACTGCGTTCCGATGTTTTATACAGGACGAGCTAACCACTTTGAATTCAGTGCAACCAGCAATGCGCTTGGCCGACGATTTGAGCGCGACATTTTTACGGAGTTCGTCCTGTACCTCAACGGCGGCAAGTGATTGTTTGCGGTCAGCTATCGTTGCGTTAAAATCGGCGAACATCGATCAAAAGCCGTAGTGGCGGCCTCGAAAAGTTGCATCTGTTCGGTGATACTCGCTGTGTGTTGGCGCGCAAGTTTTAATGTATGTACTTCTAGAATCGCATGATGAACTCTATTCGCATCCATGTCGTGATGTTCGCAACTCTGCTTGGCTTGGCAGCCTGCAAAGATGACGAAAAAAATGCAATGGAATATCCCGTATTTAAGTCCACCGTCGACATTAATTTGCCGGACACAACCGTCAAACTACCCGAGCTATTTTCCAAGCTGGACAATGAATTTTCCAGAAATGGCATCAATGCAGGTCCACCGTTATCTGATCGGGAAATTGATCGTCTGGAGCAACAGCTCCCATGCAGACTTCCGCCGATGCTCAAGGAAATATACCGCTGGCACGATGGAATCCCCTCCTTCATTCCATTTTATGACTTGCTTCCGCTTGCTGAAGTGGTAGAGCAGTACCGAGTTATAAGGAAAATTGACCGAGATGTTGGCTTTTCTGAAGGGGAAGGGTGGCCAAGTTATTTTCTACCAATCTTAGAGTTTGACGGGAAACAGTATATTGCGCTGGATTGCCGAGTATCGAATCGCGCGCCATTGTTTTCCTATTTTGTGGAAGACGGCACGCCGATGCCGTCTTATCGTGGAGTTGGTCACATGTTGTCCGTTACCTTGGCTGCCTACGAAACGGGCGCGTATTATCGCAAGTTTGAAAACATGGAATCGAATCCGATTGAAGAGATGAGGGTATTTCGAAAGTACGCGCTGGACAGTGAACTGCACGCGATGGAAAGCAATTGGCTGGTGATGGAGAACTCGTTGAGGAGCGCCAAAGGTCAGGCTTTTTCTTCTTTGACTGAAAATGTGAAGCGAGTAGCGGACGAGCGCGCAATTCCAATCCTAAGAGAAATGTTGCATGATGACGATTCGGAGAGAGTTGCACGCGCAGCATTCGCTTTGGGTCAGTTGCAAGCGCAAGCCGCTCGACCTGACCTAATTGCGCTACTCAGCAACAAATCGGCGAACGTACGCAATTTTGCTGCGTCTGCTTTGTCGGAGTTGCCTCTGCCGAATACGGAGTCGGAAACGGACGCGCTGTTGACGTTATTGAACGATAGCGATGATCTGGTGCGGATCAGCGCGATTGAAGCTCTGGGAAATACGAAAACGCTTCGTGCTATTCCGGCGTTGGTCGATTTAATGCAGCACAGTCGCCGAGGAATTCAAATTTATGTGGTGATTGCTTTGGGCAGAATAAACGACAAGGCGGCCTTGCCGGCGTTAACGGAGATTCGGGCAAAAGTTCAAGAAATGGAACTGGATTCTGCGACGCGTGCCGGGACGCGTGGATCGGACCCGTCGCAGGCACAATTTAGAGCCCAGGTTGATGCTGCCATCAAGCAGTTGGGACGCTAATCTGTGGTTTCTGTAATCCAATGACACCTTCGGTTTGATAACTTAGACTTTAACGCGCGAAATTGGTGCTTTCTCAATTGCCGGTTTCGCTTTGGATG
>DATBQE010000223.1:0-34907 GCA_036561005.1 Burkholderiaceae bacterium | reverse complement strand
CCCGGCCATGATGGACAAGGCGGCATCGCCGCGCGTCAGGGTGCCATTGTCGAGGGCGCCGCTCCAGAAGGCAAGTCCGGTCGCGGCTGGCGCGCGCCCCAGCACGTTCTGAAATACGGCGCTGACGAAAGCGATGTTGTCGCCGGTTCCATATAGTGCAATGGATTCGGCGCTGGTGCCAAAACTATCGATTAAAGTCTTGACCGCAGCGCTGGTGGAATAGGCTGCGGTCAGTCCTTGTATGTCGGTCGGCGCACCGGCAGAAAAAAGGCCCATTTCGAAGTTGGTCAGTCCGGTGGGATCCGCAGGGCGTCCGAAATAGGAGACGTACAATTCCTGAACGGCGGTTTGGTAGTCGCCGGCGTTCTTTTGCAAAACGAGTGCTTTCGCCTTTGCGGGCACATCAACATTGCCGGATTCATTACCTCCATCGCCACATGCGCTCAATGCCAAGGCGCAGAGCGACACGCTCATGACGTGGCGCAGTGCGCGCCGACAACCTTGCTTGACTTGTAAGTCTTCTTGCGTCGTCGCAGATGAAAATACGCCACGCGTGTCGAAGCTTGTCATTGTTTTTCTTGCGTGATTTTCGACCAGGCTGCCCAGGCGGGCCGTTCTCTTTTGCATCAATTTCCCCTCATCTTTTTGCAACTGAATTTTTTTCTATTTGTGACTCGTGGATGCGAATTCAGTACGCTGTTATGCAGGTTGCGCGAAACCCTAGTTGTTCCCAATACGGAATTTGATTCAATTCCTATGCAATCCTTGTCCTTAGGACATTATTTGAAAGAGCCAGGCAAGCAAACCATTTGTATCCCGCACCCTTCGCGCGAACGATGCAGCGGACCTCTAAAAATTGACTGCCTTTGCAGGCATCGCTCGAGCAATAACCCTGCATATGTCAGTTCGAATCAAAGAGGAGACCATGGAAAGCTGGCCTTAAGCGCAAAGTACACTGTTGGACGTAAAGAAGAAATCCGACAAATGTCGGGTTGAAAAAGCGCGCTATCGTTCGAATCATGCGCCGGCGCATCATCGATCGAGTTTTCGAGATCCCGAGCATATTCATTAAACGATTGGAATAACTGACGTGCGGTGTCCAAGCCAGGCGCCCGGATTCGGACGCAACCAACCTTGCTCGAGTTGATCTAGCGTGGTGATTTGCACCGAAAACTCAACTACGGATGAATGTTCATTGTCCACCGACAAGGCGCATGAAGTCGACGGTCGGTGATTGCGCACTCAGTTTATCGTGTGTTGCATCGACCGATTCAATCCGTCGGGCGTCGCCGACAGATATCATGAAAGTCGGCAATGCCCGCTGACAAGCGGATAGCCGACAGTGCCTTGGTTTTTTCGCCGACCGTACACTGAGGCGTGAATCCGCATAATGGACCGAGCTACCTCGCCACGCTCTCGACTACCTGGCGAGTTTCCCGCACGCTCCGGAGGCAGAGTTGCAAAACTGCGTCTAAACGTATTTGCTCCATGTGACGACGCGAATGATCGTTTGATAGACGACCACAGCAAGCCCGTACCAGACCCGCTTGAATCCCGGTATGTCGGCATAATCGGCCAGCGCAACCGGGACGCCTGCTGCAATGCCGTCTTCGATCCCGCTGCGCAATCGCGCCGCGAAGTCCTTGTCCTTGACGACGACGTTGGCCTCATGATTGACGAACAGACTCAAGCCGTCATAGTTGCTTGAGCCTATCGTGGCCCAATCGTCGTCCACCACGGCAACCTTCGCATGCAATTGGGTGCGGCGATATTCGACCACCTTGACCCCGCATTCGAGCAGTTTCGGATAGAAGGAATGGGCCACCGAATCCTGCAGCTTGAACTGCCCCACGCCCAACAGCAAAGTCACATCCACACCACGTTCGACTGCCTGCTCCAAAGCGCGGCGCAGCTTTCTGCCGGGCGCGAAATACGGATTGGCAATCAGCACGCTCGCGCGCGCTCGACCGATTGCCTGGAGATAGGATCTTTGTATCGTGCGCCGGTTGCGCAGATTGTCGCGCACCACCAGCGCCGCAAGCATCGGTCCGTCGCTCGCTGCAGCAGCTTGTTGCTTATAGGCCTGGCGAAACAACTCCCAACGCGATTTGATTTTCAGCTTACCCAGGCGAAACCATTGATCCTCGATCTCGCCATGGATGTCCTGTACCAAGGGGCCTTCAATCTGCACTGCGAAATCCCAGCGCGGCAGGGGCAGCGTTTGGTTGGTGTCATCGTCGGCCAGCAGGTCGTCGATGATATTGAGGCCACCGACGAATGCGGTTTGCAGATCGACGACGCACAGCTTGCGATGATTGCGCGCAATGCCGCGTCTGAACCACGGATTGAATTCGCGATGCTCAATGCCTGCCTGTACCAATTCCTGATGCAGCAAGGCGCTATGGATGCGTCCCGTACCGACCCAGTCTGTCACGACCTGGATGCGCACACCGCGCGCCGCGGCGCGGGTCAATGCAAGCTTCACTTCACGTGCCGTCGGATCGAATGAAAAGATGTAGGTCTCGAGCGAAATTTCGCTGCGCGCGCCGTCAATCGCCTTGATCAAGGCAGGGAAAAACTCCGCCCCGCAGTGCAACAGCGTGATGCAGTTTTCCGCCCGATAGTTCAAGGAGCGCATTTCGATGTCACCTGGATAAGCAGTGTCACTTTAGAGCCAGTGTCGCCACGATGGGCGCATGATCCGACAATTTCGCCCAATGAAATCCGTGCAGAACCGAAGCAGATTCCACAGCAAAACCGCGTATGTAAATACGATCGAGACGCAGCCAGGGCAAGGCTGCGGGGAACGTGCGGGCCGGCGCCTCGCGCCACGCTCCGCCCTCTTCCAGCACGTCAAACACCTCTTTCACACCGAGATTCTGGCGCAGCTCGGCACCTAAGCGATTTCCCCAGTCGTTGAAATCACCGGCAATGATCACCGGGCCGGCGCCGGCCGACGCCAGGACTGCATCGATCAAGGCCTGGTTCTGGCGCCGCCGTCCGGCGCCGAACAGCCCGAGGTGCACAACGTAACAATGCACGTCACATCCGGCAGTTTGCACGACGCAATGAAGAATGCCGCGCTGCTCGAACGCATGGTCGGAAACATCCTGGTTGCGGCTCGAATGAATGGGGTAACTGCTGAGCAAGGCGTTGCCATGATGACCATGATCATAGACGGCATTCATGCCATAGGCGCTATGGTGCGAATCGCCGGCAAGAAATTCATGCTGCGCCTGTTCCGGCCACAAGTGCGTGTGACGCATGGCATTGCGATCATGCCGTCCCTGCACCTCCTGCAGGAAAATGATATCGGCCTGCATTGCAGCGAGCGCCTGCTTCAACGCATGGATGCGCGGCAAGCCGCGAAACGTGCTTACACCTTTGTGGATATTGTAGGTCGCAATGCGGAGTTTCATGGTTTCATTTTACTCCAGCGCCCCTCATGGAATGTGTCCGTTTTACGCGATGCGCGACGGTAATTGCAGGATCGCCTCGGCATTGGACGGCGAAAAACATCGGTCTGCAGCTTCGCGATACGGCAGCCAGACGTAATTCACATGTTCGCGCGGACTAAGCACGACCGGAATGCCGGACGGCACTTGCAGGCCGAATACGTGCTCCGTGTTGCGCGTTACACCAGGCGCGTAGCGATGGCGCCACACCGGATAGATTTCGTAGACGTTAGTCAGATGCCAATCGACAAGAGAAGTTCCGGGTACTGAACGCCGGCCATCTCCAAGGCCTACGCAAATACCGGTTTCTTCGCTAACCTCGCGCACCGCCGTGTCGAACAGCGATTCTTCCTCGTCATCTTTGGAGCCGGTCACCGATTGCCAATAGCCGGGCTTGTCCGCTCGCTCTATCAGCAGGACATCAAGCGCGGCAGTATGGATTACCACCAAAACTGATTCGGGGATTTTGTAAGCTGGTTTCATCGTCGCAATAAAAAAAGGCGCGGTCGCCCGCGCCTCAGATTATGCCGTAATTGGTTAAGCCTTGACTGCCGGCTCCACATTGCGCAAACGGATATGCAATTCACGCAACTGCTTTTCGTCAACTTCCGACGGCGCCTGCGTCAACAGGCATTGCGCGCGCTGGGTCTTGGGGAAGGCAATCACGTCACGGATCGATTCGGCGCCGGTCATCATGGTGACGATACGGTCGAGACCGAATGCCAAGCCGCCATGCGGCGGCGCGCCGTATTGCAAGGCGTCGAGCAAGAAGCCGAATTTCAGTTGCGCTTCTTCGGCGCCGATCTTCAACGCGCGGAATACCTTGCTTTGCACGTCGGCACGGTGGATACGCACCGAACCGCCGCCCAGTTCCCAGCCGTTCAGGACCATGTCGTAGGCCTTGGCGATGCACTTGCCTGGATCGGTTTCGAGCAGGTCTTCATGACCGTCCTTGGGCGCGGTGAACGGGTGATGCGTGGCGTTCCAGCGTTGACCTTCGTCGTCGTATTCGAACATCGGGAAGTCGATCACCCACAGCGGCTTCCACACGTCGTCGAACAAGCCGTTCTTCTTGCCGAATTCGGAGTGGCCGATCTTGACGCGCAAGGCGCCGATTGCATCGTTGACCACCTTGGCCTTGTCGGCACCGAAAAAGATCAGGTCGCCGTCTTGCGCGCCGGTCAATTCGATAATTTGCGTCAAAGCTGCGTCGTGCAGGTTCTTGACGATAGGCGACTGCAAGCCGTCGCGGCCCTTGGCCTTTTCATTGACCTTGATGTAGGCCAGACCCTTGGCGCCGTAGATCGCGACGAATTGGGTATAGGCGTCGATTTCCGAGCGCGGCATGGCGCCGCCACCGGGCACGCGCAAGCCGACCACCCGGCCGTTTTCCATGTTGGCTGCGCCGGAGAACACCTTGAAGTCGACGTCCTTCATGACGTTGGTGAGGTCGGTGAATTCGAGCTTGACGCGCATGTCCGGTTTGTCGGAACCGTACATACCCATCGCCGTGGCGAAATCCATGACAGGGAACGGATCAGGCAGGTCGATGTCGAGCGTCTTCTTGAATACCAGGCGGATCATCTTTTCGAACATGTCCCGAATTTCCTGCTCCGACATGAACGAGGTTTCGCAATCGATCTGGGTGAATTCGGGCTGGCGGTCGGCGCGCAGGTCTTCGTCGCGGAAGCACTTGGTGATCTGGTAGTAGCGGTCGAAGTTGGCCACCATCAGCAATTGCTTGAACAATTGTGGCGACTGCGGCAGGGCAAAGAAATGCCCGGCGTTGACGCGCGACGGCACGAGGTAGTCGCGCGCGCCTTCCGGCGTCGACTTGGTCAGCATCGGCGTTTCGATGTCGATAAAGCCATTCTCGTCGAGGTATTTGCGCACTTCCATGGCCACCTTGTAACGCAGGCGCAGGTTGTTTTGCATTTGCGGGCGGCGCAGGTCCAGCACGCGATGCGTCAGGCGCGTGGTTTCGGACAGGTTGTCATCGTCGAGCTGGAACGGCGGCGTGACCGATGGGTTCAGCACTTCCAGATTCTGGCAGAGGATCTCAATCTTGCCCGACGTCAGGTTGGCA
This sequence comes from Burkholderiaceae bacterium, assembly GCA_036561005.1. Taxonomy (GTDB): domain Bacteria; phylum Pseudomonadota; class Gammaproteobacteria; order Burkholderiales; family Burkholderiaceae_D; genus PKWO01. The sequence goes on along the minus strand of DATBQE010000223.1, from coordinate 29,366 downwards.
TTGCTGGTGCCTTCGGGACGCAGGCGTACCAGGCCGGTGATGCGCAGGCAGAACTCGTTGCGCACCGCTTCGGCGCTCTTGAACACATCGGCGCGATCAGGGTCGCACACCACCTGCACCAGGCCTTCGCGGTCGCGCAAGTCGATGAATATCACGCCGCCATGGTCGCGCCGGCGATGCACCCAGCCGCACAGGCTGACGGTTTGACCAAGCAGGGCCTCGGAAACAAGGCCGCAATAGTGTGTTCGCATAGACATAATCAAGTTCCAGTTTCAGCGCCGAATTAGATCGGCAGGGTAAGAGTAATCGGGCAAATCCGCAGATTCAGTTATTTTTATCCGTGTTCGGGTGCGACCACACCCATCGACACGATGTACTTCAAGGCCACATCGACGCTCATGTCAAGCTCGATGGTCTGCTCGCGCGGCACCATCAGGAAAAATCCTGAAGTCGGATTCGGCGTGGTCGGCACGTAAAGACTGATGAAGTCGCCTTGCAGATGCTTCTTGACTTCACCGCCCGGCACGCCAGTGACGAAGGCAATGGTCCAGCTTCCCTGGCGCGGATACTCGACCAGCACCGCCTTGCGAAAGGCATTGCCGGACGACGACAGCAACGTGTCCGACACTTGCTTGACGCTAGAATAAATTGAGTTGACCACAGGGATGCGTGTCAACAGCAACTCCCAGCCGCGCAGTACCTGATTGCCGATGAAATTGCGCGCTGCCAGCCCGGTAAAGAAGACGATGAGCAGCGTAAAGATCGTTCCCAACAACGGAATGTGGAATCCGACCAGCGTATCGGGCCGCCATTGCGGAGGCAGCAGCAGCAAAGATTGGTCGAGCGTGCCGATGACCGTGCTCAGCACCCACAGGGTGATGATCAGCGGAACCAGTATCAGCAAGCCGGTGACGAAATACTTACGCATTGAGTGCTCTCAAGAATGGGACGCTACGAATCTGGTTCAAAAAATGCGGGTTCAATAAACGGGCAGCGTGAACCACCGACCTAAGTCGACGAAGGCGTGCCGCCGGTAGCAGGTGCAGGGGAAGCGGCCGGAGCAGGCGCGCTCGTTGCGTCCGGCGTGGAAACGGCAGGCGTGCTGGTTGCAGGCGCACTACCGCTGCCGCGGAAATCGGTCGCATACCAGCCGGTTCCCTTCAACTGGAACCCTGCCGCAGTAACCTGCTTTTTGAACGTCGATTTGCCGCAACTCGGGCACTCGGTCAATTGCGCATCCGATATTTTTTGCAGCACATCCTTGGCAAAACCACACGCCTCACAGCGATAAGCGTAAATCGGCATCGAAAATCCCCGAAAAAATCATCCAAAACCCTGAATTATAACGGTTTTTTGGAGATTTCGGCGAATACACCAACCACAGTTCCGAAGGGCTGAAGACGCATGGCAAATACCCCGAGGGAGGTTGGGTTTGAGCGCTACCACCGGCTCTGTGGCGTCCCTCAAAATCGTAGCGAGCGGTCCAAGGTTGGGCCGAGAAGCGCAGCCGTACGTAGGTACGGCGAGCATCGCAGGCCCAAGATTGGCGAAGCTGGGGTTTCGTGCGATATATCGCACGCCAGCGTAGCGGTGTCCGCATGCAAGCGGACACTCCCGCCCTATAGGGCCCGGGCCCGCGCAGTAGATTTTGAGGGACGCGTTAACTAGCGCGGATTTCGGTCCAGATTTTGTTGCGGATGCGCCGTTTCTTGCTATCAAGATCCTTCAGCATCTCCAGCTTGAGCAACGTAGCCTTGTCCGGGAAGATTGCCGTGTTTCGCGCAATTTCCGGCTTGATGAATCGCGTAGCTTCGAGATTCGGATTGCCCGAGCCGATAAGATTAGTCAACTCAGACGAATTTTTGCCATCCATCATGAAGTTCATGAATTTCAGGGCCAGGTCCGGGCGTGGAGCCGATTTGGGGATCACCATGTTGTCGAGCGCCAGCACAGCACCTTCCTTGGGCAATGCCTGGACGATGTGGAACTTGCGGTTGGCTTTCTGCGCATCGGCTTCGGCCTGGAAGATGTCATTCGAATAACCATGCGCGAGCCAGATATTGCCCACGGTCAATTCCTTGATGTAACTGGTACCGTTGAAGGCCGCCCAGTAGGGTTTGGCCTTCATGATCAAATCCTTGGCCTGCGCCCAGTGTTTTTCGTCCGTGTCATTGACCGAATAGCCGAGATATTTCAGGGCCGCCGCCATCAATTCGTTAGCTGAGTCGAGTACCGTAACCTTGCCTTTTATTTTCGTCAGAATTGCCGGATCAAAAATTGCGCCCCAACTGTCGACCGTGATACCCAACTCCTTCATTTTTGCGTCGTTATAGCCGAGCATGGTGATGGTGTAGGCATAAGGCACGGAAAACTTGTTGCCCTTGTCGAAATCAGTGTTCATGTATGCCGGATTCATGTTTTTGATGAGCGGCAGTTGTGCCTTGTCCAGCGGCTTGAGGAAATCCTGCTTGATCAAGGGCTCCAACGCATTTCCTGTAGGCACGATCATGTCGTAACCGCTGGCACCGGCTGCGAGCTTTGCCAGCATTTCTTCGTTATCGCCGTAATATGTTTGCACCACCTTGCAGCGGCAAGATGCCTCGAACCGCTCTATCGTGTCCTGAGCGATGTAATTGTTCCAGTTATATAAATGAAATTCGTCGGCCGCTTGGGCGGACATGACAGCAAAGAAGCTTAGCAATAGGGCAAATACTTTTTTCATTGTAAACCTCACGAACGAAGTGCATTGGGTGAAAGTTTCGATGCAATCACAATCAACAGCAAGGTCAAGCCCATCAACAAAGTTGAAACGGCATTCACTTCCGGTGTGACGGCAATCTTGATCATCGAATAAATCTGCAAGGGCAAGGTTGACGCATTGGCACCGGCGGTAAAGAAGGTAATGACAAAATCGTCAATGGACAAGGTAAATGCCATCAACGCCCCGGCAATCACGCCAGGCATGATCAATGGCAAAGTCACCAAGCGAAAAGCTTGCCATGGTGTTGCGCCGCAATCGCGCGCCGCTTCGGTCAGGCTTTCGTCCATGCCCGACAGGCGCGAGCGCACGACGATGGCGACGAATCCGATACAGAACGCGATATGAGCCAGAGTAATCGAGACCAGGCCCAAAGTCATGTTCAGCATGACGAAAAACAACAACAGCGACACGCCCATCAGGATTTCCGGAATGGCGATCGGCGTCAGCACAAGTATTTGCAGCACGCGGCTCTGGTACTTGTGCATGGCAAAGCCGGCCATGGTGCCCAGCACGGTCGAGCAAAAGCTGGTAACTAGGGCAATCCAAAGCGAGTTGCCTGCCGCCGCAATCATTTGATCGTTGTGGAACAGCTTGCGATACCAGTCCAGCGTGAAGCCGACCCATTCGGCATTGAGCCTCGAATCGTTGAATGAATACAGGATCACGATCAGGAGTGGTATATATAAAAAGGCATAGACGGCCAGTGAGATGGGCCACAGCCAGTTGAAGCGCTTATGTGATGCAAAGCTACGCATGGCTCTCCCTTCTTGGCCGTGCCACCCACGCCGCCAGGCCCGCCACCAGCAAGGCAGCAGCAGTGAGGACGATAGACAAGACACTACCGAACGGCCAGTCGCGCGTTTCCAGCAATTGCTGCTTGATCACGTTGCCGATCATGATGCCGCCCGTTCCGCCAAGAATATCGGATACGGCAAAGATGCCGAGTGCAGGGATGAAAACGAGCGCCGCACCGGCAAATACACCGGGCAAGGACAGCGGGAACGTCACGCGCCAGAAACGCTGCCAGCGATTGGCGCCCAGGTCCTGAGCCGCATCAAGTAGCGCAGGGTCGTGTTTTTCCAGGTTGGCATAGAGCGGCAACACCATGAACGGCAAATGGACGTAGACCAATCCGATAATCACGGCAAAACCGGAAAACAGCAGGCTGACGGGCTCGATGCCGAATACCGCCAACACGCTATTGACCACGCGCGACAGAGCCGATTGCGGCCCGAGGATGATCATCCAGGCATAGACGCGAATTAAGAAGTTGCTCCAGAACGGCAGGATCACGAGCAGCAACAGCAGGTCGCGATACTTCTTTGAGCTATGGGCGATCAGCATCGCCACCGGGTAAGCCATTACCAGGCAAGCCACGGTTGTGATCGCAGCGTACAACAGCGACTTGATGAATACCCTGGCATAAATGAAGTCTTCGACGAAACGCAGGTAATTGTCGAACGACAGATCAGGCTTGCCGTTTTCATCGATCAACGGCGCCAGACCACCGTAATCGCCGGGCGAACGGAAGGAAGCGAGCACCATGATCAGGCATGGCAGGACAAAGAATACGATCAGGTAGAGCAGCGGCGGGCCGCTGATGAACCAGCGCGCAAACGAGCGCGGACGAGAAGCGCCGTTAGTCATGTAAGAAATGTCCTGCGTCGACATGCCAACCCACTGTCACGGTATCGCCGACTTCGAAAAAACGGGTGCGGCCGGCACCGGAATTGGCCAGCAGGGCCTTGATGTGCGCGCCGCCTTCGGTCTCGACCAGATAGACACTCACGTCGCCAAGATATAGCAGTTCCTTGACCACACCCTTGTACCGATTGCCTTCGCCGACGTCGGCACCATTACCGGCAATTCTGATTTTTTCCGGGCGCAATGCCAGCAGCCCCGTTTTGCCGGCCTCGCCACCGGGCGCATGCGCGATTGCCACGCTGCCCAGGCCGTCGACCTGGAAACGAATCGTGTCGCCGTCCACGCGCTCGACCTTGCCGTCGTACAGATTGCAGGTGCCGATAAAGTCGGCCACGAACCGATTGCGCGGGAAACTGTAAATATTATCCGGCTCGTCGAGTTGCTCGACTTTGCCGCGATTCATCACCGCAATGCGATGCGACAGTGCCAGCGCTTCGCCCTGGTCGTGCGTCACATAGACGAAGGTGATGCCGACCTCCTTCTGCAGGTTGATCAATTCGATCTGCATCTGCTCGCGCAATTTTGCGTCGAGCGCCGAAAGTGGTTCGTCCAGCAACAATACTTTGGGTCGCGTCACGAGTGCGCGCGCAATCGCAACACGTTGACGCTGTCCGCCCGACAATTCGTGCGGATAGCGGGTGGCAAAATCGCCGAGCCGCACATCGCTCAGAGCTTCCTCAACCTTGGCCTTGATTTCTGCGGCGGGCGTGTTTGCCATCTTGAGAGGAAACGCAATATTGCCGGCTACCGTCATATGCGGAAACAAGGCATAACTCTGGAACACGGTGTGCACGGGACGACGCTCCGGCGGCGTCCCGATCATGTCAACCCCGTCAAGGAGAATCTGTCCGCTGTCAGGCAGGTCGAAACCAGCGATCATCCGCAACAGCGTGGTCTTGCCGCAACCCGATGGGCCCAGCAGTGTGAAGAATTCGCCTGCCTCGATGGACAGGCTGACATTATCGACGGCAGTAAAATCGCCGAAACGGCGACTGACGTTGCGAATTTCAAGGAGCGCCATCGTTCAGACCGGGTAGAGGTTGCAAAGCGGGAAATTATAGCAAAACGATCTTTTGCGGGGCCAAAAGACACCCGCCAATTCGGAGTAAAAACCATGCCGTCCGGCGCGCCGTAAAGGATAAACGCGCAAGTTATTGGGCAGTTGTCACGGCATTATCAAATTGGTAGCGCGGCGCTGTCCTTGCGCCGCCAGACTTGCCAGCGCTCGCGCCCCGCAAATACGGGAATCGAGTCATCGACGGGCGCGTCTTCCAGACAGACAAATTCCCGTTCGAGCAAGGTCTTAAGGCGCTCGACGGTAATGCCGAATGGCGGCCCTTTTGCACTCTCGTCGATAAAGAAAAAGCCGGCCAGCAAGCCGCCGGGAGCGAGCAATTCGGCCCAACGCTCGACAATGCGTTCGCCCATCGCCGGCGGCAGGGCGCAAAGGAAGGCTCGCTCATAAATCAGTTGCGGCTTGAATAGCGGATTGAAGGCAAAAAAGTCACCCTCGACAACGCGATCGGCCCAGCGGCCCAATGCCGCGCGCGCCGTGGCAACTGCAACCGGGGAAAAATCAATTGCCGTCACGTCCCATCCGGCATCGGCAAGAAAATTAACTTCGTAACCGACCCCGCAACCCGGGATCAGTACCGACATGGGCTCGGCACGCGCCGCAACGAAGCTGCGCAATGCCATGGGCACGCCGGCCCGGTCCCACGGCGTAAATGCCTGTTCGAAACGCTCGTTCCAGAAGTCCGGTGCGGCAGGATCGCGATGTCTGAACTCGGGCATGATCAATGCAGTATGTGCAAAGTGAGCAATATGCGCGTCAACACGACGCCGGCCAGCAAGCCAACACCGAGGCAAATCGCCATGCCAACCATGAAATTGGTCCGCCTTTGCTCCTCCAGCAATTTCTTCAACAATTCCGACTGCTCATTCGATGGCCTGTCATTGATTTTCGTCAGGGCCTGATGCACGAGCCGCGGGATTTGCGGCAGCAGCATGTTGTAGTGCGGCGCCTCCGCTTTCAATCGTTCCACGAAACCGCGCCAACCGATCTGCTCCTGCATCCAGCGTTCCAGATAGGGTTTCGCAGTCTTCCACAAATCGAGCTCGGGGTCGAGTTGACGGCCGAGTCCCTCAATATTCAATAAGGTCTTTTGCAGCAAGACCAGTTGCGGCTGCACTTCCACGTTGAAACGACGCGAGGTCTGGAACAAGCGCAACAACACCTGGCCGAAGGAAATATCCTTGAGCGGGCGGTCAAAGATCGGTTCGCAACAGGCACGCACGGCCGCTTCGAGTTCATCCACCCGCGTTTCTTTCGGCGCCCAGCCTGATTCGATATGCGCTTCCGCCACGCGCTTGTAGTCGCGCCGGAAGAAGGCGAGGAAATTCTGTGACAAATAGTCCTTGTCGAAGTCGTTCAAGGTACCGACGATGCCGAAATCGAGCGCGATGTAACGGCCAAATGTAGCCGGCTCGGTCGATACGAGGATGTTTCCGGGGTGCATGTCGGCATGGAAGAATCCATCGCGAAACACCTGCGTGAAAAAGATCACCACGCCGTCGTGCGAGAGCTTCTTCATGTCTACACCCTCGGCAATGAGGCGCTCGGTTTGAGAGATTGGAATGCCGCGCATGCGCTCCATCACGATGACCGAGGAGGAACAATAGTCCCAAAACATTTCCGGTACGAGCAGCAAATCGGAATCGGCAAAATTGCGGCGCAACTGGCTGCCGTTGGCCGCCTCGCGCATCAGATCGAGTTCGTCGTGCAGGTATTTGTCAAATTCGGCAACGACTTCCTTAGGCTTGAGGCGTTTGCCGTCGGCCCATAATCTCTCGACCCACTCGGCGGCGATGTGCATGAGTGCAATGTCGCTTTCGATCGATTTCTTCATCCCCGGCCGCAATACCTTCACGGCCACTTCCCTGCCGTTTTTCAGCGTCGCAAAATGCACCTGGGCGATAGAAGCAGAGGCCACAGGGTCGCGCTCGAATCTGGCGAACAAATCGTTCGGGTGTGCGCCGAGCGACTTGGTAATTTGCGCGATCGCCAGATCGGAATCGAAGGGCGGGACGCGGTCCTGCAGGCGCGCCAGTTCGTCGGCGATGTCGGGCGGCATCAAATCGCGCCGGGTCGACAGCACCTGACCGAATTTCACGAAGATCGGCCCAAGGTCCTCGAGCGCCATGCGCAGACGCTGACCACGCGGCGCCGAAATGTCGCGCCAGAATGTCAGCTTGTCGATGACCCAGATAACGCGCGGAAACGCCAGGCCCGACATCGCAATATCGTCGAGACCGTAGACAATTGCCACCCTGATGATCTTGAAGAAGCGCAGAAATTTCAAGATCATCGAGATTGCCCTTCCAGTTTTTCCACTCGTTTTTGCATGCGCTCGACATCGTCGCGCAGGCGCGCCACTTCAGTGCTGAAGTCGGAGACTTGCTGCGGGCGCACCAGCACCGGGTTTTCCTCGAGCAGATACTCCGCCATGTTTTCAGCCAGTTTTCTGTGTGTCGTCTTGAGCATGGTCAACCCGGATTTGGCCCCTGCCACCATGCGCGTCGCCACAATGTCGCCGAACAGTTTGCTCAAATCGCCCTCGGCGTCCCAGCGCACGGTTTTGGCAACCTGTGAAATCGTGTTGGCAAAATCGGCATCTCCTTCGATGTTCACATAGGAAAATGCCTTGTCGGGGTCCCGCGCAATCAAGGGAAGGTCGCCCGCCTTCATTGTCACTGTGACCGCAGGCGTCGAACCTTGGTCGGCCTGTGCGACAAAGCCGTCGGCCAGAACCTGTAATTCAAAGTTGGCCAACCCGGTATCGAAACGCGCAACCTTTCCGGTATGCGAAGCCAGCTTCTCGCGCGCGCGCGTTGCGTCAGCCAGCAGATGATTGATCGCCGAAGGCACAACGGAAGGGGACGTTGGGAATTTCATATTGCGGGCAGTGAGCGCCGGCAGACCAGGAGCGACGCTACAAATCTGCGTTGACGTAAATGGGGTTGGCTCACAGGAACTGCTGGATCGCTGTGACCGTCCACGGCCTGGAACCTGTTTTTGGTCTGGTGACGCTCCATACTTCCATGAACGCCTTGGACGGATTACTTTCTTCACGAATCATGCCGTTAAACTTGACCACCGCAATATATTCCTTGCCTGCGGAATCGAGTTTGAGCAGCTTGGAGTCAAGCTTGTCGATGCCGGTCTTGTTGAGGTTCTCGCCGCGTGAACGCAATTGCAGCTTCAACTCGTCATGAATTTCGTCGTTGGTAAATTCGCGGATGTCGTTCAAATCACCCTGGTCCCAGGCGTTCTGCAAGCGCAGGAACATTGAATTCGCCGAGCGCAGAAATTTGGCCAGATCAAAATCGGCCGGCACCTCGACGCGCGATTTCGCGCTCGTTGCCGACGCTGCGCGCTCGCTGGCGAGCTTGTGCTTGATACGCGACGCCATCTTGGGCTCGGCACGTGCTGGCCTGTCAGAGCTGATACTGTTGGAGTAATCCCCGGCGTAAATGGCGTTGCGTTTGACTCTGCTTCGACGCGATTTCGACATCGTGAGGAGAATGATGAAGACCAGCAATGCGAGCAGGAACAGAACCGCGCATACGCCGAAGGTCGCCGGTTGCATGTTCAGCTTTGCCGCCAGTCCTTCGGCACCTACGCTCACCACAATTCCAGCGACCACCCCTTTCCACGACGTATCAGGTGGCGGCGGCGCTTCTTCGGCAGGCTCATCGGTGTCGGGCGCCTTGACGGTCTCCGATGCGTGCTGCTTGCTGCCGGCTTTCGGTTTGGCTTCGACGACGTTCATCGCAAGCGTCAGCATCGTCACCAACAACAAGAGAGAAAGCAGAATGTTCTTCACTAGTATTTCACTCCCGTATGCAATGCAGCCACGCCAGCGGTCAAGTTGAAATAGTCGACGCGGGAAAGGCCTGCATCTTCCATCATTTTCTTCAACGTATCCTGATCGGGATGCATGCGTATCGATTCGGCCAGGTAGCGATAACTGTCTGCGTCGCCGGCAATGCGCTGTCCCATCCACGGAAGGATCGAAAAAGAATAAACATCGTAAGGCTTTTGCAATGGTTGCCACACCTTGGAAAATTCCAGCACCAGCAGCTTGCCACCAGGACGAAGTACGCGTGTCATTTCCGCAAGTGCGACATCCTTGTGCGTCATGTTGCGCAAGCCGAAGGCAACCGAGACGCGGTCAAAATAATTGTCCGGAAACGGCAGTTTTTCGGCATCGCATAGCATGGCAGGGATCGAAAGGCCAGCATTCAACAGGCGGTCACGTCCCACGCGCAGCATCGATTCGTTGATGTCGGTCAGCCACACTTCACCGCTCGGCCCGGCCTTGCGGGCGAAAGCCTTGGCCAGATCGCCGGTGCCACCGGCAATGTCGAGCACCTTGAAGCCCGGCCGGATTCCGGCCTGGGTGATGGTGAAGGTCTTCCAAAGGCGATGCAACCCGGCGGACATGACGTCATTCATGACGTCATACTTGTCGGCGACGGAATGGAATACCTCGGCGACCTTGTGCGCCTTCTCTTCCTCTGCCACAGTCTTGTAACCGAAATGGGTGGTGTTGGTCATATTTGCGGGGCTATTTGCCCTGATTTGGCCCTGTTATTGGCGCATTATAGCGAGCGCGCGCCCATATGTATCGTTTACTGTGCCCGCATGGGGTCAACCGCAACCGCCGCCCTTGGCAATTTGCATCGGCGCATCACGCCCGCTCTCGCGCGTATATCCGGCCGCTTCCAGCCTTTGGCCATACTCATCCCAGAGCCTGGTCTGGTTGGAACCAAGCCAAAACAGGTAATCCCAGGAGAAAATACCGCTGTTGTGTCCGTCGGAAAAATGCGGCTGCACGGCATAGTTGCCGACCGGCTCCAAGGCAGTCAACAGGACGTCGCGCTTGCCCGTTTGCAGCGTTTCCTGGCCCGGACCATGTCCTTTGACTTCCGCAGATGGGGAATAAACGCGCAGCAACTCAAACGGCAGGGAATAGTTCGAGCCATCGTCAAAGGCGATTTCCAGCACGCGTGACTGTGTGCGTAGCTTGATTTCAGTTGGAATTGGTGTGTTGCCGCTCATAATTCTGTCCAGGAATCCCCAGGGATCAGGCGAAAAACCATCATGCCTCCCCCGAAATGTGCAAAATTGCCTCGGCCAATGCGGGCATCAGGGCGCTGCGCGCGGCGATTTTATCCGCATCGGCCACACGGCGCGCGTCGGCCCAGACCGGGCTCGGGAAATGCGTATCGTCGCGGTAACGCGGAATCACGTGCCAGTGCAGGTGTGGCACGACATTGCCGAGGCTGGCCAGGTTGATCTTGTCCGGCGTCATCACCTGACGCACCGCTTCTTCAACTTGCCAGACGGCATTCATCAACACGGCACGGTCGGACCAGTCCAGATCCGTCATTTCCTGCGCATGCGCCTGCCAGATGACCCGGCAAAAGCCGGGAAAGTTCGCGTCGTCGACCAACACGATCCGGTACTTTTCGCAGCGATAGATTTCGCCGCCGCCGGGTTGTTCGCACAGTTCGCAGCCGCTCATCAGACCAGCACCCGCTCGATGCCGCCATTGTTGGCGCGCGCAACATAGTCGGGCATCCAATTCTCGCCCAGCATGTGCTTGGCCATTTCCACGACGATGTAATCGGCGTCGGTGCCGGAATCGTCATTGAAACGCGTCAATCCTTGCAGGCAGGCCGGGCAGGAAGTGAGGATCTTGACCTCGCCGGCAAAGCCGTCGGCGCGCAGCTTGTCGGCGCCCTTATTCATTTCCTCTTCCTTGCGGAAACGAATCTGGGTCGAGATGTCTGGCCGTGCGACGGCCAGGGTACCGGCTTCGCCGCAGCAGCGGTCGTTCTTCTCTATCTTTTGCTGATCTACCGTCGTGATCAAACTATTGACCGTCTTCAGTGGATCTTGCAGCTTCATCGGGCTGTGGCAGGGGTCATGGTACATGTAGCGGGTACCGGTCACGCCTTCGAGTTTGAGGTTCTTTTCCATCAGGAACTCGTGAATGTCGATGATGCGGCAGCCCGGAAAGATTTTCTCGAACTCATAGCCCTGCAACTGGTCGTAGCACGTGCCGCAGGACACCACGACCGTCTTGATGTCGAGATAGTTGAGCGTGTTCGCCATGCGGTGGAACAGCACACGATTGTCGGTGATGATCTTTTCTGCTTTGTCAAAGTCGCCAGAGCCGCGTTGCGGATAGCCGCAGCACAGATAGCCCGGCGGCAAGACAGTTTGCACGCCGACGTGCCATAGCATCGCCTGCGTCGCCAGACCGACCTGGGAAAACAGCCGCTCCGAGCCGCAACCGGGGAAGTAGAACACGGCTTCCGTGTCGGCCGTGGTCTTTTTCGGGTCGCGGATGATGGGGATGACTTTGTCGTCTTCAATGTCGAGCAAGGCGCGTGCCGTCTTCTTCGGCAGATTACCCGGCATCTTCTTGTTGATGAAGTGAATCACCTGTTCCTTGATCGGCGCCTTGTTCACCGTGGCCGGCGGGGCCTTGGTCTGTTTCTTCGCCGCCAGCTTGAAGAAATCGTGCGCCAGGCGCTGCATGGTCACGCCGAAGCCGAAGATCACCTTGCGCGCCGCGTTCACGGTTGCCGGGTCCTTGGCATTGAGGAAGAACATCGACGCAGCCGTGCCGGGATTGAACGATTTCTTGTCCATCTTGCGCAACAGGTTGCGCATATTCATCGAGACGTCGCCGAAATCGATATCGACCGGGCATGGCGTCAGGCACTTGTGGCACACGGTGCAGTGGTCGGCCACGCCTTCGAATTCTTCCCAATGCTTGATCGAAACACCGCGCCGGGTTTGCTCCTCGTAGAGAAAGGCTTCGATCAAGAGTGACGTGGCAAGAATTTTGTTGCGTGGCGAATACAACAGGTTCGCGCGCGGCACATGGGTCGCACAAACAGGTTTGCATTTGCCGCAACGCAGGCAATCCTTGACGCTGTTGGCGATTGCGCCGATATCGCTTTGCTGCATGATCAGCGATTCGTGACCCATCAGGCCGAACGATGGCGTATAGGCGTTGCGCAGATCGGCATGCATGCCCGGCAGATTGAGCAGCTTGCCTTTGTTGAAGCGCCCTTCGGGATCGATACGTTCCTTGTACGAACGGAAAGTGCCGATCTCTTCTTCGGTCAGGAATTCGAGCTTGGTGATGCCGATGCCGTGTTCGCCGGAAATCACGCCGTCGAGCGCGCGCGCCAGCACCATGATGCGCGCGACGGCGGTATGCGCCACCTGCAGCATCTGGTAGTCATCGGAATTGACCGGGATATTGGTATGCACGTTGCCGTCGCCGGCATGCATGTGCAGGGCCACGAACACACGGCTGCGCAGCACGCGCTTGTGGATTGCCGACGTTTCTTCCAGAATCGGCTTGAATGCCGAACCGCCGAAGATCTGGCGCAATTGCGCGCGCACTTCGGCCTTCCAGGAAATCCGGATGGTGCGATCCTGCGCGACATGGAAAAGCGTTGCATCAGGCTGGGTTTGCAGGCGTTCGTCGAAAATCGCGGCGAGCTTGCCCAGGCCCAGCGTCGTCAATTCCGTCTTGGCGTCTTTCAGCGGCGTATCGAGTTGCGCGAGCACGTAAGACCAGCGCGCGCGCGTTTCGGCCACCAGTTGTTCCGCCTGGTTGACGCGGTCTTCGAGCAACTCGGCCGCCGGGATATCGTCGCCTTCGGCATCTTCGCTCTTGCCCAGCGGCAGATTACCCTTGGCAAAAAACTGCGCCAGTTCATCAAGCAGCTTCAGCTTGTTCTGGATCGACAATTCGATATTGATACGCTCTATGCCATCCGTGTATTCGCCCATGCGGTCGAGCGGGATCACGACGTCTTCATTGATTTTGAAGGCATTGGTGTGCTTCGAGATGGCCGCCGTGCGGGCGCGGTCGAGCCAGAATTTCTTGCGCGTCTCGGGACTGACCGCGATGAAGCCCTCGCCCACATGCTTGTTGGCCATGCGCACGACTTCGGAGGCCGCTTGCGCAACGGCGTTTTCATCGTCGCCGACGATGTCGCCGAACAAGGCCATTTTCGGCAGGACACCGCGCTTGGACTTGGTGGTGTAACCAACGGCGCGCAGATAGCGCTCGTCCAGATGTTCGAGGCCGGCAAGGATGGCGCCGCCTTTCTTCGTTTCGCCGTCGAGGTAGTCCTTGATTTCGACGATAGACGGAATGGCATCGCGTGCCTGGCCGAAAAATTCAAGGCAGACCGTGCGCGTGTGCTTGGGCATCTTGTGCAAAATCCAGCGCGCCGAGGTGATCAGACCATCGCAGCCTTCCTTCTGGATGCCGGGCAAACCGGCCAGGAATTTGTCCGTGACATCCTTGCCAAGCCCTTTTTTGCGGAACACGCCACCCGGTATTTCCAGCACTTCGGTCTTGAAGATTTCGCTGGCGCGGCCTTTTTCGGTTGGATGCGACCAATCGAGCTGGAAGCGTGCAGTCGGTACGTCGTGGATCTTGCCGAGATTATGGTCGAGGCGCGTCACTTCTAGCCAGTCGCCGTTCGGGTCGACCATGCGCCAGCTGGCCAGATTATCAAGTGCCGTGCCCCACAAAACGGCCTTCTTGCCGCCGGCATTCATGGCAATATTGCCGCCTATGCACGACGCTTCGGCCGAGGTCGGATCGACGGCAAACACGAAACCGGCCTTCTCGGCCGCATCGGAAACGCGCTTGGTGACGACGCCTGCCCCGGAATAAATCGTCGCATATTCGCGGGCGACACCGGGCAGCATGGTCATTTCTACCGCGCCAAGCTGTTCCAGTTTTTCCGTGTTGATCACGGCCGACATGGGGGTCAGCGGAATTGCGCCGCCGGTGTAACCTGTGCCGCCGCCGCGCGGAATGATGGTCAGTCCCAGCTCGATACAACCCTTGACCAGGCCGGCCATTTCATCTTCACCGTCGGGCGTAAGGACCACAAATGGATATTCGACACGCCAGTCGGTCGCGTCGGTCACGTGCGAAACACGCGATAAGCCGTCGAACTTGATGTTGTCTTTGGCCGTATACCGTCCCAACACCCGATTGGTCCGTTTGCGCAAGTCGTAGGTCTGGCGGAATTCCTCGCCGAACTCGGCCACTGCCTTGCGTGCCATGCGCAACAGCGATTCGACGCTGGCGCTGCGCGATACGGCATCGACATCGTTCTGCTCGGCCGGATCGCCCAGGCGCCGCTTGTCGACTTCACCCAATCGGTGATTGAGTGCATCGATCAATGCCTGGCGCCGCTTCGGGTTGTCCAGCATGTCGTCTTGCAGGTAGGGATTGCGCCGCACCACCCAAATGTCGCCCAGCACTTCGTACAACATGCGTGCCGAGCGCCCGGTCTGGCGTGCGCTGCGCAAGTCGTCGAGCAGGCGCCATGCCTCTTCACCGAGCAGGCGGATCACAATTTCACGGTCGGAGAAGGACGTATAGTTATACGGAATTTCGCGCAAGCGCGGTTGAGCAGCGCCGTGTCCGGCGTCCGATAACAGGGTGTGAAGTTGTGCTGGCGCGTTCATCGAGTGTGGTTGGTGAGACGGTCGGATTGAAGCTAAAAGAGCATTCTAGCGTATTGCAATGCACAATGCGGCAACAGCCTTACAGATAGCATGGCTTAGCGCAATGTGTCCGCAAAAGTGCCCATGCACGCACACATTTGCCTGAATTTATGCCTATTTTTGCAAAAATCGGGGAAATTCCATACAATGGGGCCCATGAACAGCCCTTCCGCATCCCCGGTTTTACCCAAACCGTCACGTCCGTCACTTGCATCCAGTGCCGCTGACGCCGATGCGCGCAATTTTCTCCAGGCACGAATTATCCGGGCGGCCCACTCCGCTGCTCGCGCACGTGCACAGGTCGCCTAACAAAAAAATCTGCTGGTAGCGAGCCCTGCGTGCGATCAAGCGAGGCGTTTCGCGCAGGTATTAGTTTTGCTTTGCTTTGCAAGCCCATTTCGAAACCCAATGACTACAGATTACCTGAAGAAGATACTGACTGCGCGCGTCTATGACGTCGCCATCGAATCCCCGCTCGATTTCGCGCCGGCACTGTCGCTGCGCATGGACAACAAGATCTACCTGAAACGCGAGGACATGCAAAGCGTATTCAGTTTCAAGCTACGCGGCGCGTACAACAAGATGGCGCATCTGCCGCCGGCACAGTTGAAGCGCGGCGTCATCTGCGCCTCGGCCGGTAACCACGCCCAAGGTGTTGCGCTTTCCGCCACAAAAATGGGCTGTCGAGCCGTTATTGTCATGCCGACCACCACGCCGCCGGTCAAGGTCGATGCCGTACGCGCGCATGGCGGCGAGGTCGTGTTACATGGCGACTCGTTCACCGACGCCTACCAGCACGCGTTGACGCTGGAAAAGAAGCTGAAGCTGACTTTCGTCCATCCGTTCGACGACCCCGACGTCATCGCCGGACAGGGAACCATCGCCATGGAAATTCTGAGCCAGCACCAGGCGCCGATTCACGCCATATTCGTCGCCATCGGCGGCGGCGGCCTGATCTCCGGCGTGGCCGCCTATGTCAAGGCAGTGCGCCCAGATATCAAAGTCATCGGCGTCCAGACACCCGATTCTGACGCCATGTTACGCAGCATCAAGGCCGGGCGGCGCGTGACCCTGACCGACGTGGGTCTGTTTTGCGACGGCACCGCCGTCAAACTGGTCGGGGAAGAAACCTTCCGTCTGACCAAGCTGTATGTCGACGATATTATCGTGGTCGACAACGATGAAGTATGTGCCGCGATCAAGGATGTGTTCCAGGAAACGCGCAGCATTCTCGAACCCTCCGGCGCCATGGCCGTGGCCGGCGCCAAAGCTTATCTGGAGAGGTGCAAGGCCGACAAGAAGCCGCTCAAGAACGAGACCCTCGTTACCATCACCTGCGGCGCGAACATGAATTTCGACCGCTTGCGTTTCGTCGCCGAGCGTGCCGAAGTCGGTGAAGCGCGGGAGGCTGTGTTTGCCGTCACCATTCCCGAAGAGCGCGGCAGCTTCAAGCGCTTTTGCGAATTGGTAGGGCCGCGCAATGTGACGGAGTTCAACTACCGCATCAGCGATGCCAGCGCCGCCCATGTGTTTGTCGGCGTACAGATTTCCAATCGCGACGAATCGGGCAAGATTACGCGCAATTTCGAGAAACACGGCTTCAAGACGCTCGACCTGACGCACGATGAACTGGCCAAGCTGCATATTCGCCATCTGGTCGGCGGCAAAAGCGCGCTGGCGCATGATGAGCTATTGTACCGTTTCGAATTTCCTGAACGACCCGGTGCCCTGATGCGTTTCCTCGACAGCATGGCGCCAAATTGGAATATCAGCCTGTTCCACTATCGCAATCAGGGCGGCGACGTCGGCCGCATCCTGGTAGGGTTGCAGGTGCCGAAAAAGGAAATGAAGGCGTTCCGCGAGTTCCTTTCCAGCCTCGGTTATCGCTATTGGGACGAAAGCGAAAATCCGGTGTACAAGCTCTTCCTGTAAGGATCGTACGATGCAACAAAAAATCCGGCCGATCGGGCAGTACAGATACTATGACTTTGTCATGGCTGCATTCGTCACGATTTTGCTGTGTTCAAACCTGATCGGTGCGGCCAAGGCGGCGCAGGTGACGCTGCCGTTTTCCCTGCCGTATATTGGCAATGTCGTCACCTTCGGCGCCGGGGTGCTGTTCTTCCCCATCTCCTACATATTCGGCGATATTCTCACCGAAGTGTATGGCTATGGGCGCGACCGGCGCGTGATCTGGGCCGGCTTCGGCGCGTTGATTTTTGCGGCGCTGATGTCGGTGGTTGTGCTGTCACTGACACCGGCCGCTGATCCGTTCAATAGCGACTATCAGACCCACCTGAAAGCGGCATTCGGCAACACGCCGCGCATCATTCTTGGTTCCATCCTGGCATTCTGGTGCGGCAGTTTCGTCAACAGCTATGTCATGGCCAAGATGAAAGTCAACATGGAAGGTCGCCGACTGTGGGCGCGCATCATCGGCTCCACAGTATGCGGCGAATTCGTCGATTCCTCGCTGTTCTACGTCATCGCCTTCTACGGCATCTGGCCCGACCATCAACTGGTGGCTGTCATAGTCGCGCAGTATTGCCTTAAGACCGGTTGGGAAGTCGTGATGACGCCTTTCACCTACCGCATCGTGGCTTTCCTGAAACGCATGGAACATGAAGACTACTATGATCGCGATACCAACTTCAACCCGTTCAAATTAAAAGTGTAATCTGTGCAAACGCAGCACAGCCATGCAATCCGCCGGAAAGCCCGCCATGTCCGCCATTGATCCCCAAGCACCAGAAGCATCCCCATTAGGGAAATCGTCCGCCTACGAAACGCAATACAACCCAGGCTTGCTGTTCCCCATCGCGCGCCAGACCAAACGCGATGAGTTGGGCCTGCATGGCACACTGCCGTTTTATGGCGTCGACATCTGGAATGCCTACGAGGTTTCGTGGCTCAATTTGCGCGGCAAGCCGCAAATTGCCATCGCCAGCGTGACGGTGCCGGCCGATTCGCCCAATATCGTCGAATCCAAATCTTTCAAACTGTATTTGAACTCGTTCAATCAAACGAAGCTGGCCGGCAACGATGCACTGCTGGAGCTATTGCGCGCCGACCTTTCCACCGGGTTCGGCGCGCCGGTTCAGATCAGTTTGACGACGCCGGACAATTTCGCGAAGTGCCGCATGGCTGAATTAGACGGCATGCTGCTCGACCGCCTGGATATCGAAGTCGACAATTACTCACCGGCTCCCGGCCTGCTGAAAGCCAACTTTGAGGAAAGCCCGGTTGAAGAAATGCTGTTGTCACACCTGTTGAAGTCAAATTGCCTGGTAACAGGCCAGCCTGATTGGGGCAGCGTGCAAATCAGCTATGCCGGGCCACAGATAGACCAGGAGAGCCTGCTGCGCTATCTGATCGGGTTTCGCGAACACAATGAATTCCATGAGCAATGCGTCGAACGGATCTTTGTCGATATATTGCAACATTGCAAACCACAAAAACTTGCTGTTTATGCACGTTATACGCGTCGTGGCGGACTCGATATCAATCCATGGCGCAGTAATTTCAGTACGGCGAAACCGCCTTCCAACCTGCGCAATGCCAGGCAGTGAAACAGTGTTAAATAAACCGGATTTCCGCCGATAGATTTTGCTTTTCGGGCCCGAAAGGCACAAAATGAGCCTATAATTCGGTGGAAATTCCTTTTGTGCAACGCATCATGAATCATTTCAGTCAGATACTCGCTCTCGAAAATGTGCTGCTGGACCTTGACGTATCGAGCAAGAAACGCGCATTCGAGCAAGCCGGGCTGTTATTCGAAAACAACTGCGGTATCGCGCGCTCCACGGTTTCGGACAATTTGTTCGCGCGTGAACGTCTCGGCTCGACCGGCTTGGGCCACAAGGTTGCCGTGCCGCACGGCCGCATCAAGGGTCTAAAGGCGCCGCTAGCCGCCTTTGTCCGCCTGGCCGAACCGATCCCGTTTGAATCGCCCGATGGCGAACCGGTCAACCTGCTGATATTCCTGCTGATTCCCGACCACGTGACGCAACAGCATCTGGAAATCCTGTCGGAAATTGCCGAGATGTTTTCCGATGAAGCGTTCCGCGAAGCACTGACCGTCGCGCCGGACGCCGCAACGGTACATGCGCGCCTGATCACCTGGCAGCCGACCCTGCAAAGCATCAGCTGACCGCCTTCGCATTGCCCATCTCAAGCCGCACGACAACGGGTATAGTATTGTATTGACCTAATCAGGCTCTGCAAACCATGCCATTATCGACGCCGCTGACCATCCAACAACTGTATGACGATAATCGCGAGTCCTTGCAGCTGGGATGGTTCGCGGGGTTTCCCGGTGGCGAACGCCTGATCTCCGGCGACGCCACATCGGCGGCTGATCAAGTAGGCCACTTGAACCTGATTCACCCGGGCCGCATCCAAGTGTTCGGCCATCAGGAGACCGAGTACTACCAACGCATATCACCGGCCTCTCGCGCGCATCAAACCGCCGAACTGGTTGCCGGCGAACCGCCGGCGTTCATCATCGCGCAAGGGTTGGAGACGCCTGCATATATCCTCGAAATCTGCGACGAAAAAAATATCCCTCTGTTTTCCACACCGCTGCCTGCGGCCCAGGTGATCGATTATTTGCGCGTTTACCTGTCCAAGAAACTCGCGCAACGGATCACCATGCATGGCGTGTTCATGGACGTGCTGGGCGTGGGCGTGTTGATTACCGGCGAATCTGGCCTGGGCAAAAGCGAGCTCGGGCTGGAGTTGATATCGCGCGATCATGGCCTGGTGGCCGACGACGCAGTGGAATTTGCCCGCATCGCGCCCAACATGATCGAGGGCCGCTGTCCGGCCTTGCTGCAAAACCTGTTGGAAGTGCGCGGCCTCGGCTTGCTCGACATTCGTGCCATCTTCGGCGAAACGGCAGTGCGGCGAAAAATGCGCCTGAAACTTATCGTGCATCTGGTTAGGCGCAGCACGCTCGAAGAAAACTATGAGCGCCTGCCGCTGCACTCGCAGGCGGAAGAAGTGCTTGGTCTCCCGATACGCAAAGTCGTGATCCCGGTGGAAGCCGGCCGCAACTTGGCGGTATTGCTGGAAGCGGCGGTGCGCAATACCATCCTGCAATTGCGCGGCATCGATACGCTCAAGGAATTCATGGAGCGCCAGCAGAAAGCCATGGGCAGCGATTAGTGTCGTGTAACGACACTAATCGCTGCTTACGGTATCATCTTACCCATGCGCATCATTATCATCACCGGCATTTCCGGGTCCGGCAAATCGGTTGGCCTGAACGCACTCGAAGACGCGGGTTATTTTTGCGTCGACAATCTGCCGCCAACACTGTTGCGTGCACTGGTTGCGACGCGCCTTGAGGAAGGTGCGGACATGCTTGCTGTGGCAATGGATGCGCGCAGTGCCACGTCGCTGGCGAGCCTGCCGGCCGACATCCTGGGCCTGAAAAACGAAGGACATGACGTCAAGGTGTTGTTCCTGACCGCCAAGACTGAATCGCTGGTAGCACGCTTTTCCGAAACCCGGCGCAGCCATCCGCTTTCGCACCGCCTGCGCTACGACCAAAGCCCGTCGGACCGGCCGACTCTGATCGAATGCATCCTCAGTGAACGCGAGATGCTCTCGACCATTGAAGGTTTGGGCCATGTGATCGACACGTCGGGGCTCTCCGCCAACAAGTTACGCGCCTGGATCAAGGAACTGGTCGACACTGCCTATACGCCGCTTACCCTGCTGTTCGAATCGTTCGCTTTCAAATTCGGCGTGCCGCTCGATGCCGACCTCGTATTTGACGTCCGAGTCTTGCCTAACCCGCACTACGATCTGGCGCTGCGGCCGATGACGGGGCGCGATGCGCCGGTTCAGGCCTTTCTCGCCGCACAAGACAATGTGGCCGAGCTGATCAGCGATATTCGCAGCTTCATCGAGAAATGGCTCCCTTCGTTCAAGAACGACAATCGCAGTTATCTGACGGTGGCCATCGGTTGCACCGGCGGACAACATCGCTCGGTCTATGTCGCCGAACAATTGGCCGCACATTTCGGTGCGAAGGAACGTGTGATCCTGCGCCATCGCGAGCTTAACTGAAGATCAATTTATTCAATCCACCCGCCCGTCGCTGCATTTTCAATGACCAACACCGATACCTGGTTGCCCCTTTTTCCGCTCAATACCGTGCTGTTCCCACAGGGGGTGCTGCCGCTGAAGGTATTCGAGGCGCGTTACACCGACATGATCCGCGATTGCATGAAAAAGGAAACGCCGTTCGGCGTCGTCCTGATCAAATCTGGCAATGAAGTCGGCAGCGCCGCAGAACCGGAATCAATCGGCACGCTGGCCTATATCAGGCAGTGGGACATGGAGAATCTCGGCGTCTTGCTGCTGCGCACGGAAGGCGGCGCTCGCTTTCGCATTCTCAAGACCCGCGTGCTCGACGACAAACGCCTGGAAGCGCAGGTAGAAATGCTGGCGCCCGATGAAACACCGCCGGTCAGCGATATTCACGTGAAATGTGCGAAGACGCTCAAGATCGTGATGGACGAAATCAATGCCAAGGGCAAGGCCGAGCAGGGTACGGACTTCGATAGCCCGTTCGCCCAGCCGCCCAAGCTCGACGATGCGGGCTGGGTGGCCAATCGCTGGTGCGAAATTCTGCCCATCCCTCTGAAGGCCAGGCAAAAATTGATGGAACTGGAAGACGTTCAAAGCAGGCTATCGGTTGTGCACAAATATCTGCAACAACACAAGATTGTCTAGAGCCTGCCGGCATCCCCGGCAAACACTGCAAGCAGCAATTTCTTGACGGGCGCAGGCAAAGGCGCAGCAGCCAGCTTGTCGCCGTCGTACCAAACAGCGGCCTGCTCCGCTACCATAACGGTACGGCGCGCGAGGCTTACGCGATACGGTGAAATATGCAATTTGAAATGCGTGAAACCGTGCGACAGCGGCGCCAATTCCTCATGCCCGGAAGGCGCGCCATACGGCGCAATCGCTCGCTCGAACTGATCAATAAATGCCTGTGCAGGCAAACCATCTTGCGGCACGTCGATTTCGGGAAGAGATAACAAGCCCCCCCAGATGCCGTAGTCCGGCCGTTGTTCGAGCAAGACTTGCCCACCATCGATCACCACCAGCATCACCTTGCTTTTTTCCGGGGTCGCTTTCCTGGCTTTGCGAACCGGCAATGCGTCAACCCGATCATCACGCAGTGCGAGGCAACGCTTTTCGAATGGACAGGAGCCGCACGCAGGCTTGCTGCGCGTGCAAACCGTCGCACCGAGATCCATCAACCCTTGCGTGTAAGCTTCGAGATTTTTCAGCGGCAGCAAGGCTTCGGCACGCCGCCACAGCATATTCTCGACGGCCTTGTCGCCGGGAAAACCATCGATGGCAAACACGCGGGCAAACACGCGCTTGACGTTGCCGTCCAATATTGCAGCCCGTGCACCGTAAGAAAACGCGGCAATGGCAGCGGCAGTCGAGCGACCTATGCCGGGCAGTTCCGCCAGCAAGCCAGGGTCGGCCGGAAATTTTCCGCCATGCCGGTGCATGACGTCCTTGGCACACTGGTGCAGGTTGCGCGCGCGCGAGTAATAACCAAGGCCACTCCACAGGGCCATCACGTCTTCTGCCGGAGCGGCGGCCAGACTGGCGACATCGGGGAAGCGTTCGAGAAAGCGCCGGTAATAGGGAATGACGGCGCTGACCTGGGTTTGCTGCAGCATGATTTCCGACAACCAGACGCGGTAGGCGTCACGCGTCTGTTGCCAGGGCAGGCTATGGCGCCCGTGCTTCTTTTGCCAGGCGATCAATTCGGAGGAAAAACCCGGGTCGGCCAGATTCTCATCTGCACCGTCCTTCGCAATCACCCGTTTCATCAAGCAGCAACGCGCAGGGTCGTCAGTTTGGCGCCTATGGTCTTCTTCAACTCGTTTTCCAGCGCCAGCAAGGCTTTTTTCTGCGCTTCCAGCTCGGCCTGCATTTGTTCGAAGGAGCTCACTTTTTCTTCCAGGCTTTCCGTTGCAACGTGAATACGCTCTATCGATTGTCGGCGGCGCTTCAGTTGGGCCTTGTGCTCGCCGATCTGCGCTTCCAGCGGTGCCATTACCACTTTCAGCCATGCCTCGACGTCGCGGTTAGCTTGCAGGAAACTCTGCTTCACACGCGAGGCGATGGAGTCGAAGAATTTTTGCATCAAGACCACTTTGGGTGCCGTCATCAAGGTGGTGGCACCAAATTGCTTGTGGTAGATGCTTTCGATCAGGGCAATTTCCTTGCGATATTTTTCCAGCGAAAACGGCATCGGCGTCGACAATGCCAGGCCGTGTTCGGTAGAAAATTTGCGATACATCACGGTCATCATTTCCGTGATTTCCTCGGTCTTCTGCCCGGACGAGCGCAGATTGCCCTGGATCTCGGCAAAGAAGCGCTTCACCGCGTTCAATAATCCGGCCGAGAATTTGCTCTCATTCATGGTGTCGCGCGTGCGCCGGATCTCTTCCTTGAGGATATTCATCCCGAGATTGGTAAACACTTCATTGGACAGCTTGGTGAACACGGCACGCGTGCCTTGCAGCTTGAGCAGACTGGCGTCGAATTCCTTCTTTTCGATGTCAATGCGCTTCATCATGTGTTCGACAATGTTGTTGTTCTTGCCGCGCAGACTCTTCAGTTCGACCAATTGCTCGACCACGTTGCGCATGCGCGAATTCAGCAGGGCTTGCTTGGAGGCGGTCAGTTCGACGATCTCGGCCGCCAACTGACGGCGGATGATTTGCTGCTTGGCTGGAATCAATTGCGAAGAAAGCGCTGTCTCCAGAATCGGCAGGCGGCTCTTTTCAAGCAGTGCCTGGTCGTCGTTGATCTTGGCCACCAGGCCTTTTTGCGCCGACACCGGGAACACCAGGTCTTCCGACAAGTTCAGATTGTGCGCCACGCCGCTGATTTGGTGCTGGATCTGGTCTTCAATTTCCTGCGGGCTGCGCAGCTCGTCCCACATGCTGTCAATTTTGTTCAACACAACCAGTCGTGCCGCTCCGGTGCCGCCGATATGCAGGCGCCACACTTCGACATCGCTCTTGGTGACGCCGGTGTCCGCAGCAAGGATGAACAATACCGCGTGCGCGTTGGGAATCAGGTTCAAGGTCAATTCGGGCTCGGTGCCGATTGCATTCAAGCCCGGCGTATCGACGATCACCAGCCCCTGCTTCAGCAACGGGTGGGGGAAATTGACGATGGCATGACGCCACTGGGAAATCTCGACCAGCCCCTTTTCATCGATTGCCAAAGCGATATCGGGGTCTTCCTCGTGGTACAGGCCTAGGCGCTTGGCCTCTTCCACCGACACGCGCTTGGTCAGGCTGACCTGTTTGAAGGCTTCGAGCATGCCGTCGCCCGAGTTTATATCGAGCGGCAGCACGGTCCAGGCCTGGCTCTGCTCCTTGAATTCACTGGTGGATTGCGATTGCGCACGGGTTTCGATCGGCAGCAGGCGGATCGATGGCGGAAAGGTTTCGTCGTAGAGCAACTCGGTCGGGCACATCGTGGTCCGGCCGGCAGAGGAAGGCAGGATGCGCTGGCCGTAATCGGCAAAAAAGATCGCGTTGATCAATTCCGATTTGCCGCGGGAGAACTCGGCCACGAAGGCAATGGTCAGCTTATCGTCCACCAACCGCGCGATGGCGCGGGAAAAACGCTGGTCGCTTGCCGCATCAGCCAGGTCCGCCGCAGCAACCTCGCGGCGATAGCGATCAAGCGCGGCCATCACGTCGCCACGCCAATTGCTGTATTCCTGGAAATTCTGGACCAGATTACTCACTTTTTCCCCGTTCTATTCTTTGCCACTAATATATTTCATCCAATCAATTTATAACAGTAACATCCACAACTACTTTTGACAATTTATGCAATAAAAGGTCGAACGTTGCCCCTGTTTGATTTGCCTGATTGCGGAACCACACACCCGGCATGGCTGGCCGGCTCGATCATAAACATAGTAGTTCTGCTGAAAATAGCCCGATTGTCCGTTGACGGCAATGAAATCGCGTAGGGAACTGCCGCCCTGCTCGATGGCCGCACTCAATATCTGACGTATCGCCTGCGCCAGTTTTTCGTAACGCGCCAGACTGATCCGCCCGGCCGACACTTTTGGGTTGATGCCGGCGCAAAACAACGCCTCGGAGGCATAGATGTTACCGACACCGACAACAATGTCCCCGGCAAGCAAAACTTGCTTAATCGCCATGTTGCGCTTGCGCGTCATGCGGAACATCAATTGCGCGGAAAATCCGTCTTCAAGTGGCTCAACGCCCAGACCGCGCAGCAGCAGGTGGTTTTCCACTGCCCCCTCTTCCATGGCATGCCACAGGACTGCGCCAAAGCGGCGAGGGTCGTTCATGCGCAACAATTCCTGCCCCAGGACCATATCGAAATGATCATGCTTCCTTGCCGCCACGTCCTTCGGCAATACACGCAAATGCCCCGACATGCCGAGGTGGATGATCAAGGTGCCATGGTCGAAATTGAGCAGCAAATACTTGCCGCGCCGCCCGACGCTGCGCACCACCCGCCCACTGAGGGACTCATGCAACCCGGGCGGAAACGGCCATCGCAAACCGCTATGGCGCAAGGTCACGCCGGTCACCTTGCGGCCGCGCAGGTGCGGCTCCACGCCGCGTCTTGTCACTTCTACTTCGGGCAACTCGGGCATTTCGAAAAAACTCCATTCATTTGCGATTGGCAAAATACGGCGGGGCGCCCATAGGCGGTCTGATGGGCGTAGAATCGACAATTATGCATTTTGCCGGGATAGATTCTTGAAAAAAGCACTTCTCATTGTAACGCTGTCGATGTTTTTATCGGCTTGCGCCGGCTGGCGCGGTGCCACTCCGAATCCGGTCGCAGATAAAGCTTCAGGCGACACGCCCAACCCGCTTGCCATTCCCCCTGCAGCACCCGATGCAAATAGCGCAACAAATGGCGCCGCCTCGCCAGGACCGGACCAGTTGCCGCAGTTGTCCCTGAGCGGCAATTTCATGTATCTCTACCTTGCCGCGGAAATAGCCTTCCAGCGCGGCGATTGGGGTTCAGCCTACGCCACCATGCTGTCGCTTGCGCAGCAGACGCGCGACCCACGGCTGGCGCAACGTGCATTCGAAATGGCCTGGTTGACCAAGCAATACAATGAGGCACTGGTCGCAAGCCGTTTGTGGCGCAGCTACGCGCCGCACTCCGAAGAGGCGACGCAAAACTATCTCAATTCGGTGGTGCTGATCGAGCAGCTTGACGAAGCGCAATCGGTGTTCGAGCGCGGCTTACACGAGGCCTCCGATGCCACGCGCGGCAGCATGATTTTCCAGGTTCAGCGGCTGTTGTCACATGCCAGGGACAAGGATGCAGCGTTTTCCGTACTGGAAACACTGCTTGCGCCCTACCCTGATTTGCTCGAAACCCATCTCGCGCTGGCCTACGGCGCGTACGCCAAGGGCGACAACAAGCGGGCCCAGGCCGAAGCGCAGATCGCGTTGAAGGCAAAACCCGATTCGCAGCAGGCGGCGCTGATGCTGGCGCAAGTCAATCCGGACCGCGACGCAGCGCAAAAATTCCTGGCCCATTTCGTCGCGGCCCACCCCGCCGCCAGGGAGTTGCGCGTTGCGTATGCGCGCCTGCTGGTTGAGCAAAAGCGCTACAAGGACGCACAGCACGAGCTGTCGGCACTCCTGAAGCTCGACCCGCAAAACCTTGCCGTACTGTATATGCTGGGGATACTGGAAGCGCAAACCAACGACAACAAGGATGCAGAACGCCACTTGACCGGTTTCATCGAGGCATTGGCCGCCCACCCGGACGAAGATCACGACCCCACCTCGGCCTTGCAATTACTTTCGCAAATTGCCGAAGAACGCAAGGACTACGATACGGCATTGCGCTGGCTCGATTTAATCGACGCGCCGGATGTGCACAACGGCGTGGAAATGCGTCGCGCAGAAATTTTTGCCAAGAAAGGCAATATCGATGGCGCGCGCAAGGTATTAGCCTCCCTGCAGCCGACCGATCCGGCACAGCAAATCCAGGTGATTGCCGCCGAAGCGCAAATCCTGCGCGATGCAAACCAGGCACCGGCCGCGATGTCCATCCTGGAAGCGGGTATCAAACGCTTCCCGGACAATACCGACCTGCTTTACGACTACGCAATGGATGCCGAAAAGACCAACCAGCTCGACGTTTGCGAAACCACGTTGCGCAAGATCATCGAACTGGCGCCCAAGAACCAGCAAGCCTACAACGCGCTCGGCTATACCTTTGCCGAGCGCAATATGCGGCTCGACGAGGCATATACGCTGGTACAAACTGCGCTCAAACTGGCCCCCGACGATCCTTTCATCATCGACAGCATGGGCTGGGTGCAATTCCGCCTTGGCCGTCTGAAAGAGGCAGAGGATTTTCTGCGCCACGCGTACACGTTACGGCCCGATCCTGAAATCGCAGTTCATCTTGGTGAAGTGTTATGGGTCAAGGGCCAAAAAGCAGACGCGCACAAGCTATGGCGCGATGCGGGCAACAAGGACCCCGACAATGACGCGCTCAAAAGCACGCTGGCGCGCCTGCACGTCAGTCTTTGATGATGCCGATATCTGCTTGCCTGCGCCTGGCCGCAGTTTTCAGCCTCGCTTTGTCGACTTTGCTGTTGACGGCCTGCACGACGCTGCACGCGCCCACCTCGCAGACCGGCATGGACACCGCAGCCCGCCCTTATAGCGACACAATCGATATCAGCGGGCGATTCTCCGCCCAATTCGAACAAAACGGTCGCCCGCAGTCCTGGAGCGGCAGTTTCAACTGGGTGCAAACGCCGCAAGCTACCTTTATCACTCTGTTGTCGCCTTTGGATCAGACTGTGGCGACAATTTCCGTCACGCATGACGGAGCCACCTTGACCCAGGCAGACAAGACGCCGCGCACTGCCGCCGACGTCGACGCGCTGGTGCAGGAGACCCTGGGCTGGCCGCTGCCGATTTCCAACCTGCGCAACTGGATGCAGGCGCGCGCGCGCGATCGCGATGGCCACCAGATACTGGCCACGCCGCGTTTGATCAATACCATCGACACCGACGATGGCTGGCGCCTGCAATACCTGAGTTGGCAGGACGCAAGCGAGCCCGGCATGCAGAATGTGCCGAAACGCATCGACATGGAGCGCGACACCGTCCAGGCAGGGCGGGTTCAGATGCGCCTCGTCATTTCCAGCTGGCAGCCTCGTTGATCACACATGGCAGCCGAAATGAACTCATTGCACAATTGCCTGGCGCCGGCCAAGCTAAACCTGTTCCTGCATGTGACCGGAAGACGTCCAGACGGGTACCACCTGTTGCAGACCGTATTCCAGTTGCTTGATGTCGGCGACACCCTGCATTTCGATGCGCGCGCAGACAACAAGCTGCATCGTACGACGGACATCCCGGGCGTACCGGAGCAAAATGATCTCATCATCCGCGCGGCCAGCCTGCTGCAAACAGCCGCGAGGCAACGCTTCCCGCAGCGCCAATTCGGGGCCGATATCGCCGTGCAGAAGCGTCTGCCTATGGGCGGCGGGCTGGGCGGGGGTTCATCCGACGCCGCCACCACGTTGATGGCACTCAACCGCCTGTGGCAAACCGGCTTCACGAAGCAGGAATTGATGGCCTTGGGCCTGCAATTGGGCGCCGATGTGCCGTTTTTCATTTTCGGCATGAACGCGTTTGCCGAGGGCGTAGGCGAAGAATTACAGACGGTCGACACGCCGGACACCTGGTATGTCATTATTGAACCGGGCGTCAGCGTACCGACCGCAGCAATATTTTCCGCAACGGATTTGACAAGGGACTCGAAGCCCGTCATAATATCGGACTTTTCCAGAGCTACAGTTGGCTTCGGGAAAAACGATCTGCAAGCGGTGGCCAGTAAGCTATTCCCGCCCATAGGCGAAGCCGTAGAGTGGCTGGCGCAGTTTGGCGTGGCGAGAATGACAGGTTCCGGTGCTTGTGTGTTCTGCGATGTCGGGATGGAAAGTAAGGCCGATGAAATTCTCGGCCAGCTACCGCAAAGATGGACGGGATGGAAAGCTAAATCCTTGATTCGGCATCCACTGGCAGAAGCATGAAGATCGTTGCTGAAAAATAATTTGAAGCATAGTTAATAGATTGTTTAGATTCGTATTTAGATTCGTATTTAGATTCGGAATCAAGATAATGATTCGTTTGACGTTGAACCGCCGCTCTTGGTTAGCGAAGTAAAACGGCAAACAACAGG
>DATBQE010000222.1:0-3469 GCA_036561005.1 Burkholderiaceae bacterium | reverse complement strand
AGCGGGATCGAACCGCTGACCTCTTGCATGCCATGCAAGCGCTCTCCCAGCTGAGCTATACCCCCGTTGCGAAGAAACGAGATTATAGCAAAGGTTCTTTCGCTATGTAAATACCTTCGTGAAAAAAGTTGATGTCATCGTCATTTATGCAATGTATGGCGCAATGCGCGCCAATACCGTGTCGCGGCCAAACAGTTCGATCACGGCATCGATGGCCGGCGTCTGCAACTGCCCTGTCAAAGCCAGGCGCAAGGGCATGGCCAGTTGCGGCATCTTCAACTTGTTGTTGGCGAGCACTTCCTTCAACGCAGCAGACAGGGCCGGCTTGTTCCACTCCACCGTCTTGCAGGCTTCTGCATACTGCGCCAGCGCCGGCTTGATCGCGTCGGTCATGTGCTGGGCCAGCAGTTCTGCATCGGGTGCAGGTTGACGATAGAACAAATGCGCCGCATCGGCCAACTCGACAATCGTATGGCCGCGCTCGCGCAGCATGGCGATCACGGTCTGTAATTCCGGCGCGCCATCAAACAATGCGCCCGATTTCTCAAGCAGCGGACGGACCAAGTCTGCAAGACGGCCAAGGTCGGCGGCTTTGATGTAGTGGTTGTTCAACCAGTTCAGCTTGTCCATGTCGAAGCGCGCTGCGGAGCTGGTGAGATGGTCGAGGTCGAACCAGCCGCAGAATTGCTCCATGGAGAACACTTCGTCATCGCCATGTGCCCAGCCCAGGCGCGCGAGGTAGTTCAGCATCGTCTCGGGCAGGTAGCCCATTTCTTCGAATTCTGTTACCGAAGCCGCGCCGGTGCGCTTGGAGAGTTTCTTGCCCTCGCCATCGAGGATCATTGGCAAATGGCCGTAGAGCGGCAGCGTGGCGCCCAGGGCAGCCAGGATGTTGATCTGGCGCGGCGTATTGTTGACGTGATCGTCGCCGCGGATCACATGCGTGATGCCCATGTCCCAATCGTCGACCACGACGCAAAAGTTATAGGTCGGCGTGCCGTCCGGGCGCGCAATGACCAGGTCGTCCAGTTCGCGGTTGGCAATGGTAATCGGCCCCTTGACGACGTCATGCCAACTGACTTCGCCTTCCGTGGGATTGCGAAAGCGCACCACCGGCTGCACACCTTCAGGAATCGGCGGCAAGGCTTTGCCCGCCTCGGGGCGCCAGGTGCCGTCGTAGCGCGGCTTGTCGCCCGCTTCCGTGGCGCGCGCGCGCATGGCGTCGAGCTCCTCGCGCGAAGAATAACAATGGTAGGCCGTGCCGGCCGCCAGCATTTGCGCGATCACTTCGCGATAGCGCTCCATGCGCTTCATTTGGTAGAACGGCCCTTCGTCATGCTCCAGGCCGAGCCACTTCATGCCATCGAGAATCGCCTGCACCGCTTCGGGCGTGGAGCGCTCCAGGTCGGTATCTTCAATACGCAGGACAAACACGCCACCGAAATGACGTGCATAGGCCCATGAATATAGTGCAGTGCGGGCACCGCCCACATGCAGGTAGCCTGTCGGGCTGGGGGCGAAACGGGTGCGGACGGGAGAAGCGGGAGTCGAAGCGGGAGTCGAAGCGGTCATGGTAAAGAAAAACGGCCTTGGTTTGCCAAAGCCGTCATGTCATAGCGGAAACGCTATTTTAACCGATCGCCAGCACCTGGTCCAAGTCTGATCCTGCAACACGATCAAACTGGGACCGGAATCGGTGCGCAATTAAAACAGTGCCGCGACCTTTTGCAGCGTGATCGATGCGCCCCAAGCGATGGGAATAAGCACGGCGGCCCATGCCAGAACGACGATCGCCATGCTGCTAGTGCCGGTGTCGGCGACCGTCCCGGTTGCGCTGGCGTTGGCCTGTTCGCGCTCGTGCGCCAATTGACGCTCCTTGGCCAACTCATCGTCGGTCATGAAGTATTTCTCGTCCACCGGTTTGATCATCAGGTTGCAGATCAGGCCCAGCACCAGCAAGCCTGCCAGGATGTACATCGTCACGTCATAGGCTTGGGCCTTCGGCACACCGTTGCTGATCTGATATTCGCGGATGTAATTGACCAGCAGTGGCCCAAATACGCCGGCCGTGGACCATGCGGTGAGCAGACGACCATGGATTGCTCCGACCATTTGCGTGCCGAACATGTCGGCAAGGTAGGCCGGAATGGTAGCAAAGCCGCCGCCATACATCGTCAGGATGATGCAAATGCTGCCGATGAACAGCACTTCATTGCCGCTATGGGCAAAGGTCGGCACCGAAGCATAGAGCGCCATGCCGAGCACGAAAAATACGGTGTAGGTCAGCTTGCGTCCGATCACGTCGGAGAACGATGCCCAGATAAAGCGCCCGGCAATGTTGAACAGGGAAAGCAAACCGGCAAACGCCGCAGCGATTGTTGCAATCTGCTTGAGCTGCGCTGGATTGAGTTCATTGAAGGTCGCGTGAACACCAATCAGCTGGCCCGCAAACACTTCCTGCAAGATGGGCGATGCCATCCCGATGACGCCGATACCCGCCGTCACGTTAAGCATCAACACGGCCCAAATCAGCCAAAATTGCGGTGTCTTCATGGCCGTATTCAAGTGGACATGGCGCTGTGCAATCATGCTGTTCGCGGTTTGTTTCACGGGCGGTGTCCAGCCTGTCGGCTTCCAGCCCGGAGCCGGCACTCGGTAACCCATGGCGCCGGCCATCATGAAGATGAAATAGACAAGCGCCAAGACCAGGAAAGTTTCCCATACGCCGACCGATGTTGGCGTAGCAAAATACTTCATCAGCTTGTCGGCCAACGGAGAGCCCACCAATGCGCCGCCGCCAAAACCCATGATGGCCATGCCGGTAGCCATGCCGCGCCGATCGGGGAACCATTTGATCAGGGTCGACACCGGCGAAATATATCCAAGTCCAAGCCCGATCCCGCCGATCACCCCGGAACCGAGCCACATAAGCCAGATCTGGTGCAGATACACACCAAGCGCCGAAATGACCAGGCCGCCGGCCCAGCAGAACGCCGCCGCCACACCGGCCTTGCGCGGACCGGCATGCTCCAGCCAGCCGCCCCAGATTGCCGCAGCCGAGCCGAGGAAGACGAAAAACATGGTGTACATCCAGCCCAGCATCGAAATTTTCCAGTCGCAGCCGCTGGAAAAGATGACGTCGAAAAAGCCCATATCCTTGCCGCACGCGACTGCATCCTTGATGCCGATCGCCTTGGAAAGCGGCAACCAGAACACGGAGAATCCGTAGGCCATGCCGATACATAAATGGATTGCCAGTGCCGCGGGCGGCACCAGCCAGCGGTTGAAACCCGGACCGGCAACAGTCCGCTCTCGCGCCAGGATTGGTAGGTCAAGCATTAGATCTCCTTCGAGTAGGTGGATGCGAATTCCTCTGTGCGGGCAGGCACTTGGCGCTCACTTTTATCGTTTTTATATTATTTTTAATTTCTTAATAAGAACCCGGCACTGACATACGTCAACAATTGCC
>DATBQE010000221.1:0-12821 GCA_036561005.1 Burkholderiaceae bacterium | reverse complement strand
TTGGTCGATGGGCGTGGAATTAAGGTTGCTGGACACGAGGAAGGATTCTTCCTCGGTGGCAGCCTGTTTGACAACGTGAGCGCTGACATGAAGATCTACAAGGAAGAGATTTTCGGGCCGGTGTTGTGCGTTGTACGCGTTCCCGATTTTGCCACGGCAGTCGAGCTGATCAACAAGCATGAATTCGGCAATGGCGTGTCTTTGTTTACCTCGGACGGCAATACCGCGCGGGAGTTTTCACGCCGCGTCGAGGTCGGTATGGTGGGCGTCAATGTACCGATTCCTGTGCCCATGGCCTGGCACTCGTTTGGCGGCTGGAAGCGTTCATTGTTTGGTGACGCACATGCCTATGGTGAGGAAGGCATCCGCTTTTATACGCGCTACAAATCGATCATGCAGCGCTGGCCCGAATCGATAGGCAAAGGTGCGGAATTTACCATACCGGTTGCGAAGTAAATGGCACAATCGGCGGGACAGTATGATTACATTATCGTCGGTGCCGGCAGCGCCGGTTGCGTGCTGGCCAATCGGCTGACCAAGGATAGCGATCATTCGGTATTGCTGATCGAGGCGGGCGGCAAGGATGACTACCTTTGGATCCATATCCCGGTCGGTTATCTCTACTGCATCGACAATCCGCGCACCGATTGGCGCTATCGTACACAAGCTGATGCAGGCCTGAACGGGCGGAGCCTGATCTACCCGCGCGGCAAGGTGCTTGGCGGTTCGTCATCGATCAATGGCATGATCTATATGCGTGGCCAGGCGCGTGACTATGATACGTGGGCGCAGGCTACCGGTGACAAGAGTTGGTCATGGGATCAGGTTTTACCGGACTTCATGAAGAGCGAAGATCATCACCTCGGTGGCGATGCCGTGCACGGCAGGGGAGGCGAATGGCGGGTGGAAAAGCAGCGCCTGTCCTGGGAAATTCTCGATGCCTTCCGCGAAGCGGCGGCACAGACCGGTATTCCGAAATTGAATGACTTCAATCGCGGCGACAATGAGGGCTGCGGCTATTTCGAAGTCAACCAGCGGCGCGGCATGCGCTTGAACACTGCCCAGGCATTTCTGAAAACCGAGCAGCGGCGCGGCAAGCTGGAAATTATGACCGGATGCCAGGTCAAGCGCCTGGTGCTGGAGGATACCGATCAGGGTTCGCGTTGCAGCGGCGTGGAATTTGTCGGTAACGGCCAGGAGTGGATCGCCGAGGCCCGCCGTGAAACCTTGCTTGCGGCCGGCGCAATCGGGTCGCCGCAGATACTGCAACTTTCGGGCATCGGCCCAGCGGAATTATTGCAAAAGCATGCCATCCCGGTTCAGGTGAATCTGCCCGGTGTCGGTGAAAACCTGCAGGATCATTTGCAACTGCGCATGGCATTCAAGGTTAGTGGCGCGAAGACCTTGAACACGATGGCCAACAGTTGGCTGGGCAAGGCGAAAATTGGCCTCGAATATGCACTGCGGCGCAGCGGTCCGATGTCGATGGCACCTTCCCAGCTTGGTGCATTCGCCCGATCCGATGCAGCGCAAACCAGCGCCAATCTCGAATACCATGTACAACCCTTGTCGCTGGAAAAGTTCGGCGAGCCTTTGCATGATTTTCCGGCTTTTACGGCAAGCGTGTGCAATTTGCGCCCGACTTCGCGCGGGCATGTGCGTATTGCGTCGGGCGATGCGGACGAAGCGCCGAAGATCACGACGAATTATCTCAGTACCGAACATGATCGCAGGATCGCCGCAGATGCTTTGCGCCTGACACGCAAGATCGTCGCCGCACCGGCATTGCAGGCGTACGCGCCGGCGGAATTCAAACCGGGAATAGCGTTTGCCGATGAAGCACAATTGCAAAAAGCGGCGGGCGATATCGGCACGACGATTTTTCATCCGGTGGGAACTTGCAAGATGGGTACGGCAGACGATGCACTGGCGGTGGTCGATAGCCGCCTGCGCGTGCGCGGTGTGGCGGGATTAAGGGTAATCGATGCATCCGTCATGCCCACCATTACTTCGGGCAATACCAACTCCCCCACGATCATGATTGCAGAAAAAGCGGCGGCATGGATTCTGGCGCAAGGTGCGCAATAATGGTAAAAGTTGTATGCTCGCGCTTGACGTCGTAGTGACGACAGCTACAATGGGTGTCAAAAAAGTGCATCTATGGCAGGCTGCAACTTCGGATGGATACCGCTGGGTAATTTCAATTCCGCAACAGTCGTAGTTGTACTGTATTGCAAGGGTAAGTCGACTCTGTGTACCATCGGCGACCAACATAAAAAAGCAAGGAGACTCAATGGCGGATGTCATTCTGGAGACAAGTCACCTCAGCAAGGATTTCAAGGGATTTACCGCCGTCAATGACGTCAGCCTGAAGGTCGAGCGCGGGCACATCCATGCCTTGATTGGGCCCAATGGCGCCGGCAAGACGACTTGCTTCAATTTGCTGACCAAATTCCTGGTGCCGACGGCCGGCACCATTCTGTTTAATGGGCGCGACATCACGGCCGCCAGGCCAGCGCAGATTGCGCGCCAAGGCATCATTCGTTCCTTTCAGATTTCGGCGGTATTTCCGCATTTGACCGTCATGCAAAACGTGCGCATCGGCTTGCAGCGGGCCTTGGGCACGTCCTACCATTTCTGGCGCAGCGAACGCAGCTTGGATGCCTTGAACGACAAGGCAGTTGCCCTGCTGGCCGAGGTGGATTTGCGCGAATTCGCCGACACCATCACTGTCGATCTGCCCTATGGACGCAAGCGCGCGCTGGAGATCGCGACCACGCTGGCGATGGAACCCGAACTAATGCTGCTCGACGAACCGACCCAGGGTATGGGCCACGAAGACGTCAGCCGCGTCACTGAGCTGATCAAGAAGGTGTCCACCGGCCGAACCATTTTAATGGTTGAACACAATATGAGCGTGGTTTCGGGCATATGCGACAAGATTTCTGTCTTGCAGCGCGGCGCCGTTTTGGCTGAGGGAACCTATGCCGAGGTGTCGTCCAATGCGCAGGTCATGGAAGCCTATATGGGTACTGCCCATGGTGCTTTGGAAGGAGCGCACTGATGGCGGAAGGACAGAGCAAACCGGCGCTAGAGATCAGCGGGCTGCACGCCTGGTATGGCGAATCGCACATCCTGCACGATGTGAACCTCGTGGTGCAGCCGGGCGAGGTTGTCACGCTGCTCGGGCGCAATGGTGCCGGGCGAACGACAACGCTGCGTGCCATCATGGGATTGACGGGTACACGCAAGGGTTCGATCAAGATCGACGGCACCGAGGCGATCGGCATGCCGACCTACAAGATTGCCCATCTCGGCATCGGCTATTGCCCGGAAGAGCGCGGCATATTTTCTTCG
This sequence comes from Burkholderiaceae bacterium, assembly GCA_036561005.1. Lineage (GTDB taxonomy): Bacteria > Pseudomonadota > Gammaproteobacteria > Burkholderiales > Burkholderiaceae_D > PKWO01. Next base: position 9,464 of record DATBQE010000221.1, on the reverse strand, counting down.
CTTTCTACCGAGGAGAATCTGATGCTGCCGCCGCTGGTGTCGAAATCGGTGAAGGGCATGCCGGTGGAAGAGATCTATGCAATGTTCCCGAATCTCGCGGAACGCCGCTCGAGTCAGGGCACGCGCCTCTCCGGCGGCGAGCAGCAAATGCTGGCAGTGGCGCGCATCCTGCGCACCGGCGCCAAGCTGCTATTACTCGATGAAATATCCGAAGGCCTGGCGCCCGTGATTGTGCAGGCGCTGGCGAAAATGATTACCACCCTGAGGTCCAAGGGTTACACCATCGTCATGGTGGAACAGAATTTCCGCTTCGCTGCACCCTTGGCGGACCGGTTTTACGTGATGGAGCACGGGCAGATTGTGGAGACCTTTGCTTCGTCGGAATTGAACGACAAGATGCCCGTTTTGACAGCCTTGCTTGGCGTATAGAAGGTTCGAACAGATTCAATCTCTCATTGGAGGAAGACATGCAAATCAAACGTAAAACCATGGCATTGGCGATTGCTGCAGGGCTGGCTTGCTGCGGCATGGGCGCTGCCCACGCACAGATTTCCGGCGACGTGGTCAAGATCGGTTACATCACCGATTTGTCCGGGGTGTATTCCGATATCGACGGCCAGGGTGGTATCGAAGCGGTCAAGATGGCGATTGCCGATTTCGGTGGCGCCGTCAACGGCAAGAAGATCGAATTGATTACGGCCGACCATCAAAACAAGGCAGATCTGGCGGCCAGCAAGGCGCGTGAGTGGTTCGACCAGCAAGGCGTCGACATGCTGCTCGGCGGCACCAATTCCGGCACCAATCTGGCCATGGCCAAGGTAGCGGCAGAAAAGAAGCATCCTTTCATTTCGATCGGCGCGGGTAGCGCACGCCTGACCAATGAGGATTGCACGCCCTACACCGTGCACTACGCCTACGACACGGTAGCGCTGGCCAAGGGCACCGGTTCTGCGGTCATCAAGCAGGGCGGCAAGACGTGGTTCTTCCTGGCGGCTGACTATGCCTTCGGTGCCTCGCTCGAGAGCGACACGGCGCGTGTGGTGAAGGCCAATGGCGGGACGGTGCTGGGTGACGTCAAGGCACCGCTGTCAGCCTCTGATTTCTCTTCTTTCCTGTTGCAGGCGCAGGCATCCAAGGCACAGATTCTCGGCCTGGCCAACGCCGGCGGCGATACCATCAATTCCATTAAGGCGGCCAACGAATTCGGCATTACCAAGACCATGAAGCTGGCAGGTCTGCTGATGTTCATCAACGACGTGCATTCGCTCGGACTGAACCTGACGCAGGGCATGTACCTGACCGATAGTTGGTATTGGGACAAGAACGATGAAACACGCACCTGGAGCAAGCGCTATTTCGAGAAAATGAAGAAGGAGCCGTCGAGCCTGCAGGCCGCTGACTACTCGGCCGTGACGCAATACCTCAATGCGGTCAAGGCCACCGGCAGTGACGACGCTGACAAGGTCCTGGCGCAATTGAAGAAGGCCAAGATCAATGATATGTATGCCAAGAATGGCTATATCCGCGCCGACGGCCGCATGATCCACGAAATGTACCTGATGCAGGTGAAGGCGCAGAGCGAATCGAAGTATCCATGGGATTACTACAAGATCGTTGCTTCCGTACCCGGTGAGGAAGCATTTACGACCAAGGCTGAATCGAAATGTTCGCTTTGGAAGTGATGCAATAGGTTCTATCGTTTGATGTCGGCCTGCAACGGGTGGATCTTACCCGTTGAAGGCTTGTATTGCCGTGTTGTGATTTTGTGAGTATTGCCTTATGGAAATATTTGGCGTTCCCCTGCAAGCCATGTTGAGCCAGCTGCTGCTTGGCCTGGTTAATGGATCGTTCTATGCAATGCTTTCGCTGGGTCTGGCCGTGATATTCGGCCTGCTCAATGTGATCAACTTTGCGCACGGTGCGCTCTATATGTTGGGCGCATTTTTCGCCTGGATGGGCCTGAACTATTTCGGGCTCAATTACTGGGCGATGCTGGTCCTGGCACCGCTTGCAGTCGGCGTCATCGGCATCATCATCGAGAAGACCATGTTGCGCTGGTTGTACAAGCTCGACCATCTGTATGGCCTGCTTCTGACCTTCGGCTTGACCTTGCTGATCGAAGGCGGGTTCCGCTCAGTCTACGGCGTCTCGGGGCAGCCCTATTCGGTGCCCGATGCCTTGGCCGGTGCCACCGATCTTGGCTTCATGATATTGCCTAACTACCGCGCCTGGGTTGTGCTGGCTTCCCTGGTTGTTTGTTTCGGCACTTGGTTCGTGATCGAGAAGACCAAGCTTGGCGCGTATCTGCGTGCCGGTACCGAGAACCCCAGGTTGGTAGAAGCCTTCGGTATCAACGTTCCCCTGATGGTGACGCTCACTTATGGCTTTGGTGTTGCCCTTGCCGCATTTGCCGGCGTGCTGGCCGCACCGGTGATCCAGGTTTCGCCGCTGATGGGTTCGAACCTGATTATCGTGGTATTTGCCGTGGTGGTAATTGGCGGCATGGGTTCGATTCTTGGGTCAATCGTGACCGGCCTTGGGCTGGGCTTGATCGAAGGATTGACCAGGGTGTTTTATCCACAAGGTTCGTCGACCGTGGTGTTCGTGGTGATGGCGATTGTGTTGATGATCAGGCCGGCCGGTTTGTTCGGCAAGGAAAAATAAGGTATCCCATATGAACAAGAAAATTGCCTATGGGGTCCTGCTCCTGATACTGCTGGCCGGGCCATTCGTCATGTACCCGATCCTGCTGATGAAATTGTTGTGCTTTGCCCTGTTCGCCAGCGCCTTCAATCTGTTGCTTGGTTATACCGGCTTATTGTCTTTTGGACATGCGATCTTCTTTGGCGGCGCCGGCTACGTCACCGGCTTTGCCATGCAGGAACTTGGTTTGCCGTTCGAGCTTGGCATCCTGGCCGGCGTGTTGGCAGCGGCCGTGGTGGGTTGGGTGATGGGCATGCTGGCTGTGCGCAGGCAGGGCATCTACTTCACCATGATTACGCTGGCTCTGGCACAGATGTTGTACTTCGTCTGCGTGCAGGCTCCCTTCACGCACGGTGAAGACGGCATGACCGGCGTGCCCCGCGGCAAATTGCTTGGCATGTTTGATCTCAGCAGCGACTTGCTGATGTATTACGTGGTACTGGCGATTACCCTTGGTGGCTTTGCCTTGATCGTGCGCATCATTCATTCGCCGTATGGACAGGTATTGAAGGCCATCAAGGAAAACGAGCCGCGTGCCATCTCGCTTGGCTATGACGTTGACCGCTACAAGTTATTGGCGTTCGTATTGTCGGCCGCCTTGTCGGGATTGGCCGGCGCGACGCGTACCATGGTCATCACGTCGGCATCGTTGACCGACGTCGATTGGGCAATGTCCGGACTGATCGTTTTGACTACTCTGGTCGGAGGCTTGGGTACGACAGCTGGCCCGCTGGTCGGTGCCATCGTGATTGTTGTTCTCGACAACCGGTTGGGGGAAATCGGCGATTGGCTTGCCAACCTGACCGGGGTCGAATGGTTCCACACGCTCGGCGACTCGGTCAGCATTGTGACCGGTCTGATCTTTATTGCGTGCGTCTTGCTGTTCCGCAAAGGAATAGTCGGCGAATTGCTGGCCTGGATGGAAAAGCGGTCAGGTGCTAAATCGGCGGCAGCCTGACCGTTCTCTGCTTTTAAAGTGCGGCAGCGTAGATAGCACGCGCATCGTCCCGAGTGACGGTGCGCGGGTTATTAGTCAGCAAGCGAGTCTGCAACATTGCGTCGTCGGCCAACCGGTCCAGGTCCAAAGCCTCAATTCCGACTTCCCGCAAGCTGGTTTCGATTCCCACCTGTTTTGCCAAATCTTCCATGTGAACGATCAATGCCTGGCACTTTGCTTCTTCCGAGCCTTGAGCGTTTTCGGGGCAAATGATTTCGGCCAGCTCGGCATACATTGAACTCGCGTCGGGCGCGTTGAAGCGCAGCACGTGGGGCAGCACCAGCGAGTTCGACAAGCCATGAGGGACGTGGAAAATGCCGCCGATGGGATAGGCGAGGGCATGCACGGCAGCGCATGGTGCGTTGGCAAATGACTGTCCCGCAAGCATGGCGCCGAGCAGCATGGCCTCACGAGCGGCCAGATTTTTCCCATTTTCGCAGGCGGGCAGCAGATTCTTTGACAGCAGTTGCAGGGCCTGGCGTGCCAGCATGTCGGACAGCGGGTTCTTTTTCAGGCGTGTGGTGTAGGCTTCAATGGCATGGACCATGGCATCGATGCCGGTGGCAGCCGTCACCTTGGGTGGCAGGCCGACCGTCAATGCCGCATCGAGAATGGCCAGGTCGGCATATAACTGCGGCGACACCACGCCCATCTTGGTGGTCGCGCCAGTGGTGACGATCGATATGGGCGTCACTTCCGAACCGGTGCCTGCTGTCGTAGGTATCTGGATGAGCGGCAGGCGCGCACCTTTGACGTTACCGATGCCGTACATGGTGTTGAGTTCCTGATCGCTGCCAAGGAGCACGGCAATCAGCTTGGCTACGTCCATGGAACTGCCGCCGCCTAGACCGATGACAATGTCGATCTTCGCTGCGCGAGCGCCGGCGACTGCGTTGAGGATGGTGGCTTCGGGTGGATCGGCAACGACATCAGAGAACAGGCTTACCTGAATATCGTGTTGACGAAGGCTCGCAACGGCTGGGTCGACCTGACCTGTTTTCAAGAACCCGGGATCCGTCACAACCAATGCGTGCCGTATCGCATGGAAGTTTTCCTGGACCAACTTGCCCAGTTTTGCCGCCGCTCCTGTTTCGCAGACCAGACGCGGTACGGTGTTGAAGGTAAATGCTCCAAACATGCTCATGATCTCTCCTTAGGGTTATCTTGATTGTAGCAAGAACGGCTGCAGACATTTGCCTGCGATGACCCGTATTGCTTCGGCGTCCAGGAATTGGCCATTCCGGCCAGCTTTGGGTATAGTGGGAAGGAACAACAGGTTGATTTGTTTCACGTGAAACAATCCAGGGGCGACGATACCGGCAATGAATATTAAGTTACAACGAACCGCCAAAGGCGAGGGCGAAATAAATCACAAGTCGCATGCACTGACTCAAAGCCAACGCCTGATTTTGGCCTCGGTTGATGGCATGAGTCAGATTGATGAATTGCAGCGACGATTGGGTGGCATGCCGAAACGCCGCTTCACTTTAGCGATCGCGGACCTGACGGCAAGGGGTTTGGTGGAGGAAGTGGTGAATCCCCTCGCTGTGCCAACCAAGCTCGGGCATGAGATTGTCGAAAGGTTTGTTCGGCAAGATCCTCTGGACCCCGTAACAATTACTGCATTGCAGCTTCAACCGGTATCGCGCGCGGCATCAGCCAAGCGGGCTAAAGTAGTTGCGGCTCCTGTGCAAAGCGTCGCGCCTGTTCAGATCCCTGATGTGGATTTCTATATTCCACTGGAACCCCGGACCAAACCGTTGGAGCCCCAGGTTTGGCAACCGCCCGGCGAATCCAATCTCATCACGACGAACGGCATCGAAGAGGAGGGTAGCTCTTCGCGTCGGCGGGCACGCCGCGCCCAGCGCAGCAAGCAAATCCTGGTTGGCTATTGGCTGGTATTTGCCGGTCTGGTGTGTGGCATCATTTTTCTGGTGAGCATGCGCTACCGCTAGTGCGGCGGAATAGTGTGTGGATTGTTTCACGTGAAACAATATCGGGCTCGCATGGTGTGGTGTTGGTATCGAGAATTGATAGATGGTTGGCGTACAAAGTGGAAATGACCTTATAATCTCGCCTCTGCTCGCGTCTTGGATACGCAAGCCAAATAGCAAGCAACCAGAACAGCCATGTATTTTCCAAAAGAGTTTGATGTGATCGTCGTCGGCGGTGGCCATGCGGGCACCGAAGCAGCACTCGCTTCCGCGCGAATGGGGCAGACCACGCTCCTGCTGACGCACAACATCGAAACCTTGGGGCAAATGTCGTGTAATCCGTCAATTGGTGGCATCGGCAAAGGTCATCTCGTCAAAGAGGTGGATGCTATGGGCGGCGCGATGGCGATAGCTACCGACGAAGCCGGCATCCAGTTCCGCATTCTCAATTCCTCCAAGGGCCCGGCTGTGCGCGCAACCCGCGCGCAAGCGGACCGTATCTTGTACAAGCAGGCGATCCGCTCGCGGCTCGAAAACCAAGCCAATCTTTGGCTATTCCAGCAGGCAGTGGATGATTTGTTGGTAGAGGGTGAGCGCGCGGTGGGTGCTGTTACGCAAGTCGGCATACGCTTTCGCGCACGCGCTGTAGTTCTGACCGCCGGGACTTTTCTAGACGGCAAGATCCACGTTGGCCTGAATAATTATTCGGCGGGCCGTGCCGGCGACCCGCCAGCGATTTCCCTGTCGGCTCGCCTCAAGGAATTGAAGCTGCCGCAAGGGCGCCTGAAGACCGGTACGCCACCGCGCATCGATGGCCGCAGCATCGATTTTTCCGTTCTGGCGGAACAACCCGGCGATTTCGATCCCATTCCGGTGTTTTCCGTCATGGGCAATGTTGCGATGCATCCGCAACAAATGCCATGCTGGGTCACGCATACCAACCAGCAAACGCACGACATCATCCGCTTGGGCCTGGACCGCAGTCCCATGTACACCGGCGTGATCGAGGGGGTGGGGCCGCGATATTGTCCGTCGATCGAAGACAAGATCCATCGCTTTGCCGACAAGTCTTCGCATCAAATTTTCCTCGAGCCGGAAGGCTTGACCACCAACGAATACTATCCAAACGGTATCTCGACCAGCCTGCCGTTCGACGTGCAGCTCGCGCTCGTGCATTCGATGCGCGGGCTGGAGAACGCGCACATTCTGCGTCCGGGCTATGCCATCGAATACGATTACTTCGATCCACGCGGGCTGAAGGCCTCACTCGAAACCAAAGCCATCGGCGGGCTGTTCTTCGCCGGCCAGATCAATGGCACGACCGGCTATGAAGAAGCGGCCGCCCAAGGCATGCTGGCAGGCCTGAACGCCGCGTTGCAGGCTGAGGGCCGTGATGCATGGACACCGCGCCGCGACGAAGCCTATCTCGGCGTGCTGGTCGATGACCTTGTCACGCAAGGCGTGCAGGAACCCTACCGCATGTTCACCAGCCGCGCCGAATATCGGCTCTCCCTACGTGAAGACAATGCCGATATGCGCCTGACCGAAATCGGTCGCAAGCTGGGTTGCGTCGGCGATGCGCAATGGGCCGTGTTTGAGAAGAAGCGTGAAGCCGTGGCGCGCGAGCTCGAACGCTTGAAGTCAACCTGGGTCAGCCCCAAGCTGCTCGCCGAACAGGAATCGGAACGTGTGCTGGGTAAGGCCATCGAGCATGAATACTCACTGGCCGACTTGCTGCGCAGGCCCAATATCGACTACGACGGTCTGATGAGTTTGCAGCGCGCCGACGGCGCGAGCTTCGCCACGGCCGAGGGCATCGACGATGCAGTCAAGGAGCAAATCGAAATCCAGCTGAAATATGCCGGCTATATCGACCGCCAGGCCAAGGAAGTCGAGCGCCACGAACACTACGAGCATTTGAAATTGCCGAACAACCTTGACTATATGGAAGTCAAGGCGCTGTCGATTGAAGTGCGGCAAAAGCTGAATCTGCACAAGCCGGAAAGCCTGGGCCAGGCATCGCGTATTTCCGGGGTAACACCGGCCGCGATTTCGCTCCTGCTTGTGCATTTGAAGAAGGCCGGATTCAAAGGATTTGCCGCTGGCGCTGCCAACTCGAACGCAACTGAATCGGCAGCCTGATGGCCAAGGCTGGATTTTTTGATCGCGCCAAACTATTGCAATTGTTGCAAGATGGTGTTGCCACGCTTCCGCTCTCGCTTGACGAGCGTCAACTTGGGCAACTGATCGACTATCTGGCTTTGCTCCACAAATGGAATGCCGTCTATAACCTGACCGCCGTGCGCGATCCGGAACATATGGTGGTCCAGCATTTGCTCGATTCGCTGGCGGCAGTCCCGGCATTTGCCGGTGCGCAAAACGTCCTCGATGTTGGCGCGGGAGGCGGCCTGCCGGGCATGGTGCTGGCAATTTGCGGTTTTCAAGCGGTATCCCTGATCGACGTCGTGCACAAGAAGACAGCCTTCCTGACACAGGCGAAGGTTGAACTTGGATTGCAAAACGTGATGGTATACACGGGCAGGGTGGAGCAGTTGGAAGTCGCAACGCCGTTCGATGTGATCACCTCGAGGGCATTTGCCGAGCTGGCTGATTTCGTCAAATGGTCTGGACATTTGCTGGCGCCGGGCGGCAAGTTCATTGCATTGAAGGGAGTTGCACCGCATGAGGAAGTGGCGCGACTGCCGGCAGGATGGGTAGTAACGGAAATCAGGCAGTTGGCGGTGCCGGCAATGCAGGCGAAGCGGCATCTCATATTCATCGAACGTACGGCAACATAGGGACATCTCTAAAAATCTACTGCGCGGCCTACGCGGCCCGCCCAATCTCGAACCTGCGATGCTCACCGTACAGTCGTACGGCTGCGCTTCTCGGTCCGACCTTGAGCCGCTCGCTACGATTCTTAGAGATGCCCAAGAAAAGATAAAAAAATCCATGGCCAAAATATTCTGTGTCGCCAATCAAAAAGGCGGCGTCGGCAAGACCACGACAGCAGTCAATCTCGCTGCCGGACTGGCGCAACATGCGCAGCGCGTGTTGTTGGTCGATCTCGACCCGCAGGGCAACGCCACCATGGGTGCTGGAGTCGACAAGTCGAACCTGAAGGCGTCAATCTACGAAGTGATGCTCGGCATGGCCGACGTCAAATCAGCCATCAAGCGCTCGGAATCGGGCGGCTTCGACGTCTTGCCGGCGAACCGCGAACTGGCCGGCGCAGAAGTCGAAATGGTCGAGCTGGACAACCGCGAAAAGCGTCTGAAAGATGCATTGGCCACCGTTGATGGCGACTATGATTTCGTGTTGGTCGATTGCCCGCCGGCGCTGTCCATGTTGACCCTCAACGGCCTATGCGCTGCGCACGGCGTGATCATCCCGATGCAGTGCGAATACTATGCGCTCGAAGGCTTGTCCGACCTCGTCAACACGATCAAGAAGGTACATGCCAAGCTCAACCCGGATCTGAAAATCATCGGCTTGCTGCGCGTGATGTTCGACCCGCGCATGACGCTGTCGCAGCAAGTTTCGGCACAGCTGGAACAGCACTTCGGCGACAAGGTCTTCAAGACCATCATTCCGCGCAACGTGCGCCTCGCCGAAGCACCATCCTACGGCGTACCCGGCGTCACTTTCGATCCTGCCGCCAAGGGCGCGCAGGCCTACATCGCATTCGGCGCCGAAATGGTCGAACGCATCAGGACTTTACAATGATGGCTACCAAAAAGAATAAGGGACTGGGCCGCGGCCTAGAAGCATTGCTCGGCGGCTCGTCCGATTTTGACGACGTGCAGAGCGTCCCCGGCGCGCCGTCGACC
>DATBQE010000220.1:0-23557 GCA_036561005.1 Burkholderiaceae bacterium | reverse complement strand
CGAATACTATGCCCCACTCGTTGTCGTGCAGATTATTGGCGGCATCCTGCTGGGCCCGGGCGTACTGGGCAAGGCATTTCCCAACTACTACTCATTCGTTTTCAATCCGGCGGTTGTGCAGTCTCTCAATGGCATTGCCTGGTGGGCAGTCATGCTTTTCGTCTTCATCTCAGGCGTCGAACTCGACCTGAAGAAGGCATGGACACACCGACGCGAGAGCGGCATCACGGCAGGGCTGGCATTGGGTATGCCGCTGCTGTTCGGCTGCGCCGCCGCAACGGCCATGCTCACCTACGATGGCTGGGTCGGCGCAGCGGCCATGACTTGGCAATTTATCCTGGGCGTCGGGATGGCTTGCGCCGTGACCGCACTGCCCATCCTGATCCTGTTTATGGAAAAGCTGGAAATACTCAGGCAGCCGATAGGTCAGCGCATACTGCGATACGCCAGCCTGGACGACATCGCAATCTGGGGCGTGCTCGCAACCATACTGATGGACTGGCATCGCGTGCAGAATCAAGGCTTGTTTCTATTGAGCTTTGCCGTTCTGGCCTGGTTATTTCGCAAATTGATGGTGCGCATTCCCGAGCGTGACCGTTGGTACGCAGCGCTGATCTGGCTTTCGGCAAGCTCTTTTGGCGCCGATTGGGCCGGCCTGCATTTCATGGTCGGCGCGTTCCTTGCCGGCGCCGTGATGGACGGTGAGTGGTTCGACCAAAAGCAGATGGACGCCTTGCGCCATCACGTCTTGTTGGTCATCATGCCGGTATTTTTTCTGAGTACGGGCTTGCGAACAAATTGGTCGATTGGTGGTGAAACCGTCTTTGTTGCCGCAGGGCTCTTGCTGGCGGCGTCGATCAGCGGAAAATTGCTAGGCATTCACCTGGCCGGAAAAATCCTCAAATGGGCGCCCGGCGAAAGCTCGATCATCGGTTGGCTGCTACAAACCAAAGCGCTGATCATGATCATCTTCGTCAACATTTTGCTCGACAAGCACATCATTACCAGTGAAACATTCACAGCTCTGTTGCTGATGGCGATTGGCAGTACGATGCTGACTGTACCTATGGTCACGCCGAAGTTGCGGCGCATGAAGGAAATTATTTTCCGATCCGCATAGGAAAAAGTGCAGGACTGCGGCGGTCGTTTCCGAATGTTTGAATTGGCCGCAACGCGCTTGCTGCATTGCAGATCATTTCTGCAATTTCGCGATCAGCCCCGCCTTGATTTCTTCAATACGTTGCGGCGTCAATTTTCCAAGGACGCCGCGCTTGTCTTCCGGAATATAGTCAAACGAATTTTCGCCGACATTGAAAACATAGTGCTCGAAAATCTTGCCCCACGCCTGGCGCGTATCCGGCGGGAGATCGCGCATGTTCAGCAGGCAATGCATCAGACAGTCGATGGGACCATTGGTCCTGTCGGTCGTGCCGATGGATCCGCCCCACCAATAATTGATCAGGATATTGAGTTTGCCGACAGACTCGACCTGGTGCCACCAGACTGACGGAATAAACAGCGCGTCCCCAGGTTCAAGGTCCGCTACCTGCGCCGCCGCCAATGCGTCTTTGAATTTTGGAAAGCGTTCGAAATCGCGGTCATTGGCAGGAACCATGGAAATCGGCGCGCCGGCCGGCGTGAAATCCAGAGGTCCGATATACATATTTGCCACCTGCTCGGGCGGGAACAGCGTGAAGCGCCGTTTGCCGCTGACGACGCAGGCAATGTTGTCGGCATCGTCCACGTGAGCAGGAACGGTGATGGTATTTCCTATCCAGATTCGCGGCGCGATCATCGGATCAAGCGCCGTCATTTCATTTTCGAGCTGGAATCCCGGCAAGCATTCGGGAATCAAGGCGCTTTGCACGGCCACAGACGGCGGGTTTTGACCGGGCAAATAGCGCATCAACTGGTCGACGACGGCAGAAATCGGCAAGCGATTACGCACGAAATTGAAACCGCTCATATCGTCACGGTAGAACACCCTGCCCTGTACTTCGGGCCGGGTCATGATCGCATTGACCTGTGCGCCGCTATCGAAACTCTTGATGTAACGGGACACAGCCTCGGGAGATTGCAGGCCATGCCGCACCACCGGCCACCTTTTCACAAATCCGCGCAATACCGCGGGCCGATGCTGGACTATGATTTCTTCCTTGAACATCGCGTCACTGACGTCATGCCATTCGGGAATCGGTTGCAATTTTTGATTCATGATAAAACCATATCTGGTGGAGCAATGGAGTTTTTCGGGAACGCCGAAGCACTGGCGCTGCGTTCCATTTCAGTCTAACACGCAGTGCTGCAATCGATGAAAATCAGGCTTGCCGAACGCCCATAAAAAAAGACAAGGTATCGTGAAATACCTTGTCTCATGTTCCTTTTCTGAATCCTGATACTACCTGATATTCCGCACCCCGTTACGCCAAACGTCAGGCGACGGGGCGTAGAGTCAATTAGTACTTGAGGTGAGCATTCAAGTAATATTGACGACCGTTTTCATAGAAACGTTCTGGCTGGTTTTCACCTGCTGCGCCATAGTATTTCAGAATCGGGTTGTTCAGGTTCATCATGTCAAGCGTGAACGACAGATTGTCGTTGTACTTGTAACCCAGTGTGGCGCTGACGGTCGCGGTGGAGTCCTGGAAGAACGCCGTGCTACGGTCAAGACCGCTGTAGAAGCTGCTGCGGAAGTTGTAACCGATGCGTGCGTTGAAATGCGCGTCTTCGTAGTATGCCGTCAGGTTGCCCGTGTTCTTGGACGCACCGACCACTGGACCGCCCGACTCGTCAGCTGCATTGACGTAGGTGTAGTTGGCGCCGACACCGAAGTTCTTGCCGATCGGTTGTTCGTATGCCAGTTCCAGACCCTTGACGTTGGCGCTGATGTTGACCGGTTGGGTAATGTAGTATTGCTGCACGGTACCCGCGACGACGCCATTTCCACCCGGATTAACAAACGATTCCAGATTGGTGCCATAGCCCACGTAGCTGGTCAGGTCCATTTCAAACAAGCTTGCCGACAACAATGCGTGCGGTGCGAAGTACCACTCGATCGTCGCGTCGTAGTTGTTGGAAATGATAGGCTTCAGGTCAGGGTTACCGCCCGAACCGTTACCCGGTTGACCTGCAGTACCTGGCAGACCCGTGGAAACCGTACCGGCCAAAGCCGAGTAGTCAGGACGCGCCATTGTTTTGGCAGCAGACAGACGTGCGACGATGTCCTTGGTCAAGTCGAACTTCAAATTCAAGCTCGGCAGCATGTCAGTGTAGGTATGCTGTCTCGACACTGGCAGGAATGGTCCGAATGCCGATGCGGAAACTTCGCCAGGGATGGCGTTTGCCGGGGTGTTGCCAGGCAGACCCTGATTGAACATGCTGTTCTCTTTCGTGGTCACGAAACGCAGACCGGCATTGCCGCTCCAGCCCGAGCCCTCGAAATTGCTTTGCACGTAGAGTGCGCCATCGTTTTCCTTCAGATGGAACTCATTGCCGTAATCTTCGCGCGAGCCGGTTTGCGAACGGTTCGACAAGGCGCCGTACGCAGCCAATTGTGCCGGTGTGTAGTACCAGACGTTGGTTGGGAACGTGCCGCCCAAGCCGCTGCCGAAGCCGGACGGATAGATGCCGCCTGGTGCGCCGCCGAGGTTGCCGAGGTTGTACGACGAAGCAGTGCTTGCGCCGCAGTTATACGTACCGGACCATGTCAGCGGGGAGCCGCTGCAACCAGGACCCTGACCAACAATGCCTTCCGATTTACGCTCGTGGCTGCTGAGGCGGGCACCGAATTGCAATGTCGTGAACATGCCTTGAGCAATCGAATACTCTCCATCGATTTGCGCCCAGTTTTCCGAATCTTTCACGTCGATGAATTGGTCACCGAACACCCAGCCGAAAGTTGCGGCCGAAGGAGCGACGGCCGAAGCAGTGCTGCCAACCATCCACGACGCTGCCGAACCGAGGCCATTCATTGCCCAGCTTGCGCCGGCGCCACTACCGAAGTTTTGCTCAGAGACGTTTTGTGTTGGCGTCTTGCCGTCACCGGAAGATGTACCGAGCTTGCCGGTAAACTTCAGGTCGGAATTGATGCGCAGTTTGCCTTCGAGAGCGATGAAGTTCGACGTTTCGCTTTCGTTCGGACGATCGATTTCATCGTACACGCCGTAGGTCGTGCCTGCCACGCCAGGGAAGGTCGCGGAAGTCAGTACGCCATTCTTGACTACGTAGCCAGGATTCGGAGCTTGACCAGCGCCGCCACCCAGGATGTGATCGCCCCACAACATGTAGTTGCGGTTGTAGTTCGGTGCGTCGAGCTTCGAGATGAAGCCGTTGATGTCGAACGAGAAGTCATTGCTGACCTTGAACTGCGCGTCGAATTCGCCGCCTTTGCGGGTACGCTCTTGTGTGAACAAGGTCGAGCCGATCAAGCCTGGGTAAGTAACGCCGACCAGATCCGGATTGGAAGTTGCAATCTTGGAGCCTGGAGCAATCGTTTCCCAGCTCAACAACTCTTGGCCTTCACGTTGCAGGTGACGCTTTTCGTCGAAAGCCTGGAGCAAGATACCAAAGGTTTTTTGATCGTTTTTCCAGTTAACCAAGCCGCTGAACTGCGGGTCGGTCTTGCCTGGGAGTTCAGCATAGACGGCGCCAATAGTGGCTTCCGCTGTGAATTGGTTTTTGAAGTCGAGCGGCTTGCGTGTGATGATGTCAACGTTACCTGCAACGCCACCTTCAACAATGCTTGCTTCCGAGCTCTTGTGCACAACGACCGAGCCCACTAATTCCGAAGGAATCAGCGTGTAGCTGACGCTGCGGCCAACGGTACCGGATTGATCGAGCACGAACCAGTCGCCGGAAGCGACGTTATGGCCGTTGATCAAGGTTTGCGTCAAGCTTGGGTTGGTACCACGCATACTGACGCGGTCAGCTTCGTCGAAGCCGCCTTCTGTCGCGCCTGCGGAGCTGATGGTGACGCCAGGAACGCGTTGCAGCGAGTCGGCAACGTTCTTGTCCGGCATCTTGCCGATATCTTCCGACGTGATGACTTCAACGTGGCCGATTGCATCGCGCTTTTGTGTCAGCGATTGTTGCAACGATGCACGAATGCCAGTAACGGTCACTGTTTCGACGACAGGTGCAGCAGCCTCTTGGGCTTGTACCGACACTGATGCGCCGAGCATCAAGAGCGTGACTGCCGATGCTATTGGTGTTAACTTCCGATTCATTTGCTCCCCCTTCGATATTGGCCTTCAAACACGAATCCGGCCAGTTTTGTGAAAATGCAGACTCCTTGTGCACTTCGCTTTGATGCGACCCGCAAAGGACTCTTTCCAATACAACGCCTTACGAAACCGAACTCAAATCTTGTCGCGCTTTGCGGCTGGCCTGATGCTTCGCTACGTTGGCGCCAGACTTGCAGCTGAAACAAAATGCGGAACCTCCTCCACATTTCGCAACATCAGTACCCGTGAGACGCACTGTAGAGGCCTAAAAAGTGGCTGTCAATCGGTATCTAAGTGGTATTGTCGAAGATTATATTGGTCTTCATGTCGGCACTTAATAACCATACGCATTCCATTGATTTATATACGGTTTTTTTGAATTGGTAGTAAAGCGGTCTGATAACTGGCATGGTCTCATTTTTACAACAGCAAGATAAATTGAAGCAATTGGTACGTAATGAGCCGCTTTGGTGAAGCTTCTACGGAGTCAAAATGCCGTTTTTTGGACGAAATTTATGGGAGACGATAATTCGCAGTATTGCTGCCACGATTGGGGACGAAAAGTGCGGGTAGATGTAACTCCGCTTTCCCACCTTGCTCGGGAGCAAGGTGGGAAGTGGCACTAGTGGAGTTAAAGTGGCATGCAGCCAGTGGCGAAGTGCGTTTAACGCACATAGTGGTCTTGCCCAACCACTGGCGCGCAAACCTTTAGCTGGGCGCGATGTCGCTTCGATTAGCGTTGATGGCTTCTTGTGTTTCACGCGCGACGCGCGCCGCTGCGAGGGTGAAGTCTTGCAGGCTCTCTTGCGTCGACGCGGCATAGAGGATTGCGCGGGAGGAATTGATCATCATGCCGGCCCCGCCAGGCGTGCGGCCGGCAGCGACGGTCATGGCAATGTCGCCGCCTTGCGCGCCAATTCCTGGAACCAACAGCGGCATGTCACCAACGATCTTACGTACTGCAGCCAATTCGGCAGGAAACGTCGCGCCGACAACCAGCCCGCATTGACCATTGCGATTCCATTTGTGCGCAACCAGCCCGGCCACGTGCTGGTAGAGTGGCTTGCCGTCGACGTTAAGGAATTGCAAGTCGGAACCACCAGGATTGGACGTGCGGCACAACACGATCGCACCGCGATCATTCCACTCGAGGTAGGGCGCGATTGAATCGTAGCCCATGTAGGGATTGACAGTCACGGCATCGGCGCCATAGCGCTCAAAGGCTTCGCGCGCGTATTGCTCTGCCGTCGCTCCGATATCGCCACGCTTGGCATCGAGCACAATTGGAATGTGCGGATGGTGCGCGCGCATGTGCGCACAAATATCTTCAAGCTGATCTTCTGCTGCCTGTGCAGCAAAATAGGCGATCTGCGGCTTGAACGCGCACGCCGTATCTGCGGTTGCGTCAATGATGGCGATACAGAAATCCTTGATCGCACCCGGCTTGCCCTGCAGATGGCGGGGGAATTTCTTGATGTCGGGATCGAGCCCGACGCACAGCAGGGAATGGTTGCCGATCCATGCGGCGGACAGCTTTTCGATGAATGTCACAGATGCCTTTCTAGGAGCCGGTTCACGAACTATCCGACGTCAAATCGATCATAAACATGCGCTTGACTCGCTGGGAGCCGGTATTTTTATCACCACCGAGGGCGCTCCTTCCATGGAGTCGCGCCATCAGCTCATGTGCGTTATTTTACTACCCCTCTGCATACACCCACTGAAGCAAAGCGTCCTGCGCCGCGCCGCCGCCTGCCGCATTGGCGTGATTGATGAAGAAGACGACGGCGTAGGTCTTGCCGGATGCGGCAACCACATAACCGGCGATGGCCTTGACCTCGTTCAAGGTACCCGTCTTGATGTGTGCATTTCCTGCCACGTCCTTATCGTTCAAGCGATGGCGCATCGTGCCGTCGTAACCGACAAGGGGCAACGACGATATGAACTCCGGCATCAAAGGCGAGCGATAGGCGACCTGCAGCAGCTTGGCCATATTGGCCGGTGCAATGCGTTCTGCGCGCGACAGGCCGGAGCCGTTTTCCACGACCAATTCGGGCGCGGCGATCCCTTTTCCTGCCAGCCAGTTGGCCAGAACCAGCGCACCATGCGATGCGCTTTGCGGCGCACCGGGGTCGCCATCGGTTGCGGCCAGCGTCAGGAGTAAATGGCGCGCCATCAAATTGTTGCTGAACTTGTTCATGTCGCGCACCGTATCGGCTAGCGTCGGCGACTCCCATACGGAAATCAGGCGAGCATCGGCGGGCGTTGTGCCGTCAACGACCTTGCCTGTGAATCGCCCGCCGAGGTCATGCCACATCTTGCGGAAAACGGCTGAAAAGTACTGATTGGGCGCCATTTGATACGGCACCACATACCAAGTCTTGATGCCGCACGCGTTGGCGTAGCTACCCGTGAAACGCGCGCCGGATTCGCCGATATTGGCGCCCAGCCTGCCTTGCCAATCGCCACAATCGCCGGCTGCCCAGTGCGGAGTCACGACGTCATAGTCTGCCAGCGGCGGATCGATAGTGATTTGCGGGGCGCCGCCCAATGCTGTTGGATTAAACTGAAAACGCAAGCTCTGGTAGTTCAGGAGCATGGCATCCGGTGCCACGTTATAAGGTTTGCTTGGATCGCCGTCAAACTTCGCCGGATCGATCTGCACGCGTTCGAAGGCACTGCGATCGAGGACCACGTTGCCGCGGATTTCGCGCAATCCTGCATCGCGAATCTGGCGCAAAAACAGCCAGAAATTTTCCGTCACGAGTTTCGGATCGCCGCTTCCCTTGAAAATCAGATCGCCCTGCAACTGGTCACCGCTGACGTTACCGCTGACATAGGCCTGGGTCTTCCAGGTGAAGGTTGGGCCGAGAAGTTCCAGCGCTGCCTGCGTGGTCAGGAGTTTCATCGTCGATGCCGGGCTAAATGCTTCGTCGCCATTCATTGCCAGCAGCGGTTTCGGATTGCCCACCTGCTGGACTTCAATGCCGACAGCGCTGAGCGGGATGCCCGCATGCTTCAATGCATTGCGCAGGCTGCCAGGTAATTCAGCGGCCTGGCAGGCGACTGAGACAAGCGAAAAACCGATAAAAACGCAATGAACAAATCGGGAGAATTTTTGCATAAGCAGTTCGTGCCGCTGTCTGGAAATGAATGGAATTGACGTTTCGATACTATACGAGTAAACGGAGAGTGCCGCGCCAAATTATCTAAGATGACTATGATTTTTGCCCCTGGGAAGATTGCAGATTTCGCATGTAGCGGCAATCGCAAGGCCCGCTGTGAAGGAGCATGCAAACCCCAAGAAACCGCGCGGACAATCGCGGCAACCTGGCAATGCAGCACGTCATTAACCGGAGACTTACTCGGCCGGAGGATCGGGCAATAGGCAGGCTTCGATGACCTGCAGGTCGTTGTCCTTGGCGAAATCGAGCACAAAGTGGTAAGCCAATGGCTCCAGGTTGCGCAACTCTTCGTTCACGGCAACGGCCTTGGCGCCATTCAACCGGGTCGGACGGACATAAGGCGAATACTGGAGATGCACATTGGGTCCGCCGCTGCCTTCGGGACGAAAACAGGACATTACGCCGCACAGGCGCTCGGCCCAATCACTCGGGCGGAATTGCTTGCCTTCGTGAGTCAGGCCCAGAATGAAGAACTCGCGAACTGCGTTTCGAGTAGGGTCGGCCATGGCTGCGCTTGAATGAAATACGACGGGTAAGGCAAGGAACTGATTGAGAATAATTGCTTCGGCAAAGCGCCTCAGGAGCGAGGTGCAAGCGCCGTTTCAAAGTGCACAGGCGCAATTTCAGGAAGACCAGACTACATTTCGTGCAAATTATGTGCCACCAAATGCACGCCCAATTTGCCCCAAAGAGAAGCGTCAAACTGCTTGCCGCTTCGCATCGCCGGTCACAATCCTGAATTCTTACGTATTATATCTTATAGAAGACTTTAAATAAAATGCCGCAAAATTCCGATAGCAAAAAACCAATCCCGCAACACCTGCGCCACCATCATGCGAATAGCATGTTCAGCCGAACAATACCGCGACAGACAGCAGCAGGAGCAACAGCATCCACAGCAGCAAAGCTCGCCAAACGAGTCCGACAGTACTCTGCAAAGCGCGGGCACTTGACTCTTCTCCTGGCGGCGATTCGGCTTCCAGACCAGCGGATTCCATATTTGTCATATCCGGTTGCAGAACGGCGGCAGCATTGACGAGCGGCGTACCAAGCCGCACGCCCATTGCCCCACCGCCTGCGGAAAGAATGATCCCGATCGATTCATCCGACCAGCGCTCGGCAAAATTACGCCAAGCGTAGATCGCATCTTCGAAATTTCCGACAATCGCAAAGGCTATCGCCGTCAATCGCACCGGAATCCAATCTATCCAATAAAACGCTCGCGCCGCGAATTGGCCGAACGCTTCGTTCTTCATATGATCAGGTTCATTCCAAGCGCGCGCCAAATATTCCGCAACGCGGTACATGACCGCACAAGCGGGCCCGAGCGGCATGAGGAACCAGAAGAACACGCCGAATACGTTGCGATGCGTTGTGATCAAGGCGCGCTCAACCGCAATCCGCGAAATCTCACTGGCATTCATGTTGGCCGTGTCCATCTTTGTCCACTCCGCGAGCAAAGTTCGCGCGCCGGTTTCATCGCCGGCACTGAGCGCCAATTGGATCGACGAGAAGTAGTGGCTGTAATGACGCAAGCCGAGCGTCAAATACACGATGATGACGTTCCAGATCAGGGCGGCGACCGGGACCACCGGGTTGAGCCATTTGCATAGCCAGTAAATGACGGCGGTGGGTATCATCAACGACAGGATCATCACCCACCACGCCAGCCGCCCATGCTGCTCCTGGCCGGCGTTGAACCACGCTTCCATCCGGACTGCCAGCGCACGAATCCCTGCATACACGGGATTGCCTGCGCGCAGCGGCTTGAGTTGCTCGATCAGCAATGCAAAAAGTATGGACAGAAAAGTCATCAAACTGCCTTAAAGAAACACATATCAATATGGAATGTCTTTGGAAGACGATAGCATAGCCTCGGAATCGAGTTATGTGCGCAAAAAATGAAACAGGTTGCGCAGCATGCCCGCAGTAGCGCCCCAAATGAAGAAGCGATCATAGGGCATGGCGTAAAATGTCCGCCGCACGCCGTTGGGAAAGACAGCGGACCGGCGCTGATGGTTCATTCCATCCATCAGGAAGGCCAGCGGCACTTCGAAAATTTCCGCGACTTCTTCGGGATCAGCATGTGTCTCGAATGGCGGATGCACCAATCCGACCACAGGCGTCACGCAGTAGTTGGTCGCCGTAAAATATTCGGGCAAGGTGCCCAGCACCTCCACATGCCGCCGATCAAGTCCGACCTCTTCCTCGGTTTCGCGTAAGGCCGTCTCCACCGTATCGGCATCGCTCTCTTCGCGCCGCCCGCCGGGGAAGCTGATCTGGCCGCCATGATCGCTCAGATGCTCGCTACGCAATGTGAACAAGACACTGAGCCCATGCTCGCGCAACACCAAAGGTATGAGGACGGAGGCAGCTGTCGGATTGCCCTCCTTGACGCGTAGCAGATGCTCGTCGGACTCTTCGGCCAGCCATGCCGGGGTCTCGCGAAAGCGCCGGCGCAACCATTCGGCATCGAGTCTGTCTCCAGTGACGGGCGACTCGCCGGCGAGGGATTCGACCGGTATGATTTGCGGATCAAAGTGAAGTTTCGTCAAAGCGTTTCCCGGTTTCGCAACAACTTTCAAAACAAAAAGGGGTGCCGACCGGCACCCCTTTTTGTTGGCAACCCGAAGATATTACTCTGCGGCTTGCTTTTCGCTTGCGCGGCGGTTCGGCAATTTTTCCTTGATACGTGCCGATTTACCGGAACGATCACGCAAATAATACAGCTTGGCGCGACGCACGTCGCCACGACGCTTGACTTCGATCGAAGCGATCAGGGGCGAGTACAACTGGAATGTACGCTCCACGCCTTCGCCGGAAGAAATCTTGCGCACGATGAAGTTGGAATTCAGGCCACGATTGCGGCGCGAAATCACGACGCCTTCGTAAGCCTGGGCGCGCTTGCGCGTACCTTCGACCACGTTGACGTTGACGACAACCGTGTCGCCTGGTGCAAACTCAGGAATATTCTTACCCAGACGGGCAATTTCTTCCTTTTCGAGTGTTTGGATCAAGTCCATTTTATAGCTCCTGTAACCATCATGCCGGCGCCAAATATGCCCGGTAGAGGATGGGGTTAAACATGCGAATTCGCCGCGCACGGCCGGGTTTCGCTCAATACCGCCTACAACACACTACAAACTGCTCAAAAACTTTTCATCGGCGCGGGTCAACAAGCCATCCGTACGCGCCTTGGCAATCAAATCCGGCCGCTTGGCCTGCGTCGCCAGCAAAGCCTGCTCGCGCCGCCACTTCATGATCTCGGCATGATGACCGCCCAGCAAAACCGGTGGCACCGGCATGTCCAGATACACCTCCGGCCGCGTGTAGTGCGGGCAATCGAGCAGGCCATTGACGAAACTGTCTTCAACAGCCGAAGCATCATCGTGCAACACGCCCGGCAATTGCCTGATCACCGCATCCATCAGGGCCATCGCCGGCAACTCACCGCCGGACAACACGAAATCGCCAAGGCTGATTTCTTCATCCACGCGCCGCGCCAGCAAACGCTGGTCTATCGCCTCATAGCGCCCGCACAGCAGGGTCAGGCCAGGCATGGCGCTTAACTGCATGACCCTCTGGTGATTCAAGGGTTTGCCCTGCGGCGAAAGATAAATCACGTGCGATTGCGTCAAACCCAGCGCTGCCTGCCTTGCCTTGGCGGCATCGATCGCCGCTTCCAGAGGTTTGGCCAGCATCACCATGCCGGGTCCGCCGCCATATGGTCTGTCATCGACAGTCCGGTGGTTGTCGCTGGTGAAATCGCGTGGATTCCATAACGACAACGCACATCTATTCTGTTCAAAAGCCCTGCGCGTCACACCCGACTGGGTCAAGGCAGCGAACATCTCGGGGAACAACGTGATTACATCGAATTGCATCTCGTTGTTACTCCCATGTTTCAATTGCTGCGCTCCGTTGCTGCGTTCCGTTGCAGCGTTCGATACCCGCGCCTAATAGTCGGCACTCCAATCGGCGACGATTTTTCGTGCTGACCGGTCTACCGTCTTGACGTACTGGTCGACAAAGGGAATCAATGTCTCCTGTTGCCGCGACGGATCTTCCGGAGAGGCAAACGCGACCCTGAGTATCGGATGCGCGCCATTGTCCATAAGACTCTCGACCACGCCGATAGGCTGGTCCTGCAAATCGACAACTTCCAGGCCGATCAAATCGACCCAGTAAAATTCATCGTCAGCCAAGCTCGGAAAATGCTTGCGGGAAATCTGCACCACGGTGCCCCTCAAGGCTTCCGCTGCTTCGCGCCCAGCCACACCTACCAGCTGCGCTACGACATCGCCGCTATGCTGCTTTGCGTGCATCATGTCGACATCGCGCAGTTCTGCCGGCGCGTCGGGATTTCCCAACCACCAGGTCTTGGCGTGCAACAAGGCATCGGCCTCGGCCGAGTACGGCCTGATCCTGATCCAGCCTTGCAAGCCGTAAGCCCCGGCCACATAACCTACCACGACAAGATCCGAAGGTATCGCTACCCCGGATGCCGCTGTTACTGCTGCCGCATTTGCGTTACTTTTCGGCGAATTCATGCAATTGTGCTTATCTTGATATCATGCATTGCAAGCGCAACGCACGAACTGCCTACTTCACTTGATAACGACTGACTTGCTAACTTAGTTGCAAACTTAGTTACTACTTAGTTACTACTTAGTTACTACTTAGCCACAACTTAAGCTGCCTTCTTGTCCGATTGGCTGACCAGACGAGCAACGGTTGGCGACAATTGTGCGCCAACGCCCTGCCAATAGGCCAAACGATCCTGGGCGACGCGGAACGGTACTTCACCGCCAGCTGCGACCGGATTGTAGAAACCAATACGTTCAATGAAGCGACCATCGCGACGATTGCGCGAATCAGTAGCAACAATGTTAAAAAACGGGCGCTTTTTGGCGCCGCCACGAGCTAAACGAATAACGACCATAATTTTTCCAATAAAGTTGGAAGACGGAAAAAGCCGATTATTATAGCGCAGGGCCGGCTGTTAGCGCAAGCCAATCCGCAGACAAACTGGCGCCGAACAACGAGCTTGCTCTGGCTGCAATATGAAAAATGCAATTTTTTGCTCGATCATGCCCCGTGAAACGGCAAAGCTGCAATTTTTAGCTTGAGAAATTGTAAGTGTTTTCCGGCAATGCGAATGGCGCAGCCAAGTATGGCAGAATGACCGACTTTCACATCCCGACTCTTAGGTTCGATTCACAACGTGCTTTTTGCGTTTTACGAGAAACAGTGCCTGATGGCCCATGCCCATAAGAACAAGACCCTTGCCACCCTGCTCGCGGCAGTCCTCGGCGCCACCGGCGCACACCGATTTTATTTGCGTGGAGCGCGCGACCCATGGGGATGGTTGCATGCTGCCGGGCTTTTCACGTCGGTCTTGGGCCTGGTTTTTATCGATGCGTCCGGCCCCGTCCTTTCCACTGTGCTGAAGATTCCGCTGTTCGCTTCGATGCTGGCTGGTGCGCTGGAGGCATTGATTCTGGGCCTTACCTCAGATGAGAAATGGGATGCAAAATACAATCCGCAATCCGGGCAAAGTTCAACATCGACTTGGCCGCTTGCCCTGATCCTCGTGCTGACCCTGGCCATCGGCATGTTTGGGCTGATATTGGCAATTTCGCGCGGCATCGACCTGTTCATTACCGGCGGCAGCTACGGCTAGATCGATCATGGACTACTCCACGGCAATCCGATCCATCACCATTCTGCAAATTCATTCCATCACAAAGTAGAAATCTTATGATACTGCACCGCATATCCCGATTTTATTGCCACGCCTTGATCGTGCTCGCGTGCATGTTCGCTTGTACCGCGGCTTTGGCTGAGGCCAGCGACACCACTTCGGAAATCCCGAACAGTCCGCGCGCGTCGCAACTCGAAAATGCCGTGGTCAAGATTTTTTCCACCATTCGTTCGCCCGACCCTTTCCGCCCATGGAGCAAGGCGGCACCGCAGGAAATCACCGGCTCCGGCGTGGTGATCGAGGGCAATCGCATACTGACCAATGCGCACGTGGTCGGCTATGCGAGCCAGGTGCAGATTCAGGCCAAGGAAGGCGGCGACAAGATATCGGCCACCGTTGTCGCTATCGCGCGCGGCATCGACCTGGCAGTGCTGAAGCTTGATGACGAAAATTTCTTCAAGACACACAAGGCACCGGCGCGCGCCAACATCCTGCCTGAAGTCAAAGATGCCGTGTTCGCCTACGGCTACCCGACGGGTGGCAATTCCCTGTCGATCACCAAGGGCATCGTCTCACGCATTGAATTCACTGGTTACAACTACTTCACTTCCGGCCTGCGCATTCAGATCGATGCGGCAATCAATCCAGGCAATAGCGGCGGCCCGGTCATCGCCGGCGACAAAATGATCGGCCTGGCATTCCAAACTGGCGTCAACGTGCAAAATATCGGCTACATCATTCCGAATGAGGAAATCGAGCTGTTCCTGCAGGACATCGCCGATGGCCACTATGACGGCAAACCAGCGATGTTCGATTCGCTGCAGACGCTGGAAAATCCTGCACTGCGCACGCAGTTGAAGCTCGACAAATCGGTTCAAGGAATGGTCGTGCAGCAGCCGGCGCAAAGCACGCCGTCTTATCCGCTCAAGGAGTGGGATGTCATCACCCATATCGGCAATACGCCGATCGACAACCAGGGCCTCGTCAAACTGGGTCCCGACCTCAATTTGCGCTTCCAGTATCGCGTGCAACAACTGGCCAAAAACGGCAAGCTACCGCTGACCATCGTGCGCGGCGGCAAGACGATGAAAATCGAATTGCCGGTGAGCCCAAGCCAACCACAATTAATCCCGTCACTGATGGATGACTATCCGTCCTATTTCATATACGGCCCCATCGTCTTCTCGCGCGCCACCAATGAATTCCGCACGCTGATCAGCAACAATGCCGGCGTGCTCAATGCTTATATCTACAATGCCAGCCCGTTGGCTACCAAGTTCGGTGAACCGCCTGACGCGACGCGTGAAGAACTGGTCGTCGTTAGCGCGCCATTCTTTCCGCACAAGCTGGTGACAGGTTATGACAACCGTTTCGGCTCGGTAGTTTATTCGATCAACGACAAGCCGGTGCGCAGCCTGCGTCACCTTGTCATATTGCTGCGCGACCTGAAAGATGATCTGGTCGTCATCCGTTTCGACCAGCGTGCAGGCGAAAGCATCGTGCTACCGCGCAAAGACTTGCTGGCAGCCACGGAAGAAATCCTCAACGACAACGGCATCCGTTCGCAGGGATCGAAGGATATGATGGATGTCTGGAATTCGAAAGTCGACAGGTAATCGGCAAAATCTTCAGTAAAGAAAAAGGGTAGCGAACGCTGCCCTTTTTACTTCCGACCGTCAGCGTCAGAACTGATCCACTTCAAGAGCAAGCACACCGCTGCTACCCTCGAGAATCGATGTGCGATAGCCATCGGCTTGTACCAGGATATGCTCGGCAAAGAAACGTGCCGTGGCGATCTTGGCTTTGTAAAAGCTTGCGTCGCCGGCGCCCGCCTTGATCTTGTCGGCCGAAACCGCAGCCGCGCGTGCCATTTGCCAGCCACCCAGGACTACGCCAGCGAGCTTCAGATACAACACGCTGCCGGCGAACACCGCCTTGATATTCGACTTCATGTTGGCGGCAACATAGCTCGCCACTTCTTCGAACGCGGTGGCGCCCACTGACAGCTGCTTGCCGATTGCCTGCAGATCGGCCGAATCGGCGGCGCGCAATTCATCGGCAGTCTTGCGCACCTGGGCGGCAATTCCCTTGGCCGTCGCCGCGCCGTCGCGCGCAGTCTTTCGACCAACCAGATCGTTAGCCTGAATTGCAGTTGTACCCTCGTATATTGTCAGGATGCGTGCGTCGCGGTAGAACTGCGCGGCACCGGTTTCCTCGATGAATCCCATACCGCCATGGACCTGCACGCCGTTGGACGCCACATCGATCGACATCTCGGTCGACCAGCCCTTGACCACGGGCACCATGAACTCGTAGAAGGCCTGATTGGTCTTGCGTGTCTCGGCGTCAGCATGGTGATGCGCCGCATCGAACGCCGCCGCTGTGACATAGGACAGTGCACGTGCTGCCTCGGTGTGCGCCCGCATCGACATCAGCATACGCCGCACGTCGGGGTGGTGAATGATTGCAACGGGTCCGGCGGAACCGGCCAGGTCGCGCGACTGAACGCGATCCTTGGCGTAAGCCACCGCTTTTTGATAAGCGCGTTCAGCCAGGCCGATGCCTTGCATGCCCACGCCGAAGCGGGCGGCGTTCATCATGATGAACATGTATTCCAGGCCACGGTTTTCTTCGCCGACCAGTGTGCCGATCGCGCCGCCATGATCACCGAACTGCAGCACTGCCGTCGGGCTGGCCTTGATGCCGAGCTTGTGCTCGATCGAGACACAGTGCACGTCGTTGCGCGCACCGAGCGAACCGTCGGCGTTGACCAGGAACTTCGGTACGACGAACAGCGAGATGCCCTTGACGCCTTCCGGCGCATTCGGCGTACGCGCCAATACGAGATGGACGATGTTTTCCGCCATGTCGTGTTCGCCGTAGGTGATGAAAATCTTGGTGCCGAATACCTTGAACGTGCCGTCACCCTCGGGCACGGCGCGCGAGCGCACCAGAGCGAGATCAGAGCCGGCTTGCGGTTCGGTCAGGTTCATCGAACCGGTCCACTTGCCGGAAATGAGGTTGGTCAGATACGTCTCTTTCAACGCATCGCTGCCCGCGGTCAGCAAAGCTTCAATCGCGCCGTCGCTCAGCAACGGGCACAAGGCGAATGACACGCTGGCGGAATTGAGCATTTCGGTGCATGGCGCAGCAACCAGCTTGGGCAAGCCCTGACCGCCGAACGCCGCCGGATGCTGGATGCCCTGCCAGCCTGCTTCGGCAAAGGCCTTGAAGGTTTCCTTGAAGCCTTTGGTGGTCGTCACCTCGCCGTCGTGCCAATAACTGGGCTCTCTATCACCGATCCAATTAAGCGGGGCGACAACTTCGCCGCAAAATTTGGCGTTTTCCTCAAGCACGGCCTCGACCGTTTCCGCCGTCGCATCTTCCAAACCGGGCAAGGCATTGACTTGCGCCAAGCCTGCAAGTTCGTTGATGACGAACAGCATGTCCTTTACTGGTGCGACGTAACTCATTTTTGACTCCGGCAAATCTTCAACAGATTCCCGTGCGCGCACGCACGGGGGACCTTAAAAAGCGTCAATCAGGCAGCAATATCAGCCCAGCGCATCGACCAATTGCGGCACGACTTCAAACAGATCGCCGACGATGCCGTAATCTGCCACGGAGAAGATCGGCGCTTCCGGATCCTTGTTGATCGCAACGATCGTCTTGGAATCCTTCATCCCGGCCAGATGCTGGATAGCGCCGGAAATGCCGACTGCAATATACAGCGTGGGCGCCACGATCTTGCCGGTCTGGCCTACTTGCCAATCGTTCGGCACGAAGCCGGCGTCAACTGCCGCACGCGACGCACCCATTGCCGCGCCGAGTTTATCGGCCAGCGGTTCCAGAATCTTGAAGTTCTCGCCCGAGCCCATGCCGCGACCGCCTGATACGATGACCTTGGCGGCAGTCAGTTCCGGGCGGTCCGACTTCGCCAGTTCGCGCGAAACGAACGACGACTTGCCAGAATCGGCGACGGCGTCTACCTTTTCCACAGCTGCCGAACCACCGGCGCCTGCGGCATCGAAGCCGGTCGTGCGCACCGTGATGACCTTGATGGAATCGGAAGATTGCACAGTAGCGATGGCATTGCCGGCATAGATCGGACGCTCGAACGTGTCGGGCGAATCGACCTTGGTGATTTCAGAGATTTGTCCAACGTCGAGCTTGGCGGCGACGCGCGGCAGAATGTTTTTGCCGTAGGCAGTGGCAGGCGCAAGGATATGCGAATAGGAAGCGGCCAGCGCGAGGGCCTGGGCCGCAACATTTTCGGCCAGGCCGTCGGCAAACTGCGCCGCGTCGGCCACCAATACCTTGGCGACGCCTGCAACTTGCGCGGCGGCTTGTGCTGCTGCATCGCAGTTGTGCCCTGCGATCAAAACGTGGACGTCGCCACCGCATTGCGCTGCGGCGGTGATGGTGTTCAAGGAGCTGCCCTTGAGTGTGGCGTTGTCGTGTTCGGCGATAACTAATGCGGTCATGATGGTTTCCTGATGTTATGTTTGTACATGGCGCTCTGTTGCAGTGGTGGGTGGGAATGCGAAACCTGCGCGGCCCGGCTATCCCACACAAATGCCTCAGACAACTTTGTTCGAGCGCTGGTGGGATCGCCGAGCCGCGTAGGCTTCGCTTACCCACCGGGTGGCGACCCACCCTACGATGTTTAAATGACTTTCGCCTCGTTCCTGAGCTTGGCAACCAGAGTCGCCGCGTCGGGCACCTTGATGCCGGCGGAACGTTTGGCGGGCTCCACCACTTTCAAGGTCTTCAGGCGCGGCGCCACGTCTACACCGAGGTCGGCAGGCTTGACCACGTCGAGCGTCTTCTTCTTGGCCTTCATGATGTTGGGCAAGGTCACGTAGCGCGGTTCGTTCAGGCGCAGGTCGGTCGTGATGATCGCCGGCAGGCTGAGCGACACGGTTTCGAGGCCGCCGTCGACTTCACGCGTGACGTTGACCTTGTCGCCATCGACCACAACCTTCGATGCGAACGTGGCTTGCGGCCAGCCGAGCAACGCTGCCAGCATCTGACCGGTCTGATTGCAATCGTCGTCAATCGCCTGCTTGCCGAGGATGATCAGCTGCGGCTGTTCCTTGTCGGCCAGTGCCTTGAGCAGCTTGGCAACCGCCAAAGGCTGCAGTTCCACGTCTGTTTCGACCAGGATGCCGCGGTCGGCGCCGATCGCCATTGCCGTGCGCAGGGTTTCACCGCATTGCGTCACGCCGCAGGAAATCGCCACCACTTCGGTCGCCTTGCCGGCTTCCTTCAAACGCATCGCCTCTTCCACAGCGATTTCATCGAAGGGATTCATCGACATCTTGACGTTGGCGATATCGACACCTGAGCCGTCGGATTTCACGCGTACCTTGACGTTGTAATCGACGACGCGTTTGACTGGAACCAAAACTTTCATAGCAAGCCTTTGAAAAGATCGAATTGACGTTAACGTAAACTAGGTGTGATTATAGAAGAGAAAATGGCTTCACGCAGAAATTTAGCACGATCGTGCGATTTGTTGTTTGCAAAAGCGTAGAGATCCATCTCTAATTCAGCATTCAGGGGTATTTCCGCAACGTGAGTTAGTCGCGGCGATGGAGAAAAACAAGCGATGCCAGGCGAACGTTGCCTGGCAGAACCCAATTACTTGCGCCGCATCAAGAAAATGAATTCCTTGTTCTCTTCACCATGCGAAACCAGTTCATTACCGGTTTGCCTCGCGAAGGCTTGAAAGTCGCGCACTGAGCCGGGATCGGTTGCCACGACGCGCAACACTTGCCCGCTGGTCATGTCGGCTAGCGCTTTCTTGGTCTTCAGTATCGGCAGGGGACAATTCAGACCCCGTGCATCCAGCTCTTTATTGAAATCCATTTTCCTGACCTCGAATGAGGGTGTTAAGAACCTGTCACAAATGACAGAGTGCCGATTCTACTCCATACCCAACGCTTTGATGCGACGCAGCATCAAGATGTTCCCGGCAAATCGATAAATTCCACCGGCAAACCACGTTTTTGCATCCAGTCTGCCATGGCGTATCCGGTTCCGGCACGCCAGGGTCGCAATTTCTCTGGGGCAACCAAACGAAAATCCACTAACTCTTCCGACAGGCGAATTTCGCCTTGCGCCTTGACGTGATAGGCAATGATCAATTCGTTCTTGCGCATGAATTCATACACGCCGATCAAATTGACTTCCACCACGTCGAGGTTGGTTTCCTCTTTCAATTCACGCGCCACGCCCTGCTCCGGTGTTTCATCGCGCTCCATGAAGCCGGTGATCAGGGCAAACATCTTTTCCGGCCAGGCGGCATTGCGCGCCAACAGTATGCGCCCTTCGACTTCCACCAGCGCCGCCAGTACCGGCAGCGGATTATCCCAATGCGTCCAATGCCCGGTCGGGCAAGCCAGCCGCTCGCGTCCGCCATGATGCCCCTCGTCTGCGCGCGCAACCAGCGGCTCGGCACATACCGGGCAAAATTGGTAGGCGCTCATCGCAGCTTAAACGCGCTCGGTGACCCAGGCAGGCACACCCTGCAATGCCTTGGCCAATCCGCTCGGATCGGTGCCGCCGGCTTGCGCCATGTCGGCCCGTCCGCCGCCCTTGCCGCCGACCTGCTGCGCAACAAAATTCACCAGGTCGCCCGCTTTGACCTTGCCCGTTGCATCTGCAGTCACGCCGGCGATCAGGCTGACCTTGCCGTCGTTGACTGCAGCCAGCACGATGGCAGCGCTCCTCAACTTGTCCTTCAACTTGTCCATGGTCTCGCGCAGCGTGGCGACATCAGCGCCTGCAAGCGTCGCCGCCAGCACCTTGATGCCCTTGATGTCGACCGCTTGCGTGACCAGTTCGTCGCCTTGCGAGGCGGCCAATTTCGATTTGGCCGCAGCCAGTTCCTTTTCCAACGCCTTGACGTGATCCTGCACCTGCAAAATGCGTTGCGTCAATTCCTCCGGCTGCGTCTTCAATGCCGCCGACGCCGCGTTGACCCGCTCGTCGAGCGCCTGTACTAGTGCCAATGCGCCCTCGCCCGTGACTGCCTCGACACGACGAATGCCGGCCGCCACTCCGCCTTCGGCAACGATCTTGAACAAGCCGATATCGCCGGTGCGCGAGACGTGCGTGCCGCCGCACAATTCCCTCGAAGTGCCGATGTCGAGCACGCGCACTTCGTCGCCGTATTTTTCGCCGAACAGCGCCATCGCGCCATGCTTGACCGCGTCATCGAAACCCATGACCTGCGCCTGTGTGGCGGTATTGGTCAGAATCTCGCGGTTGACGATCTCCTCGACTTCGCGGATTTCCTCGGGCGTCAGCGGCCCGTTATGGCTGAAGTCGAAACGCGTCTTGTCGGCATCGACCAGCGAGCCTTTTTGTGCAACGTGGCCGCCCAATACTTCACGCAAGGCCTTGTGCATCAAATGCGTGGCCGAGTGATTGCGTATGGTGCGCGCGCGCTGCACAACATTGATTTTGGCCGACACCGTGTCGCCAATCTTCAAGGAACCCTTCGCCAGGGTCCCATGATGGCCGAACACATCGGCCTGAATCTTCTGGGTGTCGTAGACTTCAAATGCCGCACTTGTTGTTTCGAGCACACCGGAATCGCCGCATTGGCCACCCGACTCGGCGTAGAACGGTGTGGTGTCCAACACAATGATTGCATCCTGACCGGCGGTAACCTGCGCGACGGCGCTGCCGCCGACGTACAAGGCAATGACCTTGCCGTCTTGCGTCAGCTTGTCGTAGCCGACAAAGCGCGTCTTGTCGCCGCTGTATTCGATTGCCGCACCCGCCTTGAACTTGCCCGATTCGCGCGCCTTCTTCTTTTGCTGTTCCATCGCTGCATCAAAGCCTGCCTCGTCGAGCGCGATACCGCGTTCGCGGCAGATGTCGGCCGTCAGGTCGAGCGGGAAACCAAACGTGTCATACAGCGTGAAAGCGGTCGCGCCGTCGAGCTTCTTGCCATCCTTGGCCAGCGCCGCTTCAAGAATCTTCATGCCATGCTCAAGCGTTTCGCCGAAGCGTTCTTCTTCCTGCTGCAAGACTTGCGCAACGCGGGTGGCGGCTTCAGCCAATTCCGGATAGGCCACACCCATTTCCTTGACCAGATCCTTGACTAACAGATAGAAGAACGGCTTGGTCTGACCGAGCTTGTGACCGTGACGTAATGCGCGGCGCACGATGCGGCGCAACACGTAACCGCGCCCTTCATTGCCGGGAATGATGCCGTCCACGATCAGGAACGAGCAAGCGCGGATATGGTCGGCAATCACTTTCAACGAATTGTTCGCCAGATCGGCGCAGCCCGTTTCACGCGCGGCAGCCTTGATCAGGTTCTGGAACAAATCGATTTCATAATTCGAATGCACATGCTGCAGCACGGCGGCGATGCGCTCCAGTCCCATGCCGGTATCGACGCAAGGACGCGGCAGCGGATGCATGACGCCGGCTTCATCGCGGTTGCATTGCATGAACACGAGGTTCCAGATCTCGATGTAGCGGTCGCCATCCTGATCGGCGCTGCCCGGCGGGCCGCCCCAGACGTCGGCACCGTGGTCGAAGAATATTTCCGAGCAGGGGCCGCATGGGCCGGTATCGGCCATTTGCCAGAAATTGTCTGACGCATAGCGCGCACCCTTGTTGTCGCCGATACGCACGATACGCTCGACCGGCACGCCGATCTCGTTTTGCCAGATGCCGTAGGCTTCGTCGTCGTCCTGATACACCGTCACCCAGAGCTTTTCCTTCGGCAGGCCATAGACGCCGGTCAGCAGTTCCCAGGCGTAATGAATTGCGTCGCGCTTGAAGTAATCGCCAAACGAGAAATTGCCGAGCATTTCGAAGAACGTATGGTGACGCGCCGTATAGCCGACATTTTCCAGATCGTTGTGCTTGCCGCCGGCGCGCACGCTACGCTGGGCCGTGGTGGCACGGCTGTAAGCACGCTTGTCCTGCCCGAGGAACACGTCCTTGAATTGCACCATGCCCGAATTGGTGAACAAGAGCGTCGGGTCATTGCCCGGCACGAGGCTTGACGAGCGCACGATGGTGTGGCCCTTCGATTCAAAAAACTTCAGGAATTTATCGCGGATTTCAGACGAGTTCATGTTCTTTGGCAGTGAGGGAAACAAATGCAAATGTGCAAACCGTTGATTATACGTGATAACACTTCGCCGATTAGATGCGGTAAAAACACCTGGCGCGGCCAATATCGCCCAACGCAGCTTGCATTTGATGCAAAAATACAACAATCAGAAATCGGCGGGAATCAGGTCGATGCGGTCAGTGCAGAAACCGTCAACACCCCAACGCCTGATTTCCGTCGCGCGTTCGGGCTCATTAACCGTGTAGCAGAACAAGCCATAGCCTGCAGCCTTGATGGCATGCGCCATTTGCGGCGTCAGGTTCTTGTGGTTCGTATGCAGGGCAACAGCGTCCAGTTCTCT
>DATBQE010000219.1:0-7473 GCA_036561005.1 Burkholderiaceae bacterium | reverse complement strand
CCTTTAGAGTGAATGCGGCATGGCAGGCTTCTCACCCGCGATACAGCCAATGAATCGACTATCCTGTGCGATCAAGAACCGGTTTCGCAATGACCCGAACCAGTCAGCTTGCCGCAGGCAGTATGGTTGAACGGCAAGGCGCGAAAGCGACTTGATCGCGACGCGATGGGCATTTTGAAACCGGGTTAAATCCTATAAATGCAGCATGCCGCCGTTGATCGTTGAAACATGGGCAAAGGTGTAGCTCGACCCGACCAGCTCGACGATGGCATCCCGCGCGTCGATGGTGCCGGCATCGTTGGCGCTAGCCGTTTCAATCAGGTAGGTGTTGCCGCCGAACTGGAATTCGAGCACGCCGTGCGCACTTTGTTGCACCACGCCGCCCAGCCCGGTTGCCGTGGCGATCCAGCCGCTCAAGGACGTGGCCGAAGCGCCTGCTGCGGCTACTTGCGCTGCGCTGACTTGCTGGAAACTGGTGCCATTGGTTTGCGCGGCGTCTGCAAACGCAATCGTGTCCTGGCCGGCGCTGTTCAATCCGGAAATGGCAAGAATATCCGTCAAATCGGGTGTCAATGCGGGCGTGCTGCCGGCGACGGCAAGCGCGCCGAGCGTGAGCGATTGGCCGCCGGCGTGGGCGGCAAAGTGGAGCGTCCCGGTGACGCCTGCACCGCTTGAGAAGCTGTTGCCGGCGGACCCGAACGCCATGTCGATCGTGTCGGCACCGGTGGCAACGATCGTGGCAGCGCCGCTGCCTCCGGCCAGAAGCACCGCCATGCCTTTGTCGAACACGATGTTCAACGCACCGGTGGAGGCCGAAGCATCAACATGCAGCGAATTCGCGCCCTGCGGCAGGAAGCCGCTAAAGGAACCGGCGCCGTCGATGGACACTGCCGTTGCCAGCGGGGCGGCAAGATGCGTCACCAGCACGTTGGCATCGTCGTTGAATGTGATGCTCGTGGCCGACGCGGCATCGAGCTTGAGCGCCGTGGTGCCGCTGCCGGCAATGGTGAAGTTGAGCGCGGTGGCGCTGTTGTCGGTCAGGCCGGTGAATGCGCCATCGGTTGAAACAGTCAAGGTGCGCGCGCCGGCTGCTGCGTTGACGGTCACCATGTTGCTGGGGCCGATCAGGGAAAGGGAAGTCAGCGCGTCGCTGTTGATGGTTGCCACACCGTCCAGGGTCAGATTGACCGTGGCAATGGTGTTGCTGTGGCCGGTGCCGAAGTTCTGGTCGGTGATCACATTGCCGCTGCCGCTGCCGCCGCCCACCAGCGTGACACCGGTCGTGCCGGTGTCGCCGTCGATGGTGATGATCGACGCAGCATCGGTCGTGACGCTTACGCTGGTGCCGCCATGCACGGTGACGTTGCCTGCGCTGTCCGTGACGTTGATGGTGGCTGCGGCCGGCGCTGTGATGTTGTCCACGCCGACAGACGCAGTGACATCGATCTGCACCAGCCCGGCCCAGCCGCTGAAGTCGAGCGAACCGTTTTGCGCGGTCGGATCAGCCACGGCTTCCAGCGATTGCATTTTCAGGACATTGAAGCCGGTGATGCTCGCCGTTGCCGGAATGGCGAGATCGGCGCCAAGGCCGAAATCGGCGATGAAAAGCGAATCGATGATGGGGTTGAAAATATACGGTTGTACCGTGCAGCCGATGATATCGCCCGGGTTCAGGGTTGCGGCCGCCCCGCCGGCTGCGAGCCCGGCGGCATTGTCGAGCGTCGCGAAGAATCGCAGATGGCCCTGGGTATCGATGTAATCGTCCGCGCCGGTACCAAGCGTATGGGCGCCGCCGTCCGGCGGGTCCAGGGCCTGCACGGCGATGGGCACATACGACACATAGGTCGCGAGATTGCTCGATGTAACGCCGGCCAGCAAGGTTCGGCCTATGCCGGCCGCCAACGGACCGGAATATTCCAGCACCAGACTACTTTCTTGCGAAATTTGCGTGGTAAAGTCACTTGCCACGACGACCTTGTTCGCCAGGGTTGTGGCATCTTGCACACCCTGAGCCGAGGTATTAGCCGCCGCGCCCGCAGCAATGGCCAGCGCCGCATCGCTCGCCGTCAGGGCTCCCGTCGTGATGGCATTGCTCCAGAAGTGCAAGCCTGCGGCATTGGCGGCGCGGCCGAACATGTTCTCGAAAATCGCATTGACGAAGGCGTTGGCGACGTCGGCACTGCCGTTGATGTTGCCGTAAAGCGCTTGCGATTCCTTGCTGGTGCCGAAGGCATCGACCAGCGTCTTGATGGCGGAATTGCTGCTATAGGCGCCGGCAAGCTGGCTGGGGTCGGTCGGCGCGTTGGCGTTCAACAGGGCCGTCTCAAAATTCTGCAACCCGAAGTAATCCGCCGGGCGGCCGAAATAGGCGACGTAGAGTTCCTGTATTGCCGTATCGTAAGCTGTCAGTGTCGTCATGGCGGTGCCTGAGGTGAAGACGCGCGCGAGCTCGGCATCGAAAGAGGCACCGGCAACATCACGCGTTGGGTTAAGTTGACCAAAGGTTACAAGGAAATCATGGTCCTCACTGTGATCGCCATCACTAATATTTTAGTTTTTGATAACGAATGAGGTAGTTTGTGTATGCCGGAAGTGGCGCATGAGCGAGTTTGCGCATGCGTGGGCATTCGGATGTGGGGAGGTCCACGCGCACGCCGGTTCGCCAATGTGGGAACACCATAGTGGTGCTAGCTTGCGCGCAAGATTTCATCTGACGATTCGATGCGCGGGTGGCGGCTTAGCGGGAACGTCGGAAAGTCGCGGCTCAGTTTTGGCGGTTCGATGCGCGAATGCGCAGTACAACGACGCCCCGGCGCGGTTGGGAATCGGGGCCATATTTTGCAAAAAAGTCCTTCCAGCCCGAAGCCGGGCCGGAGGACATGGATCGAACAAACGACGATCAGTGCATCTGGGTGAAGTTGACCGGAATCCAGCGATAGCCCTCGCCTTCGGTCGCCACATGGCCGATGCCGGGGAACTGCAGGTGCGCGCCGGCAAGCAGGTAGCCTTCCTTGGCTGCGCGCGTGAATTCAGCCTTGCGCTCGGCCTTGGCGGATGCGGCATCGGTGTCGAAACCAATCGTCACCGATGGATGTGCAAACTGCACGGCGCCAACGTGGATCAGGTCGCCGATGATCACCAGCTTCTGGCCCTTGCTCTCCACCACATATTCTGCGTGGCCCGGCGTGTGGCCCTTGCCGACGTGGGCGTGAACGCCCGGCGCCAGTTCTGCATCGCCTTCAAACGTCATGAACTTGCCGGAAGCCACATAGGGGGCCAGCGAGGCTTGCGCGCCCTGGAAGAAGCCTTTGATGCCGGCGTCGGCCTTTTCCATGTTGGCCGTGCTCAGCCAGTAGTCGGCCTCGCGCTTGTCGGCGCGCACAATGGCGTTGGGAAACACCGCCTTGCCGTCCTTGGCCAGGCCACCGACGTGGTCGGGGTGCATGTGGGTGATGTAGATTTCATCAACCTGCTCCGGCTCATAGCCCGAAGCCTTGAGGTTGGCGACAAACTTGCCCAGCGTCGGGCCGAACAGATTGCCGGCACCGGTGTCGACCAGAATCAATTTGCTGCCTGTATTGATCACATAGCCGTTGAACGAAGTTTCCAGTGGGCTCTTGAGATACGAGGCGGCCAGTTCCTTGTCGACGGCAGCTTTCGTCGTGTTGGTGAGCAAGGTGTCGACCGGCAGATCGGTTGTCCCGTCGCTCACTGCGGTGACTTCGGCGTCGCCCAGCATCATGCGGAAGAAACCGGGAGCCGGCGTCTTGGCCATGGGCGCAGCCGCCAATGCGGAGGCAGAGAACAATAGCGCCAGGGCCGTGCTGCCAAAGAGCGCAGTAGCGGAGCGACGCAAAGTCATATTGAGTTTGCTCATTTTATTTCCTTCAAGGGTTGGTTTGACAAATGGTGATGGGTTTGCGGGTTAACCGGTCGTTTCAAATGCGTTCAATGCAACATGAATTTCAGAGCGATGACGCAAAGGGCTGCGGCCGTCACAGCGAGGACGATAAAAGTCCGGCTTGGTCCCGCCTTTGCCGTGGGCGCGCCCTTCCCCGCCTCGCGCAGCGGCGCGACATTATTTTTTTCGATTGCACCGGTTGCAACGTCGGACACATTGAGCGGCTCGTCGGCTTCGTGCAATAGCGCCAGCATCGCACGTGTGCCGGCCGGGGAAAAACGGTAGGGGTCAAACGTGTTCAGGCCCTCTTGCCGCAACAAGGCCTGGATCTTTTTTTCGGCGGGGATGTATTTCATCGACCAGGCGCCGAAAGAAAACTGCTCGATATCTTCGCGCGAAATCAGTTGCAGCTCCCGGTGCCGCGGATCGATCTCCAGTTTGCCATACAGCGTGTCGACCGCGTCCGCCTCGCCTTCGAGGCATTGGAAGAAGCAGCCATCGCCAAAATAGAGCACGCCGACCAGCCCGTTCTTGCGATTATTGGCGCGCGATTTGGCCAGGATGCGGGCAATGTTCGGCTCCAGGCCGCGCGAGGTCGCACCCGGCGCGAAGGTTGAACGGCTCACGTATACGATCCGGATAAGTTTTTTCATATTGATAGCATCAGCTCCGGTGGCAGCAATTATGGGTCAACGCAACATGTTCAGAACATTGCCGAAACACTAATTTGGCAAGCTTTTACGCAGTTTTGTCCAGGACAAATTATGGCATAGATGAGAAAACCATGCCGAGCCATGCCAAATTGCCTCGCAAGCATTGGACAGGGCTGGTTCAGCATGAATTCTTTGTCCAGGTTGGGTGCGGCTTGGATGCAGGGTGGGCGCCGGGTGGGTGCAACGTAGATTCAGGGTGTGTGGGACAGCGCCTGGGCAGGAGGCGACGATGCACGTCTCTACACGTCGCGCGGCGGCAGTGTTTCAGTTTGTGTTGCCGCCCACGACAGCACTTCCCTGCGCGACGCACACCAAATATCCGCCTCTCGCCGGTCTCAGGCCGTCGCTGGCAGTTGAGCACGAAGACGCCGCCGCATCCCGCACTAACCTTGTCCATGCCAAGATGCGGCCTGGGGAAACGGCGGTCGTTGTGCTACGATACGCCCCCCGATTTGCATCAAAGGAGAAGCGAGCCCATGTCAACTTCCGCCAGCATGTTTGCACAATCGTTCTTCCACGGAACGCGGGCCGACCTGAGGCCTGGAGACCTGATTGTGGTTGGCTACCAGTCCAACTTTACCGATGCAACGGCGCTGTCCTGGGTCTATTTCGCGGGCACGCTCGATGCAGCGATCTGGGGCGCCGAGCTGGCAACCGGCTCGGGGCAAGAGCGGATTTATGTGGTGGAACCGACCGGCCCGGTTATGGACGATCCGAATCTGACGGATAAAAAGTTTCCCGGCAATCCGACCATGTCCTATCGCTCGCGCGATCCGCTACGCATCATTGCCGAAGTCACGAAGTGGCAAGGGCATCCCCCTGAACGGCTACAGCAGATGAAGGATAGCGTCGCCCGTTTGAAGCTGGACGGTTCAAATATCATCGACTAACGCGTTTGGCGAACGGCAGGTTCCGCTCTCCGGCGAATACAATCAGCCGTTGCGTTTCTCAGCCCAATAGCGAATTTCCCCTTGCACCAGAGCGTGTGAGGCGAACCGAAATCATCGGCGTCGAATCGGTGATTCGAATTACTCCACCGCCAAGCTTCGCCTTACCCCCACGGCGGCAGCGTGCGGACCTTTTCCCTGTAATGGTGTTCAGATGTGCAAAGCCGATTTCCACACATCGCATCACCCTTCAGTCGATGCAACATGTCCGACGTTGTCGCTGCACTGCCGTATCCACCACTGAACGTAGGGGTCCCCGTCAACAAAGCGCATATGGGAGGCAAATCCGACGAGCGTGCGGTCGTCTGGCTTGAGTAGTTTTTCCACATATTCGACAATGTTCTTGGCTTCCTCGGTGAATTCGAAACCATCATGATCAAATTCGAACACAAATCCCGCCTCGATCCCGTTGGTAGGCATCAAAATGTAGTTGCCGGAGTGCGGCGTCTCGCCAATGACCAAACATGCATCGACCCAATCCGGCAGGTTTTCAGAGCGCTCCTCCTCAGTCAGATCTTCGATCCAGTCGCAAAAATCCTCATGCAGTCCAGCCCACTCGGAGATTGGCGCAATATATTTCGCTGCGTCCCCGCTCTCCTCGTTCCGATAAAAGACGACACTTCCAAACGTATCGTAGAAGTCACCAAGCCTGCCAATTTGAGGAAGCATCGTGTGCTCGGCAGGTTCAGTCACCACGTGCGCAAATTGGAACATGCGAGTCTTTCCGCTTTCATTGATGCGCTCACAAAGAAATTCGCCAGCGTGTCGGCGAACTGACTTTTCCAGTTCAGTCATTTTCATACAACCGTCTCGACACGCAATCGAATTCCTTTTTGCACCCGCATTTTCATTGATGACCGAACATCATGATGGAATTCCAGGCTCTGGTAAATTATGGGCAAGTAATAATGGTACCGGCCACGTGCATGCTATTGAAAGAGTCAATGCGCGGCAGAATCAATAACTCATCCAATTACATCGTCCAACAAAATGACTCCTTCGATATCGGACGTCTCCAGTGCTTTCTCTATCTTCCGTGCATGGTCTGGGCGAAAGTTATGCAAAGTCACCGCTTTGTCAGTAATCGTGTAACTGTAGATGGCATCGAAGCGACCTAAAAAATCAGCCAGAAACTGCATGCGGTCTTTATGCGGTACTTCGGCAGGGAAGTGAAATTTGTAACAAGTCGAATACATGAACACCTCGCTTACCATCATCCAAAGGTTTGGAGCTTTGCGACCGGCACCGGCTGATCAATCAATATACGCTTCCGTTACCGCCCCATCGAGCCGGCGTATGCGCACGTCACCCAATTGCGCCGGATCGAAATTGCGCGCGTTGACGCCCATGCGATTGCCGCGCTCGGCAACGGCCGTTTCCCAGTGCGTCACACAGCCGCATTCATTGCACCGAACGAAGCGAATTGACTTCGGGCCCCAGGCATAAGACGTCGTGGCGCCCGGCTTCGCACTGATGCTGACCTGGTCCTGCGGGTAGTACGCCCACAGCGTGCCGTAGCGGCGGCACACCGAACAACTGCAGTTGGTCAGGGTTTCGGGTGCATGAGCAATGGCGATGGTGACGGCGCCGCAGTGGCAGGTCGTGGTGATCATGGTGTGTACCTGTAATTAAATTGACCTCAATAACGGTGAAGAAGTGCACGCAATCCCCGATGCTCGTCAACGGAATATTATTACACCGTGCGGTATGCACCCCAGAGGGCAAGGCGCAGTCCGCGCAAGCCGGGCTCAGGCGGAAACCACGCAGTCATTGCAAATGCAAGCCATCAATGGCAGCATGGTTCATTTCTCCGCCAATGCGCGTCCGCTGACGCATATCGCCACATATGGATTGTGCCGTCAGAACCCAAGCTTGTAAATCATCATGCCACCCATGGACCAATCTCCTGCTC
>DATBQE010000218.1:0-20246 GCA_036561005.1 Burkholderiaceae bacterium | reverse complement strand
GGGGCACCCTGAGCGGCGCGTCGCGCCTTGCACTGCATCCCTTTTCGCTCGAACGGGCACATCAAATAGATCATAAACAGGCTCTTATAGCAGAGCAGACATGCCGGAGTGAATTAAAGTCGCTCTTGATCGGTGCTCTTGTGGTGGGATCATGACCAGGGCCTCGGCGTTCCTGTGCGAACTCTGCCAGCGTCTTGTATTTTGAAAATCCGGCGTCAACCGGCTGTATATGCGTCGCGCGGTGTATGGGCTAGCCTTCGGCGCATGGACAGCCGCGTTTTTTTCGCGATGCGACCAATCCGCTCACCTCTGCCGTATCAACTGATTAGCAATCCAAAATGCTTTCCTCCGCATGTTTCCATACGGATGAAAGCACCACCAACATTGCGCATCCTTGTCAATTTCTTTCAACAATATTCAAATTCCCCATGAATTTCGTGACCACTGATACATAGTCTTGGCGTTTGCCAGGTCGGATGGCGATCTGGGCGTTCGGGGACAAACGTAACATGGAGACAAAGACGAGTAAGCACCTGAAAAGTTGGCTCGAAGCGAGCGGCGCCTACCTGTGCGCAATCAGTGGTGTTGCAGGCGACAACTCGGAAGTTCGCGCGCGCAAGCCGCTTATGCAGGGACAACTCGTCTTCCATGTCCCCCGTCAGACGATAATTGCGCAACAGACGACGCTAACCGCTCCGATAGGCAAAGGCAAAACCGCACCCGACAAAACGGTCAGCGAGTTCGGCGTCTTGGCGGCTACTCTGCTGGAATCTTGCGATGCGAGACGTACGCGGCAACCTTATGTGGACGCTATAGTGCAGGAAAATATCTCGCTCCCTTTGCTAGGCGGCCAAGAAGTGTCAAATTGTATGCGTGGCTCCGCCGGAGGCAGGCTTCTCGAAGATATCCGACACGTCACCATGGACGATTATGCTGCCTTGCGCAGTGCCTGGAGCCGGCCAACGCCCAGCTTGATGGAATTCACAAACATGCGATGCAAAGTGGCACGGCGCGCTGTACAGGTCAGCTTCGGCAATGGGCCTGTACCCGCATTGATCCCGATTGTCGACCAGCTCACCCATTCATTTTCTGCCAACGCCTATTGCGTGGAAGAATGCCGAGGTGGCGCCCTGGTTATCGCGTCGGAAAATATCGAGGCCGGCGAACCAATCAGAATTCGCAGAGCCCTGGTGCCGAACTCGGAATTATTTGTAGTATACGGATATCCTCCGCACCTAAATCCACACGACACCACGGAGTTGCCCCTGCCTGCCCCGCCGCTCGCACATCCCTTGCGGGAAGAGCTGATGAAGTTCGGCGAGGAACGTGGAAGTGTTCGCGTGTTGATCTTGCCGTCTTGTGTCAACGAAGAAAATTTGCAGAAGTTACTGCCCTACTTCCGAATTTGGTGCGCGGAAAATGCCGCCGATATAATGCAGGTCGCGCTATCGGTCGAAACGCATCAAAAGCCAACCTGGGTCAGTCGTATCAACGAAGTCGCCGCCGTTCGCGCCATGAGAGACGCCTGCGACGCCTGTCTTAAACACTATGCCGATGGCCGGAACGACGTCGCTGAAGCGGAACACGGGAATTCCGGGCACGGCATGCTATTGCAACTGCTGCACCACGCTCGCCGTATTTGTGATGACGAAAAGAAATTGCTGTGCCACTGGCGCGATTTCTGCAATTCGATTCTTTCCGCGCCAAGCGAGCTTCCCGCAGGTCGCTGCCAAAGAATGTACGAAGGCTCTGACAAAACAGGGCGGGCCAGATGAAATCCTCTCACAGCGGATTAACGGAAGGTGAACATCTGCGCAACTTCATACGATGGTTGGAGGCGAATGGCGCGACCTTTCCTGCCATGCAAATTCAGACCATCGACGGCATGCGCGGTGTACGCGTAAAAAATACAGTGCAGGCAGGCGAGTTGGTATTGCATTTACCTAAGCAACTCATCCTGACCTTGGAATCGGCGCAGGCGTCTTCCCTGGGCGTGCGCATGAAAACGTCCGGTACGCGCTTCACCAGGATGGCATTTTTCGCTGCATTTCTGATCAACGACCTGCGCACGGGCGGATTCTGGAGCCCTTATATCGAAATGTTGCCGCCCGAAATATTCACGATGCATGCATATTGCCCCAATAAAATCGTTGCACGCCTTAAGGGTACCGCAATTGATCCCACCGGCGCTGCACAGCGGGTCACGAGCAATGGCATACTTGGCAAAGAGATGCTTTCCGACTATCTCGCAGTCAAACCTCTGTTGG
This sequence comes from Burkholderiaceae bacterium, assembly GCA_036561005.1. Lineage (GTDB taxonomy): Bacteria > Pseudomonadota > Gammaproteobacteria > Burkholderiales > Burkholderiaceae_D > PKWO01. Next base: position 17,979 of record DATBQE010000218.1, on the reverse strand, counting down.
GACGCCTTGGATTGCGTGAATTCTCGCGAATTTGGTCCGCCGTCGCTACGCGCGCCTTCGTGGTCAAGGTCGATGGCGTCGATACGCAGGCAATTGTACCGCTGGCCGATATGCTGAATCATTCCCAAACTCCAAATGTAGCCTGGAGCGTTAACGTCACCGATGGTTACCGTTTCGTTGCAATCGATCCGATCGGTCGTGCTGGTGAACTCACTGACAATTACGGACCACGCAGCAATGGAGAATTGTTCCGCCAATACGGATTCTGTCTTGAGAACAATCCCTGGAATCGGGTGGCAATCGAAGTTCCGGACGTTGCAATCACGCATCCTGCTTATAGTTTCACCAGAACCTTCGGGGAACAAAAAGGCAACTGGCGCAGGTTCTTCGTCACGGCAGATAGTACCGACAAGTCAGCGGCAGCACTGCTCACCTACCTGCGCGTCATCTGCGAAACAGACTCGGCAGCGCTACGTCATCACCTCTCCGCCTTGTCACACGAACGCCTGTTGGCCGTCAGCCATGAAACTGAGCGCGCAGCCATGGACGAGCTCGCGCGCGCATGCAAGAGGGCCATGGCAAGGTACGGAAAATTGGTCGAAGGCGACGAGCTACTCCTGAGCAATTCGGATTTGCCATGGATTGAACGTTGCGCCGCTTTTGTGGGAGTAGGAGAACGGCGCATTATCGAGCGCTATGCGAATCTGGCGGCATCGGCGTTTGCAACCGTGCATTCTTCACAACGAGAAGCGGCATACCAGCAAGCAACAATCGCGCATCGCGGCGCCATAGGAGTCGCGTCTGACAAATTCTCAAATGTGCAAGCCGATTGATGCGGCGCGCGACAAATAGATCGGGGTCCATTTCGGCCGACAATATTGATCAGATCCACGCCAATGGATGGCGGCACTTACGTTGCGGCTAAAAGACGAAATAATATTTGAACGATACGCATCGGATTTAGTTGCAAATTAAATGCGCGCTCAGGCAACGACATGGCGCGACATACTTTCGTATGTTTCTTTTCCGGGGCGAACCATTAATATGCGTAAGTAAGCGGACGAGCCGCGTCGGCATGAATTCCGTTGCGCAGCGCGCGCCGGAAAGGGCACGCTTATCACGGATATTCGCTTGCTTCGATTTCGATGTTCCGCTTGCGCCATGCCGCATTGAAATCAGGACTGGAATTTCACGGCAACCCTTACCCAGGAAGGAAATTTCATGAAAACCTTGTTTTCGTTTTCTCTCGCTGCCGTGCTAGCGAGCTTGACTTGCGCGGACGCCGGCGCGCAACAATATTTTTCCCACGAATTGCGCCACGCCGGTGACTCAGCCACGTTCATCACTCTACCCATGCAACCCGGCGCCCTGGAGACTTATTTCGTCAATCTGAAGGATGGCGACGTGGTCAAGCCCCAGTTCCGTGTCATTTTCGGCGTGGTAGGGTTGGGCATCGCACCGGCTGGCGTGGAAAAGGAAGGAACCGGACACCATCACTTGCTGATCGACACGAGCCTGCCTAACGACCTCACTGTGCCAATTCCGTTTTCCGATAAATACCGCCATTTCGGCGGTGGGCAGACCGAGGCAGAACTCTCCCTGGCGCCGGGCAAGCATACACTGCAACTACTGTTCGCCAACGCGCAACACCGTCCCTTGTACAAAACCGAGTCGGGCGGCGAAGTGGCAATCTTCAGCAAGAAAATCACCATCACTGTGGCGGCAGACACGCGCGAGGCAAACACTGCCCAAGCCATCCGCATCGCCCAGAAATAGCAAACGCCGGCAGCTCGGAGCACTCGGGTGGCAGCCGGATGACTCGCACTTCAAGCGTTAATGCAATGTATCATTCAGTTGTCTCGGCCTGCCAATAAAGACGAGCGAGCGTACCTTTGAACAGCTTCGCAGTTCCTTCAATGAACGCGGATACTTCCCGTTTTGCTCATTGCGAGATTTGGCCGTGCTGTGGCCAAACTGCTCAAATAGATGCCCCGCTTGGGCCCAGCATACCGGCATTGCCCCGTCTCGATCGCGACGCCGGGTTCGCCTTCGCTTCGTTAGAGCGACTTGTAACCGCTTGCACAACACCCTTCCCACAGCGGCACCGCACGCATAATGTCGAACGCTCGTTGTTCAAATTTATTCAAAATCGCGATAACGTCCCTTTTTGCCGCGTCCGGCAAGGAACCTGATGCCGTGTCAGCCTCACTCAATCGATAACTGCTGCAGCGTCGCAATGACGGGCAAGTTCGGCGTAGCGCAATAGCGACAGACGGAAAGGTGGCAGCCTCGCTCCCTAACCTTCCACCTTATCGCATCCCTTGACATACCGCACGCCCTGTCGAAGTCAATGCTGGAACGAACATTAGGAGCCAACCATGCCCAACGAAATCAGGAAATCCTACGCTCGCAATGCACGTATCAACGATATTGATTCCGCACCCGCTGCACGTCGCGTATCAAACATCGTTCGGGCCGTCTGGATCATTTGCGTGCTGGCCTGCGCACTGCAGCCGCAATCCTCGGCCCAGGCCACGACGCTCGACAGCATCAGCGTGCAGTCGGCGTTCGGTCAGCCGCTACGCGCGCGCATCTCAATGCATCGCAGCGCGCAACTCGGTGCGGAATGCGTGAGAGCGAGCATCGAGACGATGGATGGGAACCCACTGGCCAATGCCGATGTGCGAATAATGCACGACGGGGCGACGCCGATGCTACTGCTTTCGACCGTCGATCCAGTGCGCGAGCCGGCGATCAATCTCGCCGTGCAAATCATTTGTCAACCGCAAGAGACGCGCGCCTTTGCAGTGTTGCTTGACCTGGACGCGCCGCTCGACGCGGCAAGCGCGGTGTCAATTCCATTGTATGGGATAGCGGACGCACATGCCGCGTCAAAGCTTCCCATGCCGATTACCGACGGGAAGCATGAAAGTAGCGCGTCAGAAGCGGGTTCGCACGCTGGCAGCCTGCTCGGCGATGGTTTGAATCTGAGCTTGAGCCGCTTCCTGTCGGAAGTGCATCTACCGTCGGCGGACGGCATGTCTGACGCGAAAACGGACACGACCGATGCGCCCGTCGCTCAAGGCCTGCAGGGCTTTGCGTCGACTCCCGTATCTTCATCCATGGAATTCGCCATGCCTGACTGGCTCCCATCCAGGACCATACACGAACATTGGCAGCCTATGCTGCTTGCGTGCGCCGGGTTCCTGGCCCTCTTGATGCTGCCATTGCGCGGCGCCCAGACAAAGGCACGCAAATCAGTCAATAAGTGTGGCGTGCGCTACAACAAAAAGCCGGCACAGGGAAAGATGCTCGATCCCATCCCCTATATCAAGCCAAATATGCAATTCTCGCCTGCGCAAAAGGCAATGGCCAAGGTGCGGCCCCAAGCCATCCCTGCACCGATCGCCAACTCTGCGAGCGGCGATGAAACTACTGCGCGCTTCGACGAACGTTTCGTCGGCGATCTGCTGGTCAGGTTGCCGCAATACCGCGCCGAAGAAGTCGAAGATGAATTACAGCTCGCGCAATTCTGGATGGGCTTCAATCAGCCGTTGCGTGCGATGGAAGTGCTGGAGTCGCGCTGGGGAAACGAGCAGCCAAGCTCACCGCTGCCCTGGCAATATCTGCTGCAAATCTACAAGATCACAGGAGACCTCGACAAGTACAGGAATCTCATCAGTCGTTATCAAAACGCCTTCGGAAAACGTGCTGACAAACGCAACTCGGCACCGGACAAGCGTGTTGGAGAAGTGCCGGCGCAAGCCTATCGCATGCGCGCATAAGCACGTTCCCGGAGCATTGCGCACCGCGCGGCCATGCGGGCGCCGGCCGGTTAGCTTGCAAAAATCGCGCGAGGAGATCGGCTCTGCAACCGCCCACCAGGCGATGCCCCCTGTCGAGAGGTTCACATACTTCTGTATGCGTTGTGCGCCTATCCGGGAACGTCTATCGTTCTTACGCACAGACAACAAAACCGCCTTTCCAGGTAGGCACACCTAGATGTTCTGACGAAGCGCCCCGACGGGCAAAAAGGGAGTCGCACATGCAGCGCGCGTCATTGAATCATATTTTTCGCATCGTCTGGAGCAAGGCGACGCAGACCTGGATCGCCGTAGCTGAAACATCAAGCGGACGCGGTAGAGCGATCGCGCGAAAATCAGTGACGGCGCTGCTATCACTGGCGCCACTTTGTGCGCTGGGCGGTCCGAGCGGCGGTCAGGTGGTAGCAGGCAGCGGCAGCATCTCTAAATCGGGACTCACGACCGTCGTGACGCAAAGCAGCGAGAATCTTTCTCTCAGTTGGAGCAGCTTCAATATCGCGGCACAGGAAAGCGTGAACTTTCGCCAACCTGATTCCAGCGCGATCGCGGTTAACCGTATTTTTGACACCAACGGTACGCAAATACTCGGACAGCTAAGTGCCAACGGGCAGGTTTTCCTGATTAACCCCAACGGCATCGTGTTCGGCCAAGGTGCACAAGTCAACGTCGGCGGGCTGGTCGCATCGAGCCTGGACTTGAGCCAGTCCGCATCGGGAGGCAATGCCAAGTCATTCAGCGGCGACGGCAGTGGCCGCATCGTCAACCTCGGCGACATCAACACGGCAACGGGAGGCTACGCCGTGCTGCTCGGTGATCGCGTGAACAATCAGGGCAGCATTAACGCACCGCTCGGCACGGTTGCTCTCGGCGCAGGCAATGCAGTCAAGCTCAATTTTATCGGCAACCGCTTGGTGCAACTGCAGGTGGACCAGAGCGCCATCAATAATATCGCGCAAAACAGCGGGATGATTCGCGCCGACGGCGGCGCGGTAATCATGGCTGCGGGAGCACAGGATGCACTGCTTGCCAGTGCCGTCAACAATACCGGCGTCATCGAAGCGCGCACGGTGTCGAATCATAACGGCAGTATCACGCTGCTGGGGGGCATGCAGGCCGGCTCGGTCGAAGTCGGCGGCACGCTGGACGCCTCCGCGCCCAACGGCGGCAACGGCGGGTCGATCGAAACCAGCGCGGCGCACGTTGCGTTATCCGGCAGCGCAGCCGTGACCACGGCTGCGCCGGCCGGACGTGCCGGCCACTGGCTGATCGATCCTACCGATTTCACCGTCGCTCCCGCTGGCGGGGACATGACCGGAGCGCAACTGGGCACAAGCCTCGGTGCCGGGAATGTGACAATCATGTCGTCAGGCGGGGCCGGCGGAACCAGCGGCAATGTCAACGTCAACGACGTCGTGGCCTGGAGCGCCAATCAACTCACCTTGAGCGCGCAAGGCAATATCAACATCAACGCCAATCTTAACGGCGCCGGGTCAGCCAGCCTGGCCTTGCAATATGGCCTGGGCGCGGTCGTCGCCGGCAACCCAAGCAGCTTTGTCCTGGCGCCTGGCGTCCAAGTGAATCTGCCGGCCGGGCCCAATTTCAGCGCCCTACTCGGCTCGAACGGCAGCGTCGTCAACTACACCGTGATAACAAGTCTCGGGGCGGCAGGGAGCGCCAGCGGGAACAACCTGCAGGGAATTGCAGGAAGCCTTGGCACCAACTATGCATTGGGTTCGAACATCGACGCCACGGCAACTTCGGGATGGAACGCCGGATCAGGCTTCACCCCGCTCGGCAGCAATGGTACGCCGTTTAGTGGCATATTCGACGGACTTGGCCACACCATCAACAATCTATTCATCAAGCTGCCGGGTGCAAACTATGTCGGGCTGTTTGGCGCGACGGCGTCCGGATCGGCCATCAGGAACCTGGGCCTGACGGGCGGCGGCGTGACCGGCGCCAATAATGTCGGCGCCCTCGCCGGCTACAATGACGGCGTGATTACCAACAGCTACGCCAATGTGGCAGTCAGCAGTATTTTTGTGGGAAGCAACAATAATGTCGGCGGCTTGATTGGTGTCAATGACGCCGCCGGCTCGATCACCAACAGTTATGCCAGCGGCAACGTCAGTAGCACCGGCGGCACCGTTGGCGGCCTGGTTGGCAACAATCAAGGCCGGATCAGCAACAGTCACGCGAGCGGCAATGTCAGCACCGACGACGACGCCATCGGCGGTCTCGCCGGGTACAACAGCGGCGCCATTAGCAATAGCTACGCCACCGGTGCTGTCAGCACCACTTACAATGGCAGCGGCAGTAATATCGGCGGGCTGGTGGGTCAGAATGATAGCGCCGGCTCAGTCAATGGCGCCTACGCCATGGGCGCCGTAACCAGTAACGGCGGCGATGTGGGAGGGCTGGTCGGCGACAACCTCGGCAGCATCGACCATAGCCAGGTTACATCCGGAAGCGTAAGCGGATCGGACCGAGGCGTTGGGGGCCTGGTGGGAAGAAACGAAACCGGCGCTACCATCAGCAATAGCCACGCCGGCATAATCGTAACGAGTACGGATGCAGACGTTGGCGGGCTTGCTGGCTACAACAACGGCACGATCGGCAATAGTTACGCCACAGGCGCTGTCAGCAGCAGTGGCAACGGCACCAGCGGCGTTGGCGGTCTGGTGGGCCAGAACCACACTGCCGGCAGCATCGACAACAGCTATGCGACGGGTAACGTCAGCAGTGTGGGAGGTTCCGTCGGTGGCTTGGTTGGAGATAATTTCGGATCAGTCGATAATAGCCATGCCATCTCGGGCAGCGTCAACGGCGGCAATCGAAATGTTGGCGGTCTGGTCGGCGACAATGAGTCCTCGGGTACCATCAGCGCCGCATTTGCAACCGAAAACGTGAGCAACTCCGACGCCAATACCGGCGGCCTGGTTGGGCATAACAGCGGCACAATCAACGACAGTTATGCCACAGGAAATCTGATCGGATTACAAGCCGGCGGCAACGCGGGCGGCCTGGTCGGGCAAAACGACACAGGCGGCACAATCAACGTCGCCTACGCAAGCGGCAACGTATCTAGCTCCGGCAACAGCGTTGGCGGCCTGGTAGGGGATAACCATGGCGCAACAACCAATACCTATTCCACGGGCATTGTCAGCGGTGCAAACAGCGTCGGCGGTCTGGTCGGAACCAACGAGAGTACCGGAACAATAGATAGCAGCTACGCTGCAGGCGCAGTAACAGCGAGCGGCGCCAACATCGGCGGCCTGGTCGGTCAAAACAAGAGCGCCGGCACAGTCGTCAACAGCTTCTGGGATACAACCACTTCTGGCCAAACCACCTCAGCAGGCGGCATCGGCATGACCACGGCGCAGATGCGGTCGCAGACAGACTTCGACGCCGCCAGCACCGCCAATGGCAACGTCAACCCCGCGTGGGATTTCGCCGCGACATGGAAGATCTACAATGGCAATACGTATCCGCTGCTGCAATGGTGGTTGACGCCGCTTACCGTCACCGCCAACAGCGCGACTGCGACATACGACGGAACCGCCTACTCGGGAGGCAATGGAATCGCCTTCTCCAGCGCGCCGAATCTGGCCGACGTTTTCGGCATCGGCAACTACGGCGGCAGCGCACAGGGAGCATTCCACGCAGGAAGTTACGACATCGTCCCTGAACTGTATTCGAACCAGCAGGGCTACAACATCACGGAGCTCCCCGGAACACTGACGATCAACCCGAAATTCCTGGCCGCAAACGCCATCATCGGCGGCACGACCACCAAAGTGTACGATGGCACAACAGCGGCCACCGGCGCTACAGTCAGCGGCAGCGTCAATGGCGCTGTTGCCGGTGACGTTCTGATCTTGGACACCAGCGCCTTGAGTCTGACCTATAACAGCAGCCATGTGATTGGCGCCACCAACATCAGCGCCAACGGCACTACCAGTATAACAATCAACACCAGCAGCGCCGGCAGCTTGAGTAGCGACTACAGCCTGGTCCAACCGAGCATTACTCCGGTCGCCGGCAGCATCACCGCAGCCCCCTTTAGCGCAAGCGCCTCTATTTCTGGCGCGACTGTGAAGGTGTACGACGGCACGATGGCGGCAACAGGGGCAGTTGTCAGCGGCAGTGTCAGTGGCGCCGTTGCGGGGGACGTGCTCACGCTCGATACCGCCGGCTTGAGCCTGAACTACAACAGCAGCCATGTGATCGGCGCCACAAACATCAGCGCCAGCGGAACGGCTGGCGTCGCCATCACCACTAGCACGGCCGGCAGTTTGAGCAGCGACTACAGCCTGGTGCAGCCGGCCATTGCCCCGATTGCCGGCAGCATCACGGCAGCACCCCTGAGCGCAAGCGCCGCCATCGGCGGCACGACAACCAAGGTGTACGACGGCACAACAGCAGCTCCCGGCGCCACTATTAGCGGCAGCATAGTCGGTGCCGTTGCAGGCGACGTGTTGGCGATCAATACGAGCGGCATAACCCTCAGCTACAACAGTAGCAGCCCTGCCAGTGCCACGACGATCGACGCCAGTGGGAAAGCCGGCTTCACCATTGTCGGTAGCACGGCGGGTAGCGTGAGCAGCGACTACAGCCTGACCCAGCCAGTCATCGCTTCCGTTTCAGGTCACATCACAGCCGCACCCGCACCCACGCCGACTCCGACACCGACGCCGACTCCGACACCAACGCCGACTCCGACACCAACGCCGACTCCGACTCCGACTCCGACTCCGACTCCGACTCCGACGCCAACGCCGACTCCGACTCCGACTCCGACTCCGACCCCGACACCGACACCGACACCGACGCCGACTCCGACTCCGACACCGACGCCGACTCCAACGCCGACTCCGACACCAACGCCGACTCCGACTCCGACTCCGACTCCAACGCCGACTCCGACTCCAACACCGACTCCAACACCGACACCAACGCCGACTCCGACTCCGACTCCGACTCCGACTCCGACTCCAACACCAACTCCTACACCCACTCAAGGATCAAGCCCCGTGGAAACGAAGAGCGTCGCCTGCCTCGACAATCAGGAGAAAAAACGTAAACCGGTGGCCAACGAGGCGTCGACCTGTAATACAACAACGAATGAGCGCAGTGTCGGAAATCTGGTTCAGATTGTCGACGACGGAGTAAATCTGCATCTCAACATCGTGGAAGCAAAATGATGAGAGCGCACTGGAATAGAAAGCGGATGCGCGAACAGTATGCAGACGGCCATCACCGTGGGCGGGTATTGCGGTTAGCGCTGGCGTCAACCATCCTCTTCTCCCTACTTGAGGGTGAGGTCGGGGCACAAACGGTACCGGGAGCGGGATTGATTTTGCAGCAAGCGCAGAGCGTCAATTCCGCCGCGCGGCCAGCCGGCATGTCTGGCCTGGCGATCGAACCGGAAAATCGCGTTGGAATGCCCGCCAGCCCGCCCTTCATGGTCAACAGTATTTTACTGACCGGCCACAGTTTGTTCGACACGGCAACCTTGCATACATTGGTGGCCGATGGTGAAGGAAAAAATCTCACCTTGACGCAGTTGAGCGAGGCGGCTGCGCGTATAACCACGTTCTACCACGATCATGGCTATCCGCTAGCGCGCGCCATCATCCCTGCGCAAAACATCCAAAGCGGGACAATTCAGATTCAGGTGATCGAGGCACGTTATGCCAAAATCAAAATCGACAACCATAGCAGGGTTGCTGGGCTCTTGTTCGAGAGGACGCTGTCTTCCCTGCACAGTGGGCAACCCATTGAGCGCACCAAGCTTGAGCGCGCGGTGTTGCTGGCATCGGATATTCCGGGCGTCATCGTCAGTTCAACCTTGAAACCGGGCACTTCTGCGGGAACCTCCGACCTCGATGTCGAAATCGCAGCCAAGGAGGGCGTGACCGGCAGCGTGACCCTGGACGACGAGGGCAATCGCTATACCGGCAGGCTCCGCTTGGGAAGCACATTGAATGTATTCAATCCGCTGCAGCATGGTGATGTCCTGAGCGTATCTGCAACGACCAGCGGACCCGATTTGAATTATCTGAGCCTGAGTTACGAATCCTTAGTCAGCGGCGCCGGTACGCGTGCCGGCGGCTCGATCTCAGGGTTGCGATATGTACTGGGAGACACGTTGGCATCAATCGATGGACACGGTAAAGCCGAGGTGGGAAGCCTATGGCTAAGGCAACCGTTGGTACGCAGCGTCGACTTCAATATCTATGGACAGGCTCAATTCGATCATAAGCAACTAAACGATGAAATTGACGTCGGCGCAATCCAGACCAATCGTCACATCGACAGCCTGACCATCAGTCTTGCGGGGGATAGCCGAGACACGCTTCTGTCCGGGGCAATCAACATCTGGAATGTCGCGTGGGTGGCTGGCGGGAGACTGGGATTCGACAATGCTGCCGCCCAACTTGCCGATTCCATGACAGCAAGAACACAAGGCAAGTTCTCCATGCTTACCGCCAACGCGTCACGTTTGCAACAACTCGATTCGCAGAACGCCATCTACTTCAAGCTTTCCGGACAATTGGCGAGCCACAACCTTGATCCGTCCGAAAAAATGTTGGCCGGCGGCGCCTATAGCGTGCGCGCCTACGACATTGGTGCGGCAACAGGCGATACGGGTATCCTCGGGACTTTCGAGTATCGTCGCGCTTTTGGTCAGACTTGGGGCGGACAAGCCCAAGCCACTATTTTTCTCGACAGCGAAAGGGTGACGGTAAACAAAACTAGTTGGGCACCCGGCGACAACCTCGTAACGCTGAGCGGACTGGGAGTGAGCTGCGATTGGTCAGGCTTGGACCAATGGACAGCCAAGGCGAGCATTGCCACGCCGATAGGGCCGACACAAGCGCTGATCAGCAACAATAAATCCTTGCGTGTTTGGGTGGAACTTGACAAAGGATTCTGAGCGGAATGATATGAAAGTCCAACTGGTAAATATCTGTCGTTTTGCAAAGCCCATTCGCTCATATGTGAAGTTCGGTTTGCAGAAACTGAATTTCTTCGAACAAGCCTCACCACGAATGACCTTGGCAACCGCAAAGCATCATGTCAGGTTGCCTTGCACAACAGTGGTGCCTGACTCGCGGATTCACGAAGCGACGTACGTGAAATCACCTGCAACGGTGCTCGTCAAGTTCGCGTCAAGGAATTTTCCTCGCGTCCATCAGTTTATCGGCGAAATTTGAATGGACATGCCCCATTTCTCTATGCAATCGCCTGAATCAACAACACGACGGATAATCGGTGCGCTACAGAAGCGTCTGGACGAGCATTACGTTGCTCCCGGGGACGCCTTTACGCTTGATCTCGTCTTCTCCGGGCTTGAAGCGCCCGGCTGGCGCTTCATGATGGGACCTACTGTCGAATTAATCGCACTGGACAAGTGCATGGTGCCGCCGTGTGCAGACACGACAATATCGATGTCAAGCGCAATGCTGCAGGAAATTTTGCGAGATCCAATCGGTTTTGATCCGCGCAATGCGAACAGTCTCGCGTTGGGCGGCGTATCAATTGACGGTGCGAGTTTTCCGGCCGCATACTGGCTGCAGCTACTGAAGCGCCCCAGCGCAGCGCAGCAGGCGTCGTTAGCCCGATCCCGTGCAGATGCGCCCACGCTGCTGGCAGAAGTACCATATGTATTTGCGCCGGGAAAATCGCCTCGCGAACTGCTCGATCTAATCATAGACACGCTTGAGCATTGTACGCCACTGCATTTACGCAACATACTGGATTGGCCTGAAGTCCACTGGACGCTTGACGACTGGCGCAAGCGGGACGGCGCAACTCTGTTGCCTCTGCAGTCCTCGTCTGGCAAATATCTGAGCGTCGCTGAATTCATCGGCGCATCGAGCACGGAACTCCAGGGCGACAATAAGGAATCTGTCCCCTCTTACACGGCAGGTTGTCTGTTGCCCCTGGAGTGGGATGCACGTTTCAGGCTGCCAGGCCTGCCCGCCGATGCGTTCAGCGCCGGGCAATTATGGTTCGGCCGTCAGTGCACGCAATCGCCCGCTACCCAATTGCACTGCGATCTCGACCACTCGTTTCTGGCGCAGGTTATGGGCTCCAAGCGCGTGCGTTTATATAGTCCGGTGCAAGAGCAGGAACTCTATGCGTTCAATACATTCAATAGTTTCCGTCCATGCCATGTTGACATCGGTTCGCCGGACCTAAATCGCCATCCTCGTTTCGCAGACGCACAGGGCATCGACGTCGTGATCGAACCAGGCGACCTGCTGATCATCCCAATAGGCTGGTTTCACGGTATTTGGGCACTTGATCACGTGCTGTCAATCAGCCGCATCCTCGGAAGCGAAAAGCTCACGGATCTGCGGGACCACGGATGATCCCACAAGCGACCAATTCGACGCGTGAGGTTGGCATGCCACTCGGATATGGGCGCACAGCCGAGGTATCCGTCTGGTCGCCCGGCTGGGTTGTGAAGCTATTTTACCCAATGCACCCGCTTGCATGGATCGAACAGGAAGCCACGATCGCCACGCTTGTCTTCGACACGACAAAAGAGAATGACGAATTTCGCACGCCGCAGGTCGGCGAGATCGTCACCGTAGGCGGCCGCTACGGACTTCTCTATCAGCACGTGGAGGGAAAACCGCTCAGCCGTTTGTTGAGCAGGTCATCTCGTGCATCAATCGACGCCGTAGGCGCACGCCTGGCCGAATTGCATTTCGCGATTCATCGCATTCGCTTCAAAGCGGGCGCCCAGGTATCCGATTTGCCGTCCCAGCGAACGATGTTCAGCGAGTGTATCGCCAATTCATCCAGCCTGCCTGCCGACCTCCACCATGCCGCAAAGCGCTCGCTCAGCTTGCTTGACTTCGAGTTGCGGGACGACTGTCTTTGCCACTGTGATTTCCACCCATTGAACGTGCTCGTGACCGGACATGGGCATTTTGTCGTAATCGACTGGTGGACCGCAGAGCGCGGCAACCCAATTGCCGATTTCGCGCGAACGTTGATCCTGCTCGAGTTCGGGCGCATCAGCGGCGAATGGATCATCGAACCAGCCGAACAGGCAGTGCGGAGGAAACTTCGCGACGCCTATCTCCAACGCTATTTAGAGCTCGCAGGATGGTCCAAAACAGATAGCCGGTTAAAGCAATGGGTCCTGCTCGCCATTGCAGCCCGATTGAACAATGGGATCGGAAACGCGGAGCGCAGTGCGCTTCTTGCGTACGTGCAGAAACTACTTAAGGAGGAACTTCCACATGGCCTACTTCGCGGATCACCAACGGGAGAAAAGTGATTTATGTTCATCACCGAAACCTGATCATGCGGCCTATTACGCGGCCCGGGCCAACGAATACGATATTTCAGTCGGTTATGGCACGCCGCGTGTCGAAGCAGACCTCGCCCCACTGAAGGCCAGCTTGCGGGCAGCACTCGCCGGTCACGACGTCCTGGAAATTGCATGCGGAACCGGCTACTGGACGTTGAATGTGGCGCAGACTGCCAACTCCATCGTCGCGGCTGATGCGGACCCGACATCAATAGCGCTGGCGCGCGAGCGGCTCGCATCGATTGCCACTGTGCGATGCATAGTCGACGACGCCTACAAGCTGGAAAATATCGACGGGCCGTTTTCTGCCGCGTTCTCAATGTTCTGGTGGTCGCACATGCCAAAGTCGAAAATTCGCGATTTTTTGAATACACTGCATGCGCGGTTGGTTCCCGGCGCAAGAGTGATTTTCGTCGATCAGTTGAATTATTCTCACGGCGAGCGCCGTCACTTTGACAGCGAAGGCAACCTGATCGAGGAGCGGCGGTTGCTCGCCGGTGGCGAATTTGAAATTGTAAAGAACTTTCCGACCGAAGCGGAGTTGGCGCATGTATTGGCAGAATTCGCGCAGGAACTGGACTATTCGACATGCCCGGAAGGCCGATGGTGGATGATGAGCTACCGGACGGTGTAAATCCGGTTCTCCCATATTGCCATGCACCCTGCCGAGCGCATTGATTAGATCAGGCGTCACCTTAGGCCGAGGTCCTCAAGTGCGTAGCGGCGGAGTCAGACACGTTGCCTGTCGCAACGACATGTCGAAGCCCCTGCCTCTAGGTCGGTTCCTCCTCGACCGGACTGCGTCTTCGGAACCCATGCTCCAACAAACAGGGGCCTTCTGCGGCCCAGCTCCACCTTAGGCCACCGCTCTTTCAGGCGCAAGGCAGAAGATAATCGCCCCCGGCTTCCCGGGGCAAGTACCGAACGCCTTCATCAGGCAAGCGCCTCATCTGCGTCGCTCGATCATTCGCCAGTGTGGCTTCACGGTTTCGTACTTGGTCACCCAGACTGGCAATTTCTCCTATACAGGTCTTTCCGGCCGATCCATGATTTTGGATTCGCGCTTCGCCACAATCGGTTGCCCTTCACCGGTTGCAATTCGCTCGTTGCGCTCAGCTTATGGCGGGACCTACAACCGTAAAATTGTACCTATGCTGAACACAAAAAAGCCAGGGGCATCCCCTGGCTTCAATGCACGCATGCGGAATATGTGTTCGCCCGCGCCGTGCAAGCGTCATTAAGGATTTGGGTTCGGGCCAAAACCGAAGGACTTCGCCATTTCAGTAAAATAATTGTCGAAGAAAGACTTGAATTCCGGGTTCATGTCTTCGATAGTCTTGACCGTGCTCCAAAAACTGTCGCTCGCCGACGGCGTTGGTGTCGTTGGTGTCGTTGGTGTTGTTGGCGTCGTTGGCGTTGTTGGCGTTGTTGGCGTCGGGGTCGTTGGCGTCGGAGTCGTTGGCGTCGGAGTCGTTGGCGTCGGCGTTGTCGGCGTCGGTGTTGGCGTTGTCGGCGTCGGTGTTGGCGTCGTCGGTGTTGTCGGAAGATCTATCGTTGCATGGAATAATTTAGAATCATCAGAATCCACAGCGAATCCATTTCTTGGAACGCCTTTACCTGAAGGATCTGCAGTCAATCCATAACCGGAATCCCATTCTTTCTCCGAGAAATTGATCTCACCATTGCCTTTTTTATTACCTGCCTTGACTGATGGATCATCAATGTCGTATAAATCATAGCCACCCTTTCCGTCAGCCTGTTCGTAGAAAGTATGCGTATGACCATTATCGGTAATTGTTGTCGTCGGCGCATTTTCTACCGATGGCTCGTCTTGGTTGTAATAGAAATCGGTGCCTTTGTCTAACGCAAAGCCCTTGTTGACAGTAGCCCCCTGGTAGCGATTGGCAGGCGGAGTTACAGCAGCCTTGCCAAAATCGTCCTTATACGTTGTGTTTGTGGCCTCAAACGTTCCGTCAGTCTTGATTTCACCGACCTTTTTCTTATAGTCGCCCATTTCATACAAATTGCCACTATTATCTTCAGCAAATGTATGCGTCTTCCCATTAAATGTAATGGATTTCGCAGTGTAGCCTGATGGTATTGCATTTGACATGTTAACTCTCCTTCCAATTGAAACGCAAAGGTGGGGTATATATAAATTAGTGTTAAACCGGTGCAATAATTAGTGCTATTTCCCAAGACATGGTTCCAACTAAATAATAAAACAATTCGAATGGTTTCGGTCAGAACGAAATTGGTCGATCAACGACTGAAGTGCATAAAGAAGCTGTAGCAACGATTCATTAGCGAATCGCGCGATGGAATTTTCAATACGCCTCTAAATGGGACGAAAGAAAATTAGCCCAATGCCGCGCCGAAAGCTACGCAGCTGTGCGGCTATGATAGGCAAGTACACCAGGTTTTATTATTGATTCTAATTTGATGTCCTGCGTCATTAATTCATTGATTGGATATGTCGAATTAAACTCAACGCAGCGTTGCAAAAACGCGCAAGGAACGACCATTTTCACATTACGTTTCTAGCTCTTCAAAAATTTCAATACGATCAATAGTTCAACGAGTTAATGACTCAGGAAGCCAGTCGCAAGTGGCGACGAGTGTCATGTTGTCTAAAGAAAGAAAGAATCCCGCGTTGTCCATGTCTGTGGATTTGACCGTGGCAAAAATCCGCTCAACGATGATTCGCATCGCGTGTCATTGGGAAGATTTCCGCCACGGCCAATATCAATACATATTACTTAGCCGCCGATTTCGCCAGTGCTCGGAGTGGCCGTAGGCTGCTTGTTCGCCGGATTAGACGCCGGATTTGGGGGCGGGCTCGATGAGCCCCCACTACCCGCACCAATCTGTGACGTTAAAAGTTTCGTAGATGAAGCTGGTATGCCTGGCATGATTGACTCCTTGGTAAGAAAAGTTACGAGGATTTTTCACGTGCACGCCGTCGCCGATTTTCCGCGTTGCCAAGAAGTGGCCGCCTTAATCTGAACGCTTGCTGTTCGCCATTCAACATTACGTTGCAGATCAATCGGGTAACGCAGGCAAAACAGAACACGCCGACCAAATACAACCGACGTCCACATGTGCCGATATGTGGCACCGACGAAAGAATAGTTCCAAGCTCGAACCGAATACCTCCGCAATGAAACGGGAAGTCAAATTTTCACCTGGTCGGAACGGTCATGGCGAATGTTTCCTGATCAATCATGGCAAGCTTCAGAAAAACAAGTGTGCAGCCCCAACCATGGCTCGTCTTGGGAACCACACCCAGGCGAACAGACGAGAAAGATAATTCGACGATTCGCAAACATTACGGCGAAAGGAAAGCAAAAGCGGCAAGAAATGTGGGGCAATTTGCGATGATGATTGGTGCCGTGAAAATTTCTTTTGTCAAATCGAACCATTTTTTCTATCGGACGACTCATGATTGAAATGCTTCGAGCGGCGCGCGCTTGGTTGAGAAGACGCACGCATAACACGGCGTCCGGAAATTCCGGCGGAAATACATCGGCGGGAAATCTGCGGCAGCGGCCGAACCGCGCGCGTACCACTAACTGTCGGGAGTAAACAAATGATGCTGGCGATGGAACAGGCCGTGGAAGTGGCCACGTTGGACGAAAACTCGCTGGACAAATGGCAAGACAAATGGACCGCCATAGGATTAAGTACCGAACCGGTAGACAGAAAACTTGCCGAAGCGGCGATCGGTACCGCCTACCGCGTCGCCGACCTCGATGCACCAAGGCGCATCGTCTGGTGCGGTTCGCCATTTTCCTTGGGATTGACCCGCTCCATCATACTCGACGAATATTTTCTGGAGTGCACCGCCGAAGCGGTATGGCGCAACGTGAAGACCGCCGACGGCACTCGCATCAAAGACGAGATCGTCGATGGCATAGCTGGAACCATGCGCCTGGTCGACGGAATCCAGATCCGGAAGAAGTTGCAGGAGAGCGTCAAATGCACGATCAGAGCAACCATGACCACGCGCCACCTGACGCGCATGAACGAGCCGGCAAAAAGCAGCGTCTGCGCTTCCGTTTGGGACAACGTCTGGGATGCCATCTGGACCAGCGTCTGGGATAAAATGTGGAGTGGCATGGAAAGCGGCATCAGGATCGCTCTGCGCAAACAGACCAAACGGGAACTCGATAACGCGATCATGAATAGCCTGGCCAGCCATGTCGGAGGGAGCGTTAAGCAAAAGCTATGGGAGTATCCGATGGAAAAATCCTGGGCCGACGTCAGGGACAGCATCGGCAGCCAGGCCCGGGTCCAGGTATTTGACCGCCTGTGGAGCGAATTGCGCGTGCGCATCTGGGACAACGTGGCCAAACCCATCGGCGAGCGCATCAAGGCTACGGCTAGCGACAGCCATGTCGCAAGTGCCTACGGCCAGCATGATGCCTATTGGCTCGCGTTCTACGATTATATGCGCGAGGCGCGAGGGCTCGCCGGTCAGACTGAGCGGTTGCGCGGTTTGTTGGACGTGGCCAAATCGGTCGGCTGGTTCACTCCGCATGCGAACCTGTGCTGGGTCTGCGAGCGGCCGAATCTACTGCGCATCGACAAGTTCGGCCGACTGGATGCACTGGACGGTCCGGCACTATCTTATCCGGACGGATTTAGCATATACGCTCGGAGTGAGGCTTTGCAGGCGCAGGGCGGGCTTTAGTGCAACGTTACGTCACGCAAATCTCTTGTGCCGCTGCGGCTATTATTACATTCAGGAGTTGACCAGATCATGATACCAACCAACAATTCATCGCGTGCCCGCCTGGCGCATCTCGATCTGACCGATCC
>DATBQE010000217.1:0-68046 GCA_036561005.1 Burkholderiaceae bacterium | reverse complement strand
GACGCGCTGATTTATTCAATTTGCCAAAATCGACTGCTTTGTAAATCAATGACTTGCGCGCGGTCTCGTCGTGGAAAATAGATCAAATCAGCACTTCCCTAGAAGGCGACACATGCCGAATTGGTTAAAATCGCGACCGATTGCTGACGGAACAGATTGCGGTAAGCAGCCGAAATGTCGGCAATATTTTGGCGTACCGGCGCCGCATCCGCAGTGACGATCAGAATCACCTTCGATTTCTCGCGTGCAATGACATGGGTTTGCGGATCCTGCCATTGGCCGTAGCCGTCATAGACGGTCAAGCCGTCGGGAAAGCGCGGCGTCACGGTATTGCGCAGAAATGCATTCCATTCCATTTTCGTGACTGGCCCACGCGCTCTGATACTTTGGCCGAAGAACATCTGGACTACGAGTGCAGGCTTCTGGCCCGGCAGCGGACAGGCGGCCTCCTGCGCCATGGCGTAGGTGCCGCCAGTTGCTGCGCCCAATAGTGTGGCCAGGACGGCCGTATTGCGAAAAAACCGGTGAAAGCCCATGCAGAAATCCTCCATTGCCACGGCGATTGCATCCAATCGCCCCAGCAATTGCGAGCAATTCCCATGCCATCAGGCACACAGACGCCAAAGGAGATTTCATGAAGCGGGCGAGAATTTGCCGCTATCATGATAGCCGTGGCGGCGCCCGGGCGCACTTCTTGCTGAGTTGTTTGTATGCAATTCAAGGGAAGATTGCACACACCTAGAGCCTGTTTATGATCTATTTGACATGCGCGTTCGAACGAAAAGGGATGCAGTGCAAGGCGCGGCGCGCCGCTCAGGGTGGCCCCCTGAGCAAGCGCCGCAACGCCGCAATGCGCCCTTTTCGCTCGAACCCTCTGGGCAATCGGGTCGCCGCACCGCCCGCAAACTGGTCGCTTGCGGCGTTACGGCTCCTTGCCGTAGCACCGCTACGACGCGTCGCCGTGCCTGGCATTCGACCGGTTTGCGGGGTTGCGCGTATGTCAAATAGATCATAAACAGGCTCTTATATAGATAGCGGTAGCACAAGCGAATATATGAAACCAAAAACCCGCGACTCGACCCCGGCGACGGCAAAGGCGCCCAGCAAGCGCGGCACCGGCTTGGTCGATCAAAAAATCTACGACTCGATACTCAAGGCCGTGGTGAGCCAACGCCTGCCTCCCGGAACAAAATTGACCGAGGCAAGTCTGTGCGAACTGTTCTCCGTGAGCAGGACCATCGTGCGCAAGGCAATCCAACGCCTGGCGCACGATCACATCCTGGAATTGCGCCCGAACCGCGGTGCGATCATCGCTCAGCCCACGCCGGCGGAAACGCGCGACATTTTTGCCGCACGCCGCGCCATCGAGTCGGCCCTGGTGCCCATGGCGGTGAGCCACGCCGCGCCGGCTCAAATTGTGCGCCTGCGGCAAATTGTGAAAGACGAACATGCGGCATTTCACGCCGGAGACTATGCCAAGTGGATCCGGCTGGGCGGCGAATTTCATATTCTGATCGGCGAGGCGGCAAACAATGCCGTGCTCACGCGCTTTCTGCGCGAACTGGTGTCGCGCTGTTCCCTCATCATTGCGCTGTATCAGGCCCCCGGCAAGACTTCGTGTCCCAACGACGAGCATGAACATTTGATTGACGCCATAGCGGCCGGCGACACAAGCCTCGCAGTGGCGCTGATGGAGCAGCATTTGCTCGACATCGAGCGCAACCTGCATTTAAGGGATGAGCCGAGCGAGGTCGATCTGGCCGAAATTCTCGGCTTGCAATAGCACGCGGCTGCCGGCCAAGACGCCGCGAAATTGCATACAAACAGCATGCACAAGGCCCGATGGGCAGGCGCACAAGGACGGTGCTGCCCGGTTCGCCAATCCCCACATTATGGCAGCGACGCACCAATTGTTGGCGCATTCTCCTAGCAATGTCCCGCGTTGCAGGGGATATCCGACGGTCCCTGACTCCTGTTAATCGTGCCGTTCTGGCAGCGAAACCACTCCTGAAAATTGTATACACTTTATAAAAACATATTATTTCCCCATCTTTGGTTGACACAGCCGGTCTGCCCGGCACGGTCCTTGCAATGCATTGCCTTGTTATTCGCATCCAAGGGAACACCGTAATCGATCTCCCCCAGGGCAAAACGATCGATGCGGGTTCACAAATCGACAATTGAAGGGGAAAAGAATGGATAAAAGAGCGAAGCGTCGTGCCCGCATTGCGCGCGCGCATCATGTCGTGTTGGCGTTGGGCGCCATGTTGCCGGTCGGCGCCGCGTTGGCGCAGGTGACCGACGGTGCCGTCAAGGATGCCGCAACCTCCGACGCGGCGGGCGACGCGGCCAAAGCCTCGTCTTCCGCCGCCGCGCGCAGCACGCAGCAAACGGATACCATCGTCATCAACGGCATTCGCCGCGGCCAATTGATTCTTCCGACAACTGTCGATTCGTCTTCCGCCTACGGCCTCGATCTCGGTGTGATGGATACGCCGCGCAGCAACACCATCCTGTCGCGTACCCAGTTGGACGCATTGAACGTGCAGGACCCACAGCAATTCTCCTACCTGACGTCGAGCAGCTATGCCGACGCCTCGTTCGGCTTGCCGAATATTCCGCGTATTCGCGGGCAATATGGCGACGTGTTCTTCAACGGCATGCGCGACAGTTTCTCCAGCAACGGCTATGGCGCACCACTGAGCTTCAACAGCATCGATACGATGGACATCGTCAAAGGTCCCGCCAGTGTGCAGGCCGGGCCGGGCGCCGGTGTAGGCGGCTCGATCAATATCTCCACCAAGGTGCCGAACTTCAACGCTTTTACCGCGACGGCGACAGTCGACATCGACACCGCCGGGCACCGCCGCCAAAGTCTCGACTTCGGCGGCCCCGCTTCATCGAATCTGGCTTACCGCATCAGTTATGCCGGAGAAGAAAGCGACAGCTACTACGACTACCAGTATTTCCATGAACAGGCGATTTACGGCTCGGTGATCGCCAATATCTCCGACAAATACACGATTCAGGTCAATAGCGAACTTGCGCTCGGGCGCTATACGGAAAACGACGGTATCAATCGCGTCAATCAGCAACTGATCGACAACGGCAGCTATCTGACCGGCGGCGTGATCGGCGGTCCGGCCAACATCAGCGGATTCGGCTCGATGATCCAGTTGGGCAGCCCGGTGCAACTGAGCCGGCGCACGAACGTCGACGGCGCACCGGGAACGGGCGCGCGTTCCACTCGTTACAACCTGCAGGTGATTCAAACTTACGACGTCAACCAGAACGCAACGCTGGTGAATAACACCTTCTTCAACTATATCAATCGTTACAATCAAACCCAGATGTACTTTGCCGACACGGCGCAAGGTACCTACACGATTGAAAACAAAACCGATCTCAAACTGAAATTTGACACCCCGTTTGGCGATCAAAGCGATGGTCATGGGCTGAACCTGAAACAGCAAATCGATGCCGGCTTCACCTTCCGCCTGTCGCACACCAACGAGGTGCAGAATTTCGCCAACGAGCCGGTCAGCATCTTTGATTTGAGCCAGAATCCGACCACTCTGGCGTTTCCCGCTTCTGCTCAAGCTGGGGGCGGAGCGGTGCCCTATACGGCGGCATTCGGACTACCGATCTGGGGTGTATCGGCGCGAGATCCTTACTTTCCCAATTCCTCCATCGATTCGGACCTGTACGATGCGGCGGTATTCCTCGAGCATCGCATCGAATTTTCACCCAAGTTCAGCATCCTGTACGGCTTGCGTGCCGATGTCGTGAAGCTGCACGAATCGGACCCGATCTCCGACCCGACTGCAACGCTCCCGGCGAGTTTCTCGACGAACGCCTATCTGTTGAAAAACGCCAACTTCAGCCCGGTCTACAAGCCATTGCCATGGATATCGACTTACCTGACCGCCAATTTTGCCCAGTACGTCAACCCCAATTCGCAGGATGGCGGGGTAGGCACCTATACGCAAGACGCGAGTTCAATCCTGCGGCAAGACACGAAATTGCTGGAAGCCGGCGTGAAGCTCGACCTGATGCACAAGAGCCTGTTTGCCGGCGCGGATGTGTTCAAGCAATCACGAGCGGTCTCCACCGGCCCTGGCGGAACCACATCGAGCCTGGCACATATTCTCGGATTTGAAGCTGAACTCAATTATCAGCCGAACCCGAATTTCTTTGCCACGGCGAGCTACTCCTACATCAGCACCAAGCTCGACACACCGGCTGCCTTCTACAATTTCCCCGCTCAGCCAGGCGTCAACATGGATGGCGCCGGCGCGCTCGCCGTGTTTGAGCCGAACCAGAACTTCAACGACCCCGGCGTGCCGCGGCAATTGTTCAACTTCCTGATCAACTACAAGACCGATTACGGCGTCGGCTTCCAGACCAACTGGGAAGTGATCTCGCCCATCGAGACCAGCCAGTCTGGGCAGCTCGACGTTGCCGCGTCGCTGGCCAATGGAGTGCCGGCCCAGGAAATACCGGCAGGCGGATACTTCAAGGCGCCGGTTATTCCCTGGCAGTACACCGCAAATGCATCGATGTACTATGACTTCGACAAGAAATATCAGTTGCGTTTCTCGATCTACAATCTGACCAACCAACGCAACATCTACAACGATATTCCGTTCTACGGCAACGACTTCATCACTGTCGGTCAGCCACGCAGTTTTGGCTTGCAATTCAAGGCCAAGATTTAACTGGCACGGACCGTAATTCGTCGCACTTCTTTCCCCTCTGCCCCTGTATCCCTGAAGGGAGGGAGCACCCGCATGCATGCGGGTGCCGTTACGGCAGCGGTCGGCGTGCCGACCGAGACCCTGCCTGCACCACTTGCGGGAGAGGGGTAGGGGAGAGGGTTTTTGAGAGATGGCAAATCAACTTTCCTAAAACGATGGCTCACGGTTTCGTTTTAACTTCAAACCCCTCTCTGCCTTGCGCGGCCCGCCCCACCTCTCTCCCGCAAGCGGTTAAGGAGGGAATTTGGTCAGCATGCTGACCGCCTCCGCAACGGTGCGCGCATGCAAGCGAGCACTCCTTCCCTACAGGGACACAGGGGCAGAGAGGAGCCAAGCCATTTCATGCGCGGTGACTACTGATTGCGCCCTCATGGGAACGACAGAACGTTACAAACTGCATGCATATTGATCCTGGTATTCGCCACGCTGGAAAATAACTGTCGACAAAATTAAAATACGGTGACAACCTGTGCCATTCCATGTGGCACGCCGCCTGGGCCACTTGGCCGGCAGGCGAAGATCAGCCGCAACAGCAACACGAACTCGATAAACCGCAAACCCGACCATGGCACCGGACATTACACCCGAATCCCCGCTACCCCGCTTGCGATTGCGCGGCATCACCAAACGCTACCCGTCCGTGGTAGCCAATGACGGCATCGACCTCGATGTCATGCCCGGCGAAATCCACGCCTTGCTCGGCGAGAACGGCGCCGGCAAAAGCACGCTGATGAAAATCGTCTACGGTGTCACACGCCCGGACGAGGGCAGCATCGTGTGGGAAGGCAGGCCGGTAAATATCGCCAATCCTGCGCAGGCAAGGCGCATGGGCATTGGCATGGTGTTCCAGCATTTTTCCCTGTTCGAAACGCTCACCGTGGCTGAAAACATCGCATTGGCGCTGGATGCGCCGATGCCACCCGCGCAACTGGCGGCGCGCATCACCGACGTGTCGGAAAAATACGGCTTGCCTGTGGCGCCGCATCGCCTGGTGCACAGCATGTCGGTCGGCGAGCGCCAGCGCGTGGAAATCGTGCGCTGCCTGCTGCAGGAACCCAAACTGCTGATCATGGACGAGCCGACCTCGGTATTGACGCCGCAAGCCGTGCTCACTCTGTTCGAGACGCTGCGCCAACTGGCGCGCGAGGGTTGCAGCATCCTCTATATCAGTCACAAGCTCGACGAGATTCGCGCCCTGTGCGACGGTGCGACCGTGTTGCGCGGCGGACGTGTAAGCGGCGCCGCCATCCCGTCGCAGGAAAGCAACAAGAGCCTGGCGCGCATGATGATAGGCGGCGACCTGGCCGAATGCCATCTCGACCCGCAACCGAGTGCCGAAGTGCGTCTTTCGACCGATAAATTATCGCTAGCCACCATCGACCCATTCGGCACCAGCCTGAAAGAGATTGACCTGGAAGTGCGCGGCGGCGAAATCGTCGGCATTGCCGGCGTGTCGGGCAACGGACAGAAAGAATTGTTGGCGGCGCTGTCGGGCGAATCCCTGTGCACCAAGCCCGGCATGATCACCCTGCTGGGCCGGGCGGTCGGGCGCCTGAACCCTGCGCGCCGTCGCCGCATTGGCCTCACCTTTGTGCCGGAAGAGCGTCTGGGGCGCGGCGCGGCGCCGGCCATGAGCCTGGCGCACAATGCACTGCTGACCGGAGCAGGCAAGGGCATGGTCAGCCGCGGCATCATTAAAAAGAGCGTGGTGCAACGTTTCGCCCTGGATGTGATTGCGCGCTTCGGCGTGAAATGCGGCGGTGCCGATTCGATCGCGTCGAGCCTCTCGGGCGGCAATCTGCAAAAATTCATCGTCGGCCGCGAAACCATGCTGGCGCCGAAAATGATGATCGTGGCGCAGCCGACCTGGGGCGTGGACGTCGGTGCGGCCCAACTGATCCACCAGGCGCTGATCGATCTGCGCACCAAGGGTGTCGCGGTGCTGGTGATCTCGGAAGAGTTGGACGAGCTGTTCGCCATCAGTGACCGTATCTGCGTGCTGGCCCAAGGCCGCCTTTCCCCGCTGGTGCGCCTCGCCGACACCAATATTGAACAGATAGGGAACTGGATGAGCGGCAAATTCGACGCGGCGAGCATCCCGACGTCTGCGCACACCCTGGAGGGAGATCGCCTTGCTCAAGCTTGAACGGCGCACCGCGCCCTCGCCGGTGATGAAAGTTGCGTCGCCGCTGATTGCGGCGGCAGCCATGCTGGCAACCGGCTTCGTGCTCTTCAGCTTGCTCGGCAAAGACCCGGCGCAGGCATTTTTCGTATTTTTCGTCAAGCCACTGGAAACCATGTACGGCTTAGGCGAATTGCTGCTCAAGGCCACGCCGCTGATGCTGTGCGCGCTCGGCCTGGCGCTTGGTTTTCGCGCCAATGTGTGGAACATCGGTGCCGAAGGTCAACTGACGATGGGTGCCATTGCCGGCGGCGGCGTGGCCTTGTGGCTGGGCGACGATGTGCATGGCTGGGGTTTGCCGCTGATGCTGGCAGCCGGCGCCCTGGGCGGCATGGTGTGGGCCGCGATACCGGCCTTCCTGCGTAACCGCTTCAACACCAGCGAGATCCTCGTTTCGCTGATGCTGGTCTATATTGCGCAGCTATCTCTATCCTACCTTGTGCATGGGCCGTGGCGCGATCCGCAAGGTTACAACTTTCCGCAAAGCCGCGCATTCAACGACGCCTATCTCGTGCCCATCCTGATCGACGGCACGCGCACCACCTGGGCATTCGTGCTCGGCCTGGTTCTGGCACTGGCGTCGTGGCTGTTTTCCAGCAAGACTTACGCCGGTTATCGCATGCAGGTGGCAGGGCTGGCGCCTGCGGCGGCCAGCTATGCCGGGTTTTCCAATAACGGCAATGTCTGGATTGCGCTGTTGATCGGCGGTGCAACAGCGGGCATGGCGGGCCTGTGCGAAGTGGCGGGCCCAATCGGACAATTGCAGGCGCAGATTTCTCCCGGCTATGGCTTTGCCGCCATCATCGTCGCCTGGATCGGACGGCTGCATCCTGCAGGCATTGTGCTGGGTTCACTGCTGATGTCGCTGTTGTATCTGGGCGGCGAATCGGCGCAGATGCAGATGGCGCTGCCTTCCGCCATCACCGGATTGTTCCAGGGTCTTCTTCTGTTTTATCTGCTTGCGGCCGACCTGTTCATTAATTTCAGACTGAAATCGACGCGTGCGCCGCACAAAACGGCTGCAACAATGCCATCGAAGGAGGCCGCATGAGCGCCTTTGTTCCCATCGTCGCAAGCACCGTGGTCGCCGCTACACCGCTGATCTATGCCGCGCTTGGCGAAACCGTGGTGGAAAAATCCGGCGTACTCAATCTCGGCATCGAAGGCATGATGCTGGTCGGCGCCGTGGCCGGCTTTGCTGCCGCACTGGTGAGCGGCAGCGCCACGCTTGGCTTCATTGCGGCAGCGACAGCCGGCGCAGCATTGTCGCTGGTGTTCGCCTTCCTGACGTTGAGCCTGCAGACCAATCAGGTGGCAACAGGCCTGGCGCTCACGCTGTTCGGCATCGGCCTGTCCGCTTTTGTCGGGCACGATCTGGCCGGTACGCCGATCACGGGATTGCAAGGCGTCGACATTCCGCTGCTCACGGACTTGCCTGTCGTGGGCGGCCTGCTGTTTCATTACGACGCCATGGTGTATCTCTCGCTGGTGCTGTTGTTCGCCGTCAGCTGGTTTTTGAGCAAGAGCCGTGCTGGCCTCAAGATGCGCGCAATCGGCGAATCGCCCGATGTCGCCCATGCCATCGGCCACCCGGTGATCCGCGTGCGCTACCTGGCTGTGCTTTTCGGCGGCGCAATGTCGGGTATAGCCGGCGCCTACCTGTCGCTCGTGCAAACGCCGATGTGGGTCGAGGGCATGACGGCGGGCAAGGGCTGGATTGCGCTGGCGCTGGTGGTGTTCGGCACCTGGAAACCTCTGCGCGTCGTCTGCGGCGCTTACCTGTTCGGCGGCGTCACGGTGTTGCAACTGTATGCCCAGGGCTTCGGCCTCGGCCTGCCGTCCGAGGTGTTGTCCATGCTGCCCTACATCGCCACCATCGTTGTGCTGGTGCTGATCTGCCGCGACCCCAAGACCATCCTGCTCAACCAGCCGGTATCGCTCGGCCGCAGTTATCATCCGGATGCATGAGCAATCCACGAGAGCAGGGGTGCATTTCGTTCTACAATGCGGGCCTGACTATAAGCGGGGGAGTTGAACATGGATGAAGAACGATTGGTCGATATCGAGATCAAGCTCTCGCGCTCGGAAGACATGCTGGAGACCCTGAACCAGGTCGTATATGAACAGCAAAAGAAAATCGAGCGCCTGGAGGCACTGTACACGGCCTTACTGCGGCGTGTGCCGGATTCCGCCGAGGCGGACGGGCAGCGCCGCATTGAGGATGAACGACCACCGCATTACTAGGTCAGTAGAGCGGGAAGCGCTGCGCTGTCCCTCCCTGCACGAATTGTACCTAGGAGTCTGCGAGGCAGAAGCGAGTCGGCTGCAATGGATGGAGAAAAGTCCCACTTCGCCCCCGTTTTTCCGGCTGTAGCTACGGCTACAGTCCTCAAAAGCGAGGCCAAATTGTGCCCTTTTCCCACCCGTTTCGCTTCGACTCGTTCTGCCGCGCAGACTCCTAGGCCTCGCGCGGATCTGACCACAGCTTTCCCGCCGTCGCCCAGTTTTCCTGCTTCACTTCGCTGATGATAATGTCGACCGACCCCGCGCTGCATCCGAGGGTGGTGCAGGCGGCTTCGGTCAAGGCTTTGATGAAGGCGCGTTTTTGATCGGTAGTGCGCCCTTCAAACATTTGCACATTGATTGTCGGCATGCTTTGTTCCCTTGTCGATTCGTAATTAAAAGCGGTAGGTGGCATCATGCGCATCGAGCTTGCGCAGCAGCGCCGGCCATTCCAGTTCGCCTTCCGGGGTGCCGTCGCCTAACAGATTTTCATGCGTCTGCGCACAGACGGCCGGGTCTGGCGCAAACAATTTTCCGCCGCCTGCCTGCGCCTGCAGCTGGATTTGGCAAGCCTTGTCCAAGGTGTCCATCAGCACAAAGGCTTCTGCAATCGTGCGCCCGCACACCAGGGTGCCGTGATTGCGCAGCATCAGCGCAGGTTGGTTGCCCAACGCCGCGATCAGGCGCGTCTGTTCGGACGGCGAGAGCGCCAGCCCTTCGTAATCATGATAGCCGATTTGCCCATAAAACCTGAGTGCATGCTGTGACACCGGCAGCAATCCCAATTCCTGCATGCCGACCGCAATGCCGTGCACATTATGCAGGTGCATCACGCACTGCGCGTCGGCACGCGCGCCATGCACGGCCGCGTGGATGGCAAAGCCGCTGACGTTGACCTTGTATTGCGAGTGGCCGACGCTATGGCCCTGCATGTCGATCTTGACCAGGTTCGAGGCATTGATTTCATTGAAACGCAGGCCGAATGGATTGATCAGGAAATGCCCCGGCTCGCCGGGTACGGTGGCCGAGATGTGGGTGTAGATTGTGTCGTCCCAACCCGCGATGGCGCACAGCCGGTAGCAGGCCGCAAGATCGACACGGGTCTGCCACTCGTCGCGGTTCACGACATGATCCTGGTGCTGTCACGCAGATGCACGCATCGGCCGGCGGCAAAGGTGGCTGCCACGGTGCGGTCGTCGCCCAGCAGGGCCAAGGCGAACAGCAATTCTTCCAGGCTGTTGGTGCGCGCGCTGCGGCGCGTGAGCAGCGGCGTGGCTTGCGGATCGAGCACGATGAAATCGGCCTCGTTGCCGAAGCGGAAATTGCCGATGATGCCTTCGAGTTGCATACTGCGCGCGCCGCCCAGCGTGGCGAGGTAGAACATGCGTAGCGCCGGCAGATAGGTGCCACCCATGCGCGCCACCTTGTAGGTTTCGTTCATCGTTTGCAGCATGGAAAATGACGTTCCCCCGCCGACATCGGTAGCCAGCGACAGCGGCACCTGCGCCGCATCGGCCCGGCCAAAATCGAACAGGCCGCTACCGAGGAACAGATTCGAAGTCGCGCACATTGAAATGGCCGATTGCGTTTCCGCCATGCGCGCGCGGTCGGCATCTTCGAGCCAGATGCAATGGGCATACATTGCGCGCGGGCGCAGCATGCCGAACCGGTCATACACGTCAAGGTAGCTGCGCGCGTGCGGATACAGCGACTTGACCCAGGCCACTTCGTCGGTGTTTTCCGCCACGTGGGTTTGCAGGTAGGTATCAGGATACTTCGCGGCAAGTTCTCCTGCCAGTTGCATTTGCGCGTCGCTCGAAGTCGGCGCGAAACGCGGCGTGATGGCGTACATCTGGCGACCGCGCTTGTGCCACTTCTTGATCAGCACTTCACTGTCGTGCGCGCCGCTCTCGGCGGTGTCTTGCAGGAATTCCGGGCAGTTGCGGTCCATCAAGACCTTGCCCGCCGCCATGCGCAAATTGCGCGCTTCGCTTTGCGTGAAAAACGCTTCCACCGAGGCACTGTGTACCGTGCAATAGACCATCGCCGTGGTGGTGCCGCAGCGCAGCAGTTCGCGAATGAAAAAATCGGCCACGTCGTCGGCGTGTTCGGGGTTGGCGAATTGCCGCTCGGTCGGAAACGTATAGGTGTCGAGCCACGGCAACAAACCCGGTGCCGGCGAGGCGATCATGTCGGTTTGCGGGTAATGGATATGTGTGTCGATGAAGCCGGGGATGATCAGCTTGCCGCTGTAGTCGTGCAGCGGCGTGGTAGGTGTCAGGCCGGCGCGCAGCTTGGCATAGTCGCCGACGGCCTTGATCAGGCCGCCGTCGGCAATCAGCAAGCCGTCTTCGAACCATTCGTAGGAATGCGCATGCAGCGCCGGGTCGGCGATGAAGTGCAGGATGCTGGCGCGGTAGGCATGGATGCCGTCGCCCTGTGTGGTGGTTGCAGTCATGGAATTTCTTGGTTGTCTCAAATTCTACTTGGAATCGGAACGGCGCGAGCGTGCCGCTCTTTATCTTGCCGTTGGTTAAGCAGCAGCGGTTCTGAGGTCCGATTCGGAGATCGGCTGCACGGTCTGGGTTTCCAGCCGGGCCGGATTGCGGGCTGCCGCTTCCCAAACTTGCAACAATTGTGCCGTCACGGCGGCAGCGATCACGGCTGGTTCCTTGCCGGTGATACCGGCTATGCCGATGGGGCACACCATGGCGTCGAGCTTGGCGCGCGCAATGCCGCGCTCGCCCAAGCGGCGTTCGAACTGCACGCGCTTGGTGCGCGAACCGATCAGGCCGAACCAGTCGTTGCCGGGGCGGCGCAGGATATGCTCAGCCAGGCGCTGGTCTAACGCATGGCTGTGCGTGAGAACCAGAAAGGTCGAACCTGCTGCGGCTGTCACGGCGAGGACTTCAGGTGTGTCGGTCGCCTCCACAGTCACGTTGGCAGGAATGCCGGCGGGGAACAAGTCCTCGCGCTCGTCTACCCAGGTGACATGGCAGGGCAGATCAGCCAGTGCGCGCACGATGGCCGCGCCGACGTGGCCGGCGCCGAACAAGACAAGGTGAGGACGCGGCGCCAGACACGGGTCGATCAGCCAGCGATGTCCCTGGGCGTCGCGCAGGATGTGGCAAGGGCGCCCGATGTTGAATTCGACCGGGAGGCCAGATGCGCTGATCGCATTGATTGGCGCCTGCTCGTGCGTAAAAAGCATCGAGGGCGAATCGCCGTCGATGAAAATCAGGCGCCAGGTATCCTCACGCTCGCGCAGTCGCGCGCGCATGACGCGCAAATCACGGCGCGTAGCCTCATTGATCAATTCAAACGCCAGATACACCACGCCGCCGCAGCATTGCCCCAGTCCCGGCCCCAGCGCAAACCGTTCCACGCGGCGCGGTGCCACCTCGCCTGCGGCATCGAGCATCTCACGCGCCACTTCGCAGGCACGCATTTCCAGATGGCCGCCGCCGATGGTGTCGAATTGCTGTCCGGCAGTGACGACCATCTTGGCGCCGGTTTCGCGCGGGCCTGAGCCATCGACGGCGGCCACGGTGACCAGCACGCAAGGTGTTGTCGCGTCTTCGCAGATATCCAGCCAATGGCTCATGGTCGCATCCTTTTTCAAGCAGCCGCCTGCACGGCTTCCACCGCGTTCAGGATGGCTTCGCTGGTGGCCGGCGCATTCAGGGGCGGGTTCACCTTGTGAGCGCCGATGCTCGACACTGCATCGCGAATCGCAAAGAATACCGAGAACGGCAGCAGCAGCGGCGGTTCGCCGACTGCCTTCGAACGGTGGATGCTGTCGGCCGCATTACGATTGTTGAACAGACGCACCCGAAAATCCTGCGGGCAATCGGAGATGCCGGGGATTTTGTACGTGGAGGGCGCATGCGTCATCAACTTGCCGGCCTTGTTCCACCACAACTCTTCCGTGGTCAACCATCCCATGCCCTGGATGAAAGCGCCTTCGACCTGCCCGATATCGATAGCCGGATTGAGCGAATTGCCGGCGTCATACAAGGCATCGGCGCGCAGCAGTTTCCATTCGCCGGTGAGCGTGTCGACCACTACCTCGGCAACTGCAGCGCCGTAGGCAAAGTAATAGAACGGGTTGCCGGTCATGCTCCTGGCATCCCAATGCAGGCCGGGCGTGGCATAGAAGCCATCGGACCAGAGCTGGATGCGCGCCATGTAGGCTTTTTGCACGAGGGCAGGGAAGGGCATGGTGTGCGTGCCGAGGCTGACCTGGTCTGCGGTAAAGCGCACGTCGTCGGCACTCCCGCTCATCAGCGTGGCGGCCAGCACTGCCAGGCGCTCGCGAATCTGCCGCGCCGCGTCCTGCGCTGCCTTGCCGTTCAGATCGGCACCGGTCGATGCGGCGGTGGCAGAGGTGTTGGCCACTTTGCTGGTGTCGGTGGCGGTGACACGCACATGAGCAAGATCCACACCGAGTTCCTGCGCCACTACCTGCGCCACCTTGGTATTGATACCCTGGCCCATTTCGGTGCCGCCATGATTGACCAGGACCGAGCCGTCAACATACACATGCACCAGCGCGCCGGCCTGGTTCAAGTGCGTGAGGTTGAAAGCAATACCGAATTTGACCGGCGTGAGCGCCAGCCCTTTCTTCAGCACCGGGCTCCTGGCGTTGTAGGCGTTGATGGCAGCGCGCCGCTGGCGGTATTCGCTCGTCCTTTCGAGTTCGCCGATCAGTTCGTGGATCACATTGTCGGCCACCTTTTGACCATAGGGCGTGACGTTGCGGCCTTCCTCGTCGTTGCGGCCATACAGGTTGCGCTTGCGTACGTCGAGCGCATCCATGCCGAGCTTGCGTGCAATTTCATCGACAATGTATTCGATGGCGATTGCCCCCTGCGGGCCGCCGAAGCCGCGGAAAGCCGTGTTTGACTGCGTATTGGTCCTGCCGCACAAGGCAAGAATATCGACGTCCGACAGATAGTAGGTATTATCGAAGTGGCACACCGCGCGCGTGGCAACCGGGCCCGACAAATCGGCGGAATAGCCGGCGCGCGACACCATCTCCACCTTGGCCGCGAGTATGCGGCCGCTGTCGTCGAAGCCGACTTCATATTCATAATGGAAGCAATGGCGTTTGCCCGTCACGAGCATGTCGTCGTCGCGGTCCGCGCGCAGCTTGACCGGGCGTTTCAAATGCGCTGCGGCGATTGATGCGGCTGCAGCCCACAGCGCCGATTGCGACTCCTTGCCGCCGAATCCGCCGCCCATGCGGCGGCATTCCACCGTCACGCTATGCGAAGGCAAGCCCAATGCGTGCGCCACGATATGCTGCATCTCGGACGGGTGCTGGGTCGAGCACAGCACCAGCAGGGTCTTGTCCTCTTTCGGAATGGCGTAGGAAATTTGACCTTCGAGATAAAACTGCTCCTGCCCGCCGACGTAGAGTTCGCCTTTCACCACGTGCGGCGCACCATCGAAAGCGGCCTTGAAATCACCGCGTTTCAGATGCATCGGGGGTAAAACATAGGATTGCGCCGCCTTTGCCGCCTGCGGCGTGAGAATTGCCGGCAATTCGGTGTAATCGACTACGGCCAGGCGCGCGGCGCGGCGCGCATTGTCATGCGTATCGGCTACGACCACGAACAGGGGCTGGCCGACATACTGCACCAGGCCGTCGGCAAAAATCGGATCGTCGTGGATGATCGGGCCGCAGTCGTTGGTGCCGGGAATATCTTTGGCAGCGTAGACCGCCGCGACGCCGATGGAGGCGCGCACTGCATCGAGATTGATGGCATTGACTTTGGCGTGCGCTTTTTGCGACAGGCCGAGCGCGGCGTGCAAGGTGCCGCGCAGTTCCGGCACGTCGTCGGTATAGGTTGCTTCGCCAAGCACATGCAGGATGGCCGATTCATGGATGCGCCGCCGGCCTACTTCCCCCCAGGGAGCGGCATCGGCGGCGGTGAGGTCGGGCGCAATTGCAGGCGCATTTGCTCGATCAATTGCAGGGTCGATTGCAGGAGCGAAAGCTTCGTTTGGAGTATTCATGCGATGGGTCTGTCTGGTCCCGGTTAAACCGTGGCGAAAGCGTTGACTTCAACGCCGGCGAGCGGCGCCTCGGCGCGCGTTTCCAGCCAATAGCGGCGCAGCAGGTTCTGCGCCGTCTTCATGCGGTAGGCGTCACTGGCACGCATGTCGGACAGCGGCTGGTAATCCTGCGCCAGCAACAGCATGGCATCATTTACCGTGGCTTCGTTCCAGTCGCGGCCCTGAAGAAAAGCTTCGGTCCTGGCGGCCCGCTTCGAGGTAGCCGCCATGCCGCCGAAGGCAATGCGCGCCTGGAGCACGACGCCATTTTCCAGATGGAAAGCAAAGGCGGCGCACACGGCGGAAATATCCTGGTCGAAACGCTTGGCCAGTTTGTAGGTACGGAAAGACACGCCGGGGCGCGGCAGCGGCACGCACACCGCCTCGACGAACTCGTCGGGGTGCAAATCCTTTTTCTGATAGTCGAGATAGAAATCTTCCAGTGCCATGCGGCGTTGGCCGGCACTGCTGCGCAACACGATCTCGCTGCCCAGTGCAATCAGCCACGGCGCAGAATCGCCAATCGGCGACCCGTTGGCGACATTGCCGCCCAGGGTGCCCGCGTTGCGGATGGGCAGCGAAGCAAAGCGTTGCCAGAGTTCGGACAATTCTTGCGGGTAGTGTTGGCACAAGGCGCGATACGCATCGTTCAGATTCACCGCAGCGCCAATCTCCAGCATGCCATCCGTTTGATGGACAAGCTTCAACTCGGCAACTTCGCCGATATAGATAATGTTGGGTAGCGACCGCATCTGTTTGGTCACCCATAGCCCGACGTCGGTTGATCCCGCCAGGATGCAGGCGGCAGGGTGGGCGGCACGCAACTCGGCAAGTTGTGCAAGCGTGCGCGGCGCGTGGAATTGCTTACCGCCTGCCTGGTAGCTGAGCATCTCCGCGCTTTGCAAGGCTTGCAGGGCCTCGGCCAATGCTGCGCGGTCGAGCAGTACCGAAGGCAATTCGCCCATCCGATGCGCGGCATCGATGATGGGCCGGTAACCGGTGCAGCGGCACAGGTTACCGGACAAGGCATCGTCAATTTCCTTGCGCGCCGGTGCGCCCGTGCAATGTTCGCGCCGCAAATACAAATCCCATAAGGACATGACGAAACCGGGCGTGCAGAAGCCGCACTGCGAGCCGTGGCATTCCACCATCGCCTGCTGGACAGGGTGCAATGATTCGTCGGCCTGCTTCAGGTCCTCGACTGTAAACAATGCCTTGCCATCAAGCGTCGGCACTAGCTGGATGCAGGAATTGACCGAACGCAGTTGCACTTCGCCGTTCTGCAATTCACCGATCACAACCGTGCAGGCGCCGCAATCGCCTTCCGCGCACCCTTCCTTGGTGCCGGTGCAATGCAAGTCTTCCCGCAAATGTTGCAGCACCGTGCGATTGGTGTCCGTGTCGACCAGCTCACGGACTGTGCCGCGATGATAGAAGCGAATGGACTTGCGTACTATTTCTGACATGACACGGGCCTTTGCTTGCGAGACGAGGTGCTGACTAGGTTAGCATTCGAGGGTAGGCTGGCTATACGAAAACAATGATGTCTGTTATCAGCAACACTGCATAGTGTGCAGAGTGAAAAATGGGAAATTCGATTCCGCCGGCAGCTCTTTACAGTGTAGCGCTTAGTCAGAAAAACATGAAGCAAAGGTGAGGCAAGGTAGGCGCGCCTGTGACGTCTCTTTCGCGCAACACAATCAGCCATGCCATGAAGGCGTGCATTGCAGAGCGCCGCCTGCTCTTATATTGTGAGATAGGGGGTGGGTCTTCCGATATAACGCCTGCGATATAACAGGTATCGGCGGCATTGCCTGATGTGGACGGTAAGGCTCTTGCATTATTGGCCTGCATTTTCTTTTTGCATCGCTACAAATACAGGCCGCATAAAACAACATTACCTGGAGACACACGCAATCATGAGCAAGCAACTCGGCAAAAAATCCACTTCCGCCATCCACATCGCCGTCACGGCTGCCATTGCCGCGATATCGGCGACGTCGGCCATGGCGCAAACCAGTGTCACCATTTCCGGTGCCATCGATCTCGGCGTCAACACGCAAACCTCGGCCGCGACAGGGCAGCGTGTGACGAGCCTGCAAAACGGAGGCTTCCAGACTTCCTATCTGCATTTTGCCGGAACCGAAGACCTCGGTGGCGGGATGAAAGCCGATTTCAAGCTCGGCACCTTTTTCCAGGCCAATAACGGCACCGACGGGCGTTTTCCCGGCGATACCTTTTTTTCGCGCGACGCCAATGTCGCCTTGACCGGCGATTTCGGGCGCGTCACAGCCGGCCGCCAGATCAGCCCGCTTTATCTTTCCACGCTGTTGTTCAATCCCTTCGATGATTCGTTCAGCTTCAGCCCTATCATCCTGCACACGTACAACGCTTTCGGCGCCGGCAATGTCATCAACGCCGATTCCGGCTATTCCAATGCCATCAGTTACACAACGCCCAATTTCGACGGCTTGAACGCCACCATCCTCTATACGCTTGCCGGACAGATCGGCATCTCGAATTCATACAGCGCCAACGTGCTG
The DNA here is from genome assembly GCA_036561005.1 of Burkholderiaceae bacterium. Lineage (GTDB taxonomy): Bacteria > Pseudomonadota > Gammaproteobacteria > Burkholderiales > Burkholderiaceae_D > PKWO01. Next base: position 50,221 of record DATBQE010000217.1, on the reverse strand, counting down.
TATTTCCATGGCCCGTTCGCCGCCACGCTGGCTTACGAAAACACCACCGCCGACACGACCAATTCCTTCGTCGGCGTCTATCCCACAGGCAGCACGCAAAAGGTGACCCAGCTTGGCCTTTCCTATGACTTTGCGCCGGCCAAGGTGTATTTCCAGTATGAACGTAACGACACGCCGGGCATTGCCTCAACGCTCAACACGCTGCAGGTGGGCGCCAAGATCAACGTCGGCCGCGGCAACATCCTTGCGTCTTACGCCAAGACGGACGGCGTGGTCGACCACAAGACCTTCTCTTTGGGGTATGACTACGACATGTCCAAGCGCACCGACATCTACACGATGTATATGAACGACCAGGCTGCAGCCTATGTCGACACGGTCAACAGTTTCTCGGTCGGGATACGGCATCGATTCTGAGTTGCGCGCAAGCCGGCGACAGAAAAAGCGGAATTAAACAGGAAGGAAGCAAATATCGGGACGTGGGTCCCGATATTGCCTTGTTGTGCGTCTAAAGCAATCTGGTGTATGCAGGCCTACCCTTGCAAGTGCCGGTAAGCCTGGGCCGGCGTTTGATGCTCTGCCGGTTGCTTCAGACCAGTATCAGCCTACAAGGTTGACCAGATTGAACGAGCCGACCCCGTGAACGACGCCGATCAATTGAATACCGTCAATTGTGCCGCCGCCAGAGTTGATATGGACTTCATAAATGCCAGCACCCTGGTTGGTATCGACCACAAACGTATACTCGCCGGTGGTAGCCGTCGATGCATTGACCGCGAGCAGCATATTGTTCGCCGCGCTGGAAAGATCTGTGGCGTTGAAAAGCGTGAAACCCGGCAGCGCACCCAAGTTGGTCAAGACGATCACGCCGTTGTTTGCGACAGTAAACGTGTCGTTTCCGGAATCGCTGATGTCCTGCTCGCCGGCATTTTGCGCGACGCCACTCAATGTGAGAGCCAGGTTGTCCGATGCAGTATTGAAATTGTTGATCGTCACGTGGTGCATTGAGTCGATTGCTCCGGCAATCGTGGCCGCACCATTGTCAATATTGAAGGTATTGCCCCCCGCACCATTTTCGACAATGGTTTGGTTGAATCCGGCAGCGCTGGCATTGACACTGTTTGCACCGACCGAGACGTTGACGGTGTTCGAGCCGGCTTGCAGGCCTACCGTGGTTAACGCATTTTCCTGCGCATTCAGGTTGATGGGCGATGTGGCGTCGGCGACATCCATGGTGTCCGTGCCGGCTGCCGCAATGGCTGAGGGCGCGGCATGGAAGAGCGCGGCCTCGGCCGAGCTCACCGTTACCGTGCCGCTCCCTGTGACGGAAAGTGCGGCCGCCGTACCGGAACTCGTGATCTGCCCACCGGAAATATCATTGCCTGCTGCGACGCTGATGGTATCCGTGCCGCTGCTACCCAGGCTGATGCTGCCGGTAAAGGTGGAGACGTCAAGGTTGTAGGTACTGCCGCCGGTTGCTGCGGAAAATTCAGTGATATTGTCCGCGGCGTTGTTGGCGATGGTAAACGTGTAGATGTCGTTGATCGTTGAGTGCACCGACGCGTTGAGATAGTAGTTGGTGATGTTCGCACTATCGCTCACCGTGCCCTGGTCGCTGAAGGCCATGATGTAATCTGCGGGGTTGGTGTCGCCGCCTGCCGGAAAGACGATGCCGCCGGCATGTGGCCCGGTGGTGAATTCATTGTATATCTCGGTGGTGGTGGTGCTGCCGCTCGGCACGCCGGAAGCCACGCCGGTGATCATCAATTCCAGTGTGGCGCCGCCGGTGCTTACCGTGAGGCCGCTGAAGTCGCCATTGGTCGGGGCTTGCACGATGTCGGTTCCGCTCGCGCCAAAGGCCAGCGTTCCGCCAAAGCTGAATTGCGGAATGGCGACGATATCGTTGCCGCCAGCCGCACCGGTGACGTTATCCGTGTCGCTGGTCAAGGTGATGGTATTGCCGGCGGTGGAAAGATGGTAGTTGCCCACGTCCGCGTTGTCGGTCACCGTCCCTGCGTCCGAGAAGGTAAAGGTATTGCTGCCGGCTGTGCCGCCGGTAATGCTGGTGGCATTGAACAAGTTGAATTCTTCCGTGGAGAGCGTTTCCGCTCCCGCTCCTGATAGCACGAGCGCGACCGTGGCGCCGCCCGTCGTGATGCTGCCACCGTGGATGTCACCGTTGACGGTAACATGGATGACGTCGCTGCCGCTTGCGCCGAATGCCGTCGTGCCGGTATAAGTCAAAGCGGCGAGGTCGACGGTATCGCTGCCGCTGGCAGCACCGGTGACGTGGTCCGCAGCGTTGGTCAAGGTGATGGTATTGCCGGCAGTCGACAAATCGTAATTGCCCACGTTGGCGTTGGCCGTCACTGTTCCTGCATTGGAGAACGTGATGGTGTCTCCGCCGAACGAGCCGCCGCTGATGCCACCGGCATTGAACAGGTTGTATTGTCCTGTCTTCATGGTTTCCGTGCCGGGGCCGGAGAAGACCAGCCCGACCGTTGCGCCGCCGGTGGTGATGGTGGCGCCGCTGATGTCGTGGCCCACCGTGACATGAATCGAATCCGTACCGGCCGCGCCGAAGGCGACGGTACCGGTATAAGCGAGCGCTGCCAAATTGACGATGTCGTTACCGCTGGCAGCGCCCGTGACGTTATCCGCCACGTTGTTGAGCGTGATGGTGTCGCCCGCCGTGGCAAGGTGGTAGTTGCCTACATTGACGTTGGCCGTGACGGTTCCCGCGTTGGAGAGGGTAATCGTATTGCCGCCGAAGCTGCCGCCGCTAATGCCGCCCGCATTGAACAGATTGTATTCCGCCGCGGAGAGCGTTTCCGCGCCGGCGCCGCTCAATGCCAGTGCGACTGCGACGCCACTGCCTGTGACCGTGCCGCCGCTGATGTTGCCGCCGACTGTGACCTGTACCGTATCTGTACCGCCTGATCCGAAGAGGGCCAGGGTGCCGGTGTAAGCCAGCGCGGCGAGATTGACCACGTCAGTGCCGCCGTTGGCGTCGCCGTTGACATTCTCGGCCACATTGTTCAAGGTGATGGTATTACCGGCAGCAGACAGGGTGTAATTGCCAACATTGGAAATCGCCGTTACCGTACCGGCATTGGAGAAGATGATGCGGTCGGTTCCGCCGGTGCCGGCAAAGCTGATGCTGCCGTGGGTCGTGCTGGTAATCGTGTTGTATTCTGCGGTGTTCAGGGTTTCGCTGCCGGCGTTGCTGAGCACCAGGGCGATCTGCGCACCGCTGCCATTGCCGCTGATGGTGGCACCACTGAGGTTGCCGCCGACGTTGGCATTGATGGTGTCGGTGCCGCCCGAGCCGGCATTGAGATTGAGGGTGCCGGTATAGGTAAGGTTGCCCAGATTGATGGTGTCGCCGAAACTGCTGGCAGTCACATTTTGCGTGGCTGCTGAAAGCGTCACGGTGTCGGCGTGGGTCGACGTGACATAGGTGGTCACGCCACTGTAGGTAATCCCTGCTGCGGACGCCGGATCGGCACCGCTGACGGCACCCGTGCCGAAGTTGAACGTTGTCGCGCTACTGTTGCCGGATGCATTCAGCGTGAAATTGCCGCCGCTGTCGGTCACGCTGGTTACGCTGTGAGTGAGCAACTCTGCAACCGTCCCGTAGGTGGCCGCCGGAAAGTTCGCGAGATCGGCACCGGTCAAAGTCACGGTTGAGGCAGCGGTGGTGCCCGACAAATGAATCGTATCGCCGAAGACGGTCAGCGCCACGGTCGGGGTTGGTACCGGAGGCGGAGTCGTCGTTGTCTGAATCGGTGGCGGCACGGAGCCGTTCACCATGGCATTGGTGGTCGATGAGGCAAATGCATCGTAGACCGTCGAGGTTGTCGAACCATCGATCTGGGAGAGGAAGGTGCGCCCTTCGGCGGCGGCGAAAGCACCGGTGTAAGCCGTCAAGCCCACGTTGCCGTGGGTTGCCAGGTCATTGGTAAAATCCGCCGCGGCGGCCAATTTATTGGCGACCGTTGCCGCATCTGCCGTACCGGCGCCGGCAGCAATCGACAGGGCTGCCGCGCCTGGTGTCAGATTGCCGGAAGTGAGGGCATGGCTCCAGAATGCCAGACCGGCAGCGAGCGGTGCCCGGTTAAACAGGCTCTCGAACACGGCGGTGACGAAGTTTTGTGCTGCGGTCGTGCTGCTGGCGATATTGGTGCCGTACAAATGGCCGGATTCCGCGCTATTGCCGAAGGCATCGATCAGGGACGTGACCGCAGCATTGGTGCCATAAACAGAAAGCAGGCCCGTGAGCGTGGTCGGTGCATTGGCAGAGGCAAGTGCGGCCTCAAAATTCTGCCAACCGTTCACGTCTGCGGGGCGGCCGAAGTAGGCCACATAGAGTTCCTGAACCAGCGTTGCGTAACTTGCTGACGATGCCATATTTTGCTTTCCAATGTAATTCGGGGTGGTGAATGATTACGCTTCTGAATGTTTGCCGCATCGGCGCGTTGTAACACACGAGTAACGCGCGTGTCACGCACAAACGGGGAGCAAATTTAACCTCAGAGCCTACCACACGCGAGGGGAGTTATTGTTGTGACGAGCGTCACAATGAAATGTGAACTTTGGCAAAATGAGGGCGGAGTCCACGTTCGCCTGATTATGTGCTGATCGCAAACTGTGTGCCAAACCCAGGGGGAACCCTCGGGTCAACCGGCAGGAAAGCCGGTTAACCCGAGTGAAGATAGCCTGGCGCGTGCTGCGCTGGATTCGCTTACGTCGGCGATTTAGTGGATATGACCGACCAGGTTGAACGTACCCACGCCATTGGCCACTCCAACGAGCTGGATGCCATCCAGCGTGCTGCCTGTGAAGTGCGTTTCATAGATTGCAGCGCCCTGGTTGGTATCTATCACAAACGTATACACACCGGTTGACGCCGTTGTGGAATCCACTGCTGCGAGTATGTTGGTCTCCGCGCCACTCAGGTCAGTGTCATTGGCAACCACAAAACCGGACAATGCCCCGAGGTTGGTCAGGAAGATCACGCCATTGTTCGCCGCCGTGATCGGATCGCCGCCCGAATCGCTGATGGATTGGCTGGTGCCGTTTTGATCCACGCCACTCAAGGTCAACACCAGATTGTCCGACGCCGTATTGAAGTTGTTGATGACGGCGAAGTGGGTCGAGTCGGCCGCACCGGTGATGGTCGCGGCGCCATTGTCGAGGTTGAAGGTGTTGCCGCCGGCTCCGTTTTCGGAAATGGTCTGGTTGAAGCCGGCCGCGCCGGCATTCACGCTTGCTGCGCCGACCGAGATGTTCACGGTGCTGGAGCCGGCTTGTATGCCTACCTGCGCCAGTGCGTTTTCCTGGGCGGTCAACGCGATCGGCACGGCGGCATCGGAAATGTTCATGGTATCCGAGCCGGTGACCGAAATGGCTGAGGTGCCGGAGTGGAAGATTGCCGCCTCCGCCGAATTGATCGTCAATGTACCGGAACCGGTGAGGGCAAGATTTCCTCCGGTGCCCATGGTGCTGATGGTACCGCCGCTGAGGTCCGGGTTGCTCGTGACATCGAGGTTGAAGGTATCAGATCCGGTGGCGCCAAGGCTGACGTTTCCGGTGAAGGCAGTCACGCTCAGATTGAACGTATTGCCGCCGGTTGCCGCCGCGTTTTCAGCAACCGAGTCGGCACCGTTGGTCATGGAGAACGTAAAGGCGCTGGTGCTCGCGAACTGGTAATTGCCGACATTGGCGGTGTCGGTCACAATTCCCGAATTTGAGAAGGTGACGGTATCACCGGCAAACGATCCGCCAGTGATACCGCTGCTGGTGCTGAAAAGGCCGTATTGCAAAATGGTCATTGTTTCATCGCCGGCCGAGGCGAAGGCCAATCCGATGGCGGCGCCGCCGGAGGTGATGGTGGCGCCGCTGATGTCGCTGCTGCCCGACACGTCAATGGTGTCGCTGCCGCCCGCGCCGAACGCCGTGGTGCCGGTGTACGTCAGTGCGCCAAGATCGACGACATCGTTGCCGCTCGCTGCGCCATTGACATTATCGGTGGCATCGGTCAAGTGGATGGTGTTGCCTGCCGTGGATAAATTGTAGTTACCCACGTTGGTGTCGGCAGTCACGGTTCCGGTGCCCGAGAAGGTGATTGCATCACCGCCGAAGGTGCCGCCGCTAATGCCGTTACCAACTTCGAACAAGTTGTATTGCGTCGTCGTGAGTGTTTCCGTGCCGGCGCCGGCGAAAACCAGTCCGACCGAAGCACCGCTTGACGAGAGGATCGCGCCGCTGATGTCGCTGGCGCCTGATACGCCGATGGTGTCGCTGCCGATCGCGCCGAATGCCGTGGTGCCGGTGTAGTTGAGCGCGGCGAGATCGACGGTATTGTTGCCGCTGGCCGCGCCGGCGACATTGTCGGCGACGTTGGTCAAGGTAATGGTATTGCCGGCGATGGACAGATCGTAGTGGCCCACGTTGGCATTTGCCGTCACGGTTCCGGCGTCCCCGAAGGCGATCGTATTGCCGCCGAACGTTCCGCCGGTGATGCCGGTGGCATTGAACACGTTGTATTCTTCCGTGCTCACCGTTTCCGTGCCGGCACCGGACAATGCCAGTGTCACTGCGGCACCACCGCTGCTGACCGCGCCGCCGCTGATGTCGCCTCCTACCGTCACGCTAACGGTGTCATTGCCGGCAGCGCCAAATGCAACGGTACCGATATAAGCAAGGGCGGCGAGATTGACGGTATTATTGCCGCTTGCTGCACCTGTCACGACATCGGCAATATTGTTCAGCGTGATGGTGTTGCCGGCAGTTGACAAATTGTAGTTGCCCACGTCCGAACTGGCCGTTACCGTTCCGGCATCGGAGAAGTTAAACGTGTTGATGCCGAAAGATCCTCCGCTAATGCCGCCGGCGTTGAACAGATTGTATTCTTCCGTGGAGAGCACTTCCAGTCCCGCAGCGGAGAGAACCAGTGCCATTGTCGTGCCGCCGGTGCCGATCGTGCCGCCGCTGATGTCGCCGCCTATCGTGACATCGACCGTATCGGTACCCGCCGCGCCGCCGATCACGGAGCCGGTGAAGGTCAGTGCGGCGAGATTGATTGTATCGCCGCCGCTACCCGCGTCGTTCACGGTGTCGGCCACGTTGGTCAAGGTGATGGTGTTGCCCGCCAGCGCAAGGTGGTAGTGACCGACGTTGGCGTTGGCCGTTACGGTGCCGGCGTTGGAGAAGGTGATGGTATCGCCGCCGAAGGTTCCGCCGCTGATGCCGGTGGCGTTGAACAGGTTGTATTCGGCGGTGTTGAGTGTTTCGGTTCCGCCACCGGACAAGACCAGCGCGACCGTGGCGCCGCCGGAGGTGACTGTGCCGCCGCTGATGTTGCCGCCGATGGTGACGTTGACGGTATCCGTACCCGCCGCACCAAATGCCAGCGTACCTGTGTAGGTAAGCGCGGCGAGATTGACGGTGTCGTTGCCGCTGGCTGCGCCGGTCACGTTGTCGGCAACGTTGTTGAGCGTGATGGTATTGCCGGCAGCGGACAAATCGTAATTGCCCACGTTGGCGTTGGCCGTTACCGTTCCAGCATCCGAGAGGGCAATGGTATCGCCGCCGAATGTTCCGCCGCTGATGCCGGTGGCGTTGAACAGATTATATTCCGCCACGGATACCGTTTCGGTTCCGCCCGCCGAGAGCACCAGCCCGACCGTCGCACCGCCTGTGGTGATGGTGCCGCCGCTGATATCGCCGCCCACCGTAACATGGATGGAATCGACGCCGCTGGCCCCAAAAGCCGTTGTGCCGGTATAGGTCAGTGCTGCCAGATTGACCACGTCGTTACCGCTCGCAGCGCCCGTCACATTATCGGTGGCGTCATTCAGGGTGATGGTATTGCCGGTGGCGGCGAGGTTGTAGTTGCCCACATTGGCACTTGCCGTCACCGTTCCCGTATTCGAAAAGGTAATCGTATTGCCACCGAAGGTGCCGCCGGTGATGCCGCCGGCGTTGAACACGTTATATTCAGCCGTGTTCAGGGTTTCAGCACCGGCACCCGAGAGGGCCAGTCCAACCGCAGCGCCACCGGAGGTGACCGTGCCGCCGCTGATGTTGCCGCCGACGGTGACGTTGACGGTATCGGTGCCGGCCGCGCCGAACGCCAGGGTGCCGGTGTAGGTGAGCGCGGCCAGATTGACGGTGTCATTGCCGCTGGCTGCGCCGGTCACATTGTCAGCTGCATTGTTGAGCGTGATGGTGTTGCCAGCGGTGGAGAGATGGTAGTTGCCGACGTTGGCATTGGCTGTCACCGTGCCGGTGTCCGAGAAGGCCAGCGTATCGCCGCCAAACGAGCCGCCGCTGATGCCGGTGGCGTTGAACAGATTGTATTCCGTCGTGGTCATTGTTTCCGTGCCGGCTCCGGAGAGGACCAGCGCGACCGTGGCGCCGCCGGTGGTAATGGTGCCGGCGCTGAGATCGCCGCCGGCTGTCACGTGGATCGAATCAGCCCCTGCCGCACCGAACGCAACTGTGCCGGTATACGCCAGAGCAGCGAGGTTGACCGTGTCGTTCCCGGTAGCGGCACCGGTGACGTTATCGGCGACATTATTAAGCGTGATGGTATTGCCCAAAGCGGACAAATCGTAGTTGCCCACATTGACGTTGGCCGTCACGGTGCCTGCGTTCGACAGTATGATCGTATTGCCACCGAACGTGCCGCCGTTGATGCCGGCGGCGTTGAACAGGTTATATTCCGCCGTGCTCAGCGTTTCCGTGCCGGCACCGCTCAAGAGCAACGAGACCGTTGCGCCGCTGCTGGTGATCGTGCCGGCGCTGATGTTGCCGCCGACCGTGACGTGGATCGAATCCGTGCCGCCTGTGCCGAACGAGACTGCACCGGTGTAACCTAGCGCGGCAAGGTCGACGACGTTGTTGCCGCTGTTGGGATCGCCGGTGACATTGTCCGCAACGTCGTTGAGCAGGATGGTATTGCCGAAGGCCGACAAATTGTAATTGCCCACGTTCGCATTGGCCGTCACCGTACCGGCATTGGAGAAAGTAATGTGGTCGGTGCCGAACGTGCCGCCGGTAATTCCGCCTGCGTTGAACAGATTGTATTCTGCCGTGGAAAGTGTTTCTGTGCCGCCGCCGGAGAGCGCAAGCGCGACAGTAGCGCCCCCGGTAGTAATAGTGCCGCCGCTGATGTTGCCACCGACCGTGACATCGACCGTGTCGGCGCCCGCCGCACCGAAACCTAGCGTGCCGGTGTAGGTGATTGCACCGAGATTGACGGTGTTGTTGCCGCTTGCCCCTCCCGTCACGTTTTGCGCGCCTGCCGAGAGTGTCACGGTATCGCCGTGGGTTGACGTGACGTAGGTCGTCACGCCAGCGTACGTTACGCTGGCCGACGATGCGGCATCCGCACCGCTTACCACACCGGTACCGAAGTTGAACGTTGTGGAGGCAGTATTGCCGGAGGCATCCAAAGTGAAATTGCCGCCGCTATCGGTCACGCTGGTGATGCCTGCGGTGACAAGTTCCGCGATGGTGCCAAAGGTTGCCAAGGGAAAGGCCGTCAAATCGGCACCGGTAAGATTGACGGTCGAAGCGGCAGTGGTGCCACTCAAGTGAATGGTGTCGCCGGCAACGGTCAGCGCCAGGGTCGTTGGCGTTGGAGTCGGCGTCGGTGTTGGAGTGGGTGTCGGCGTGGGCGTCGGTGTCGGCGGCGTGCCGCCATTGACCATGATGTTGACGGTTGTATCCGCATTGGCATCATACACCGAAGCTGGCGTCGTGCCATCAACGGATGCCAGAAATGCGCGCGCTTCGCCGGCGGCGGTCGCGCCGCGATAAGTCGTCAATCCCGCGTCACCGTGTGATGTCATGTCGTCGGTGAAAACTGTTGCGGCCGCCACCTTGTTCTGCACTGTGGCGCTGTCTGCCGTGCCGGCGCCTGCGGCAATGGACAGCGCGGCGTCGCCAGGAGTCAGACTGCCTGAAATGATGGCATTGCTCCAGAACGCCAGGCCGGCAGGTAATGGTGCGCGGTTGAACAGGCTCTCGAAGACGGCCGTGACGAAGTTTTGTGCCGCAGTCAGGCTGCTCGTAATGTTGGTGCCGTACAGCCGGCCCGATTCCGCGCTATTGCCGAACGCGTCGACCAGCGAGGCCACTGCAGGGTTGGTGCTGTATGCTGCATTCAGGCCGGCCATCGTGGTCGGCGCATTGGCAGCGGCTAGCGCCGCCTCAAAATTCGTCAAGCCGGTTTCATCTGCAGGACGGCCGAAGTAGGCCACATAGAGTTCTTGAACCAGAGTTGCATAACTTGTCGCCGGTGCCGTCATGATGCTGTCTCCCTAAAACTAGCGTGATTGGTCGATGCTACGAAGATGAACGTCGTGAATCTGCAGCAATGCTGCCAATTCGTGATGCATGGCATGGTCGGCTTTCTCGCATTGAATGGAGTAATCCCATTTCATAAGCGCCATGTTGGAGTGGGGAATTAATATTATCCGGATTCGACAACAAAAACTATACCCAAATCTTGTGAATATCAAATTTCAACGCGCCGCGCCACAGTTTATGCAATGACCATCAAATTGCCGATATTCGGGTGATTTGTCCCGGCATTGGTCACGGAAATGGAATCTGATGTATCCATTTGTTCGACAAATCCGCCAACCTTGCCCAATGCGGCCTTCTGTGGCCGCCTATCTATATATATTAGAATGCCGTTTTGCCCAGTACCCATCCGGTTCTATCCGCAGCGATCCCGAAAGGGACATGTGTCGCAAGATCCCCTTCCGTATTGCATCAAAGAAATCTTGGTTTGACGCAAAAAAAGATATCGTCCGTCGTAATCGCACGTACATTCTTTTTTTTGCTGCCGATTCGATCGATAGTCCGCGCGGGAACTTCAAAAAAAATGCGCCCATTCGAGCGCATTTACTTAGCGTTTATTCAACCTATTTAGTCCCACTGACTTCCACCTCGACGCGACGGTCAGGTTGCAGGCAGGCCTTCAAAGCTTTGGTAACCTTATTACCCTTGCAATCCTCGGGGCGGGTTACGGGATGCAAGCCATCGACCCCTTGTGCGACAATTTTCTCGCTCGCAATGCCGTCGGACTTCACCAGGTAATCGCGTACGGCATCGGCACGTTCGGTAGACAGTTTCATGTTGTAGGCATGCGACCCGATCCGATCGGTATGGCCGGTGACGGTGATGCGATCATAGTCGGTGCCCTTGAGCTTAGAGGCAAAATCGTCGAGTGCAACACGCCCGTCCGGCTTGATGACTGCCTTGTTGAAGTCAAACAGCGAGTCGGCCGAGAATGTAAATTTGGTTGGGGCCGGGGCGGGTGCAGGCGCAATCGGCGGTGGCGTTCTTGCCACAGCAACTTCCGGCTCGGGTGCCGGCGCAGCGACGATCGGTTCGGCCGCGCGTGCCGGCGGTGCGTCATCGCCGAAACGATAGACCAGGCCGAGCGATAGCAGATTGATGTCGCCCTTGTTGCCCACAGCATCGTCGATGCGATACCGTTCGGCTTCCAGGCGCATTGCGATTGCGTGCGTGAAGCGGTATTCCAGGCCCAGGCCGTATTTGTAGTTCAAGGCCCGCGTGCTCGGGCTCGGGTCGGCCACGTTCACAAATCCGGTTCCACTGAAGTTATCCCTGGCCTGCGCATAGTTGGCGCCGATACGGCCGAATGCGGAGAGTTTATCGGTGAACGGCAGAAATCCGACCGCATCCAGGTTCACGCCCCTCAGTTTGATGTTGCCGTTCAAGGTGCCGGCCGGCACGGTGGTTGCCTGATAACCGAACTGGCCCAGATCGAAATAGCCGCCTTCCAGCGCAAAATAGGGGTTGAACTGGTAACCGCCAAAGAGCTTGTAGCCGGTATCGCGGCTGTCGTCGTTGATCGACGTGGTCGTGAAGCCTGCGGCCAGCAGATCGCTGGTGATACGCGGGTCGTCTATCTTTGCGCGCGATTGGCCGACGTTGGCGCCGACGTACCAGCCTTTGTCGTCGTCCGCCATGGCGAAGCGGCTGCTGCTTGCAGCCAGTGCCATGATGGCGATGGCGGCTGAGATGCGTGTTAGTTTCATGTTCTGCTCCCTGAGGATCTAAATAGTTTCATTCATTTGGCGTAATGCAGCCGGTGTTTCGCCTTTTCCGCAGATTGATTCGCGCTTTGCGAACGCGATCTGCGGAGAAGGACGTGTCCAACCAGAGACGCTTAAGGCGCGGGCACATTCACAATGGTGTTGACCATCGTGACTGACGCACCCAGCGATATGGCGCGGCCGTTCAAGGTCGTAATGATCGCGCTGCCTGGTGTCGAGATCGACACACCGGATTGGGCGATGATGGTCCCGACCATCGTTCCGCCGCCGCCCGCGTTGATGGTTGCTGCGCTACCGACTTGCCAGAACACATTCTTGGCCAGTGCGCCGTTGGCCAGGATGATGCTTTGCGGCGCTGCTGCGCCGGGGCCGCCGACGGTCAGCGTAGTCGCCATCTGGAACACCCACACTGCGTTGGCATTGCCCTGCGCATCGAGCGTGAGGTCGCCGCCCTGAATCTTGAATGAACCTGCGGCTGCCGTGTAGTCGCCTGGAGCCAGCGTCTTGTTGGCCAGGTTGCCGGCGCCAGGATCAGTACCGCCCGGCATCGCCACCAGGGTGTTGTAGGCTGCCAGTGCATCGGCCCGCGCAGCAGATGCGACGGAGAAGGTGGTTGCCGTTCCCTCGTTTGGGCAACCCACGGTCGGAGGCGGCGCTGCAGTGTAGATCAGCCCGTTCACCAAGCCAACATTGAGCGGCGTTTCGGTATAAGTACAACCTGGCCCTGCATCATGGAAGCCGGTCACGGCAGTGGAGACTGCGGTAGTGCCGATATTGCCGTTGACGACAGTATGGATGCCCTGGTTGGTGGTGCCGGCGGAGCCGCCAAAGTCACCAAACGTGGAAATCGTGCCGAGCACAATGACCGGTGGTGGCGTAACCGTGCATGCCGCTGTGGTGAAGCTCCAGACACGGTCGGCAGTCATGGTGTCGGCCGGAATCGCCAGATCCTTGACGCCGGTTGCGCCGCCCTTGATGGTTGCCGTGTAAGTCACACCCACGGTCAACGCCGCTTGCGGGGTGAAGGTTGCGATACTGCCGGTGGCGGCATCGAGGGCAACCGATGACGCCACTACAGGTGTCAAACCTGGTGCAGGTCCGGTAACAGTGAAATTTGCCGTGCTGATCGAGCTCGGGTCCATACGCAAACCGGCCGGGACGCCGAAGGTCGCATTGATGGCCGAAGTCGGGCAGACTGCAAGCGCGTTGGCCGCTGGATTGGTGGAAAGCACCGTGATATTTGCCGCCTGTACCGCCGCAGAGGTGGTGAATGTCCAGACATAGTTGCTCGAAGCCGGCAGTGCCGCCTGATTGCCGCCCAGTGCATTACCTGCCAGGTCCGTTGCTGCGTTGGTGACTGTGGCCGTATAGGTTGTTCCTGCAGCGAGCGCTGCAACCGGCGTGAACACTGCCGTTCTGCTGCCCACTGTATAGGTCACGCTGCCGGCAGGCGACACGCACGGCGCCGAACAGGTCAGTTTGAAGCTGGTGCCGTTGATGGTAGCCGGCGCCATGTCGGTGGAAAATACCGCGGTGATGGCGGTGTTGGTCGGCACACCGGCAGTTGGGCCGGGTGTGCTCGTTACCGGCACCGTCAGCGTCACGCTCGGCAGCGTGACAGTTGCCGCCGCGCCGGTCGTGAATTGCCAGATGTAGGGCGCCGCCAGCGGCAGGCCGCTGGCCACGCTGGTCGCGCCGGTCACCGTCGCTGTATACACAGTGCTCGCGGCGAGGGTGGTTCCTGTATTGAGTGTGAAGGTGGCGACCGTGGCGCCTGCATTGAGGGCCACTGTGCCGGCGGGACTGACGCAAGGCGCGCTGCACGTGACGGTGAAACTCGCGGTGCCGCTGATCGCGTTCACCGGCGTGCTGAACGCTGCCGTGATGCTGGTAGTGTTGACCGGCACGCCGGTCGCATTATTGAGCGGCGCGACGCCGGTCACGGTTGGCGCAACGCCCACCGGCGCGACCGTACCGCCGCCACTGCCGAGGATAGGGCTCTGGCCACCCCCGCCGCTGCAACCGGCAATGATGATGGCGACAATGCTGCCGAACACGATTGCCGGTATGCGCGGCAAGAGTCGGGAAATGGGGCGTGAAATATTCATTTTTGTCTCTGGTTATCTGATACTGGATTTCGTCGGCGTCCTCGGCCGCATGAGTGCGGCAAGGGACGCTACAACTTTCCACTTTGAAGCGGGCGTGGAGCAAACAGGCTGAGTATCCTCGTCAGGCAGGGGTTGATCCGTGCGCTGGCGCACTTTGCGCATTTCGGTGGTAAAACGGCGCTGCCGGCGCCGGCCGGACGAAAATAGCCGTATTGCCGCCGTACGTGTGTGCGATCTGGCAAAATGCCTTATTGCGCAGATGTCGGGGAGAATTCCTTCTTAACAGCGGTTCCCGGTCTGCCGGAATCAAAATCGCACCATCAGGAAAGCCAACACCCATTCATGTCGTCCGATACACAACAATCCCTGGCCCTGTTCTGCAAGGTCGTCGACAATTTCGGCGACGTGGGCATCTGCTGGCGTCTGGCCCGGCAACTACAGCGCGAACATGGCATCGCCGTCACTTTGTGGGTCGATGACTTGCCGACCTTGCACCGCATTTGCCCCAGTGCGGCCGTTGACGCCGAGTTGCAGCAGATAGATGGCGTGGCGGTACGCCACTGGCGCAAGCAGGAATATGCATTTGCAGCCGCTGACATCGCGGATCTCGTCATTGAGTTCTTCGGCTGCGAGATTCCGGAAGGCTATGTTGCGGCCATGGCGCAATGCGAGCCGCGCCCGGTCTGGCTCAATCTCGAAGGGTTGAGCGCCGAAGCATGGGTTGAAGGCTGCCACACCTTGCCATCGCCGCATCCGCGCCTGCCGTTGACCAAACACTTCTTCTTTCCCGGCTTTACAGCAAGCACCGGCGGCTTGCTGCACGAAGCCGCACTCGAAGGGCAGCGCAGCGCGTTCCAGGCCGACGCATCGAATGAAACAGCTTTCCTTGCAGGGCTGGGCTTGATGCCGATCGAGATGGCCGGCTTGAAGGTATCGCTGTTTTGCTATCCGCACGCGCCCGTCGGCGCGCTGTTCGAAGCCTGGCAACGGGGCGCAACAGCCATCACCTGCCTGGTGCCCGAGGGCGTGGCAAGCGATGCCGTGCGGGCGTGGGTTGGGACAGAGGCCGGGCCGGGTGCCGCAAGAACCGAGGGCGCGCTCACGGTGCGCGTCATACCTTTTCTGCCCCAGCCCGACTACGACCGCTTGTTGTGGGTATGCGACTTCAATTTTGTGCGCGGCGAGGATTCCTTCGTGCGCGCCCAGTGGGCCGGGAAGCCCTTTATCTGGCACATCTACCCGCAGGACGAGAACCTGCACCACGTCAAATTGCGCGCCTTCCTGCAGCGCTACCTCGCGGCCGACCCGTTCGGGCCGCCAAACCGGCTCGAAAGCCTCGAGGCTGCGTCCTTGTGCTGGAATGCGGCGCAGGGCATGGCGTCGGCAGCCGCCGGCGATTGGTTCGAACTTTGGCCCAAACTGCAAGCCGATTTGCCGGAAATTGCCGAACACGCGGCAAAATGGCGTGCGCAAGTGCTGAAAAACGGCGATTTGGCATCCAATTTGGTGCAGTTCGTCAAATCGCGGCAGTCAGTTTCAGGTGAAAACAAGGTATAATGCGCGTTTGTCCAAAGCGCCTTTTTCGCGCATTTTCCGATTAGTTCTGAGCTTGTGGTGCCGTTAGCCTTGATGCGACAGATAATCTTTATACAACTTATTTTTACCTCATTTCACTGTAAATTATGAAATTCGCAAAAGAAATTCGTGTCGGCAACATCATCATGGTTGACAGCAAGCCGTTCATCGTCCTGCGCTCCGACGTCAACGGTTCGAGCCGTACAGGCTTCACCTACAAGTGGAAGATGAAGAATCTTCTGACCAATTCCCCATTTGAAAACGTGTTCCGCGGCGACGACAAGTTCGACGTCGTCGTGCTCGACAAGAAGCCGGTCACGTTCTCTTATTTCGCCGACCCGTTGTATGTCTTCATGGATCAGGAATACAACCAGTACGAAATCGAAGAAGAAAACCTGGGCGACGCCTTGAACTACCTCAAAGACGGCATGGAATGCGAAGCCGTGTTTTATGACGGCAAGGCAATCTCGGTCGAATTGCCGACCACCATCGCTCGCCAGGTCATCTACGCAGAACCGGCAGTCAAGGGCAATACCTCGGGCAACGTCCTGAAGGAAGCCAAGATCGAAAACGCCATCGAAGCGCGCCGCCACATCGTCCAGGTGCCCTTGTTCGTCAGCACCGACGACGTGATCGAAATCGACACCCGCACCAACGAATACAAGCGTGTCGTGCGCAACTGATCTGTTTCACCGATCACTGCGCGACAAATAAAAACGCTGCCGATCAAAAGATCGGCAGCGTTTTTTTTGACCCCGGCGCAGGCCGCTCAGGCCGCGAAGAGTTTGCGTTCCGTCTGCTTGATCGATCCATCCTGATAGTAGATTTCCCACCATTTGTCTGCATCTGTTTTCAATGCCAATGGCGTCGTGCTGGTCTTTGCACCTTTCAATGCTGCGGCAAAGGCATAGTGGTCGACCAGGCGGATGCCTTCGATGGCAAATGCCGTGGCAATCGCACTGTCATAAATAGCGATCAGGTTGTCGCCATTTTGCTCCTCGCCGCCATTGGCCAGGTTGGATGAACCGCAAAACACGGCAGGCACGGGGCCGTTGAAGTCGACCACCACGAACTTGTGATGGATCACATGCGCTGCGCCGCCGGTCACCTGCAATTCCTTGCCGAACGGCGGCGGAAACGTCTCGGGATCGGCCTTGGAAAAAATCAGTTCCCCGCTCTTGTTCTTTGGCGTGTACAGCGTGGTGCCGTTCACCGTCACGTTATCCGGGTCGGGGCTATCCGAGATCCCATAGGAAAAAATCTGCTTGTCGGCATGCAGGGTCTTGAGTGCCGACAACACGTCGCTACTGCCGTCCAGATCCATCACGGCGAAGATCACTGAGCTCTGTGCGCCCTTGATTTGCGCGAGCAGATTGTCGAGCGAGAAGGTCGGCTTCGGATGCGGTGCGTAAGACACGACGACCTTGGGCATCAAGTCTTCCGTGAAGGTGAATTCCTTTTTAGAAATCTCATCGGCGACGTAGCCCTTGAGCTTCAGATTCGACTGGAAGGCCAGTTCGAAGGTGTCTGCATATTGTCCCGCGATGGCCGCGTTGTCGAACACCACTACATGATTGGCATTGACGTAAATGCCGGTCACCGAGAAATTGGTCGATCCGGTCAGCACTTTCTGTGCCACGCCACCGACCTTCTTGATCAGGACCTTGTTATGCTGAAAGCGCGAGAAATGGCCGCGCTGCCCGGTCGCGCCGGCTGCAACGATGTCGTCATAGGCCTGCGCCGCTGCGGTGCCTGCGGCGTGCAGGCTGGCATCGTCGGCCAGAATACGCAGATTCGGCGCCAGCGTGATCAAGGCGTTGATGATGTCGGGTTCGTTCAAATCATAGACAAAGGCATCGATGGTGCAATCGGGCGTGTTGTGGCAATCGATGAAGAAATCGATCACGGCTTGCCGCGCATGCCCGCCCAGCCAGGCCCATTGTGCCTGCAGGCCGCTGGTGTCGGCCTTCCAATCACCCTTGGCGGTCTTCGGCGTATAGGATGCGTTCTGGAAGGTATCGGCATAAGCCTGCGAGGACAGGTAGCCGCGTGTGAACCCCAACTCGATGTTGCCGTCGACAAAAGGGCTCACATCAATCGCAAGCTGCACCTGCTGGTCGTTCGCCAGCTCAGCGGAATCCGACGACTTGAAGCGCTTGACCGTGACCTGGTATTCGCGCGAACCGAAATCGGCGTCCGCGGGAAAATCGAGCCACCAGAATTTCTGATACGGGTCCGTATCGGAAGAAAAAAACTTGCCGTTCTTCGAAGCTGCCGGATTCGTGTAATCGCCGGCGAAGCCAATGCGATTTCCCAGGTACACCCATTCCGGCTGACCGGCGCGGCGCGAAGCAATCGAAAAACCGGCCAGCAAGTCGGTCTTGTCGTCGTCAAGATTGAAAGCCAGCATCACGCAACGGTCGCCGGCATAAGCCTTGACCGAAAATCCGTTGAACGACGCTGATGCGGTGAATTGTCTTGTCATTTTCTTCCTTGGTATTTTGAATTGTCAGGCAAATACAGGCGAATGCGCTCTCTGGGATTTTGCTGCGGCCAATAAACGGAGTAGGGAGTTTCGGCGCAGGCCGAATTGATTTTTGGGTCTCTATAACGAGCCACTTTATAACACCAGAATGACCAATACTACATGGTCATCATGGCATGAAAATGACAAGCCGATACCTGTCATAAATGACAGGTTAATGTGAAGCAAGCGAAGTTGGAATGAAAGCCGCATTCACGCGAGCGATACCTGCATTGCGCACGAGATGTCAAATGCGGGCAAAAGGGATTTGCCGCGCCGGCGCAAGAGTTGCTGGGATGTCGGCGCAAGATACGCGCCGACCCACGCACGTTGCCTACCCCGAGATTTTCTTGTATTGCATTGTTGCCTGAATGCCGCGCCACAGGTAGTACAGGGCCAGACCGTGGAATGCGACACCTATCCAGTCACTGGCGAAGACAAAAACCAATGTATCTAGCGCAAACACTGCTGCGCCGACGATGAACGCGACGTTGGAAGGACGCCTGGCGAACCAGCCGCAGGCAGCAAAGAAACCGGCACACGCAAAACCGATCACGTAACACACTGCCACCGTGGCCTCGGCCCCGCCGTTTGCGGTGGCCTGCTGGGCGATTTCTCCCAATGCTTCGGAGAATCCCAATCCTATGAGAAAGCGGAAATTTGCGCCGATCAAGACCGCCACCAGATTCACCACCGACAATCCGGCGATCCAGTAAAACCAGTTTGCGCTACGTATGATGTGCGAATTGAGAATGGCGAGCGCACGAAGCTGGTCGTCAGATTTTCCGCCTTCTTCTACTGGATGTTCGGAAACCAATTGCGATGCATTTGCATAGGGATTGGCGACTTCGGATTGGTTTTCGGCACCTGATTCAACTTGCATTTCTTCCCCCTGTTTGATTGTCGTTCAACTGTTTTTATTTCTTTGTATGCAGCGTATGCATTGCGCAATGAGCCGCGCCAGTTTATTGGAACAAACTAATAATTACCAGCACGATTTGTCGATACCTCTTGGGCAAATAAAAACGGCAACCACCATCAGAGCGATTGCCGTACCAAAGTAACAACGAAATTGTGTTAAATATATTGGCCGATAATGTATGTTCTTAGTATTAGTATTGGCGGTTTACCGTTGCATTAATCCTTGGCCACCTGCAGCACCAGCTTGCCGAAATTCTTGCCTTCAAACAGCATCAATAGCGTCGCAGGAAAATTCTCCAAGCCTTCCACAATGTCTTCACGAGTGTGGAACGTCCCTTCCTGCATCCACTTGGCCATTTCGGCGGCGGCCAGGTGGTAACGGTCGGCATAGTCGAACACGACGATACCTTCCATGCGCGCGCGGTTGACCAGCAGCGACAGGTAATTGGCCGGGCCTTTGACCGGCGTCGTGTTGTTGTATTGTGAGATTGCGCCACAGATGATGATGCGCGCCTTCAAGTTGATGCGCGTGAGCACGGTGTCGAGAATCTCGCCGCCGACGTTATCGAAATAAATGTCGACGCCGTTCGGGCAATGTTCCTTCAGGCCGTCCTTTACCGAACCGGTTTTGTAATCGATGCAGGCATCGAAGCCAAGTTCCTTGACCACGAAATCGCACTTGTCCTTGCCCCCGGCAATGCCGACCACGCGGCAACCTTTATGCTTGGCAACCTGGCCGACGGTTTGCCCCACCGCGCCTGCTGCACCTGACACCACGACGGTTTCGCCGGCTTTGGGCATACCGACGTCGAGCAGGCCAAAGTATGCGGTCATGCCGGGCATGCCGAGCGCGTTCAGGTATTTCGGCAGCGGCGCCGCCTTGGGGTCGACTTTGTACAGCGCAGCAGTCTTGTCGTTGGCTGCGCCAACCCAATAATCTTGCACGCCGAGGCCGCCAGAGACCACGTCACCCACGGCGAATTTTGGCGATTTCGAAGCAACCACCTTGCCGATGCCGCCTGCGCGCATCACTTCATCGATGCCCACCGGACGGATATAGGACTTGCCTTCGTTCATCCAGCCGCGCATGGCGGGGTCGAGCGACAACATCAATGTTTTCACCACGACTTCGCCATCGGCCGGCTCGCGCACCGGCTCGGTGGTCAAATTCCAGTCGGTTGGTTTCGGCAAGCCGACAGGGCGTGCAGCAAGGCGGAATTGGCGGTTATTGAGCGTTGTGGTTGTCATGTTTGTCTCCTTTGTGGGAATTGGATTTGCCGAATATACCTTAATTTGAACGGTCGTGCTTTTTTATATTATCTGAAAATGTGAACTTTTTGATAATACTACGTACCAACCGGGGCCGCCTGACTGCGTAGTCCGGCGGCATGTTTCCTGTCGTTTCCACATCGGCAGGAACGTCTTGATGAGTGCTAATGCAATAGTTTGCAACAGAGGAGAAATCATGCTTCGATCAGAAACGCTATTCGGCAAACGCGAGGGTGGCTTGCCGCAACCCGGCACGCCAGGCGCACCTACCCAGCCAGGCCAAGCCCGGCCGGCATCACCTTTAGGGCAGGGGCCGACACTGGCCCAAAGTTTGGCTGAAAGTGCCAAGAGCGCACCAGGCGCCCAACCGGCAGCAGCGAAAGCGCCGGACGATACCTCGACCGGCAGCAAGCTGATCGTCGGACCCAACATCAAACTCAAAGGTGTCGAAATTACCGACTGCGATACCATCGTAGTCGAAGGTTTGGTCGAGGCAACAATTTATTCCCGCGTCATTCAGATATCGGAGCAGGGCGCGTTCAAGGGCGCCGCTGAAATCGACATTGCCGAAATACGCGGTGAATTCGACGGCGAACTCACCGTCAGCCAGAAACTCGTCATCTTCTCCACCGGCAAGGTCTCGGGAAAAATCCGCTACGGCAAGCTGGTCATTGAAGAAGGCGGTCAATTGTCCGGCGATGTGCAGATGGATCAGGCAGGGCGCACCAAAGGCCCGGTATTGGCCAAGACCGACTAGTGGTCTTATCGCAGTTTTGTTCTTCGATGTCCGTGAGTTGAATTTTGCGAAGAAACCGCGCGCCGTGCGACAATAAGAGTCTTTGTTTATTTGACCACAGCGCGCTTTCTTTTCACGGACACCATGAAGCATCCGGAATATATCCTCACCCTGTCTTGCGGCGACCATCGCGGCATCGTTCACAGCGTATCGGGTTTCCTGGCCGATCACGGCTGCAATATTATCGATTCCGCCCAGTTCGGCGATGCGCAATCGCAAACCTTCTTCATGCGCGTGCATTTTGCAGCCGAGGACCCGGCAGTGGGCGACGCGCAATTGCGCCAGGCCTTCACCGATCTGGCCCAGCCGATGCAGATGGATTGGCAGATGCATGACGCGGCCAAGAAGCCGCGCGTCATGATCATGGTGTCCAAGATAGGCCATTGCCTCAATGACCTGCTGTTTCGCTACAAAAGCGGTTTGCTGCCGGTGGAGATTCTCGCCATCGTCTCGAACCATACCGACTTCTACCAGTTGGCAGCGAGTTACAACATACCTTTCCACCACTTGCCGCTAGCGGCCGGCGCTTCGGACGAAGCGAAGCAGGCGCAGGAACAGCGCATACTCGAAATCGTCGAGAACAACCAGATCGATCTCGTTGTGCTGGCACGCTACATGCAGATATTGTCACCGCAACTTTGCAATGCCTTGAAGGGCAGGGCGATCAATATCCATCATTCTTTCCTGCCCAGCTTCAAGGGCGCCAAGCCCTACTATCAGGCCCATGAGCGCGGCGTGAAACTGATCGGCGCCACGGCCCACTTCGTCACCGGCGATCTCGACGAAGGACCGATCATCGAGCAGGATGTCGAACGCGTCGACCACGCCATGAACCCCGATACGCTGACTGCAATCGGGCGCGACGTCGAATGCGTGGTGCTGGCACGCGCCGTGAAATGGTTCGTCGAGCATCGCATTTTGCTCAACGGGCATAAGACGGTCGTGTTCAAGTAATTGTTGCCGACGTGGCGCAGACCCCATGACCGCCAGCGCGCCCCGACATTTACCCGGAGTTGAATCCGGCTTCACCGAATTGCGTCACGCGGCACTGCAATGCCTCGCTTTGTGCGATGCCACGGCAAAAGCTGCGGCCGTGCAGGCACTGGCCCAGGTATGGGCAGAGCGGCGTATCGATCTGGACCCCGGCGCACAGTTGCAGCCGGCAATGCCGATCCCCGGACGCCCAGCCAGGCCGGAACTGGTGGACCCGCTCGCGGTCGAGCGGCGCTCGATGCGCACCGTCGAAGGGCGCGCTGCACTGATCCATGCGCTGGCGCACATCGAATTCAACGCCATCAACCTGGCGCTCGATGCAATCTGGCGTTTCACCGGCATGCCGCAAGACTACTACGACGACTGGTTGCGCGTCGCTGCGGAAGAAGCCCTGCATTTTTCTTTGCTGGCACGGCACTTGCGCACGCTTGGATTCGCCTATGGCGACTTCAAGGCCCACAATAGCCTGTGGGACATGGCGCAGAAGACCGAACAGGACGTATTGGCGCGCATTGCGCTCGTGCCGCGCACACTGGAAGCGCGCGGCCTCGATGCGTCACCGCCGGTGCGTGCCAAGCTGGCGCAGGCCGGCGACCATGCAGCTGCGGCGATTCTCGACATCATCCTGCGCGACGAAATCGGTCACGTCGCGGTCGGCAATCGCTGGTTTGCCTGGCTATGCGAGCAACGCGGGCTTGAGCCGCTTGCTACCTTTGCCGAATTGACCACGCGCTACAAGGCGCCTACCCTGCGCGGGCCGTTCAACATGGAAGCGCGACGCGCAGCCGGCTTCACCGAAGCGGAACTGAGCGCACTGAAAACTGCCCAATAGCTTTCGCAACGCATTGGATTCAACGAAAGCTCAAATGCGCAACAAAAAAATGGTCACGCTGGCATTGCAAGGCGGTGGTTCGCATGGCGCCTTTACCTGGGGCGTGCTGGACCGTCTGCTTGAGGACGAACGGGTAGACGTCGAAGCCATCAGCGGCGCCAGTGCCGGTGCCGTCAACGCGGTCGTGCTCGCCTACGGCCATGCAAAGGGCGGACGCGAAGGCGCGCGCCGTGCCCTGTCGGAATTCTGGGAGCGCGTATCGATCAAGGCGCCGTTCAGCTTCCTGCCGGCCGAATCCATGCCCTCCGATCGATTCGGGCTGGCGGGGTCGACGATGGCGATGTACCTGTCGCTGACCCGCCTTCTCTCGCCCTATCAATTGAACCCCTTCGATATCAATCCCCTGCGCGACATCCTCGCCGAGCAGATTGATTTCGATTACCTCAACTTGCACGGTCGCATCCAACTGTTCGTCGCCGCGACGCAAGTGGGCAGCGGCAAAATGAAGATATTTCGCGACCGGCAAATGTCGCTCGATGCGGTGCTGGCCTCGGCGTGCCTGCCGTCCCTACATCGGGCAGTCGAGATCGATGGCCAGGCATATTGGGATGGTGGCTTCACCGCCAACCCGCCGATTTTTCCTCTACTGCACCAATGTCGTGCGCGCGATATTGTCGTGGTGTTGTTGCACGCCCATCCCAAAGCCGCCACCCCGTCCACCGCCGACGAAATATTTTCCCGCCTGACCGAGATCGGATTTTCGGCCGCCCTGTTCACGGAATTGCAGGGCATCGCGCTGGCTAAACGCGAAGCCCAACGTGGCTGGTTTGCCATAGGCAGAATGGAGCGGCGCCTGCGCAACCTGCATGTGCACCTGATCGATTCGCCGGACTTCATGAGCCGGCTCGATGGTCTGAGCAAGCTCAACACCCAAGCCCCCTTCATCAGCGCCCTGCGCGAAGAAGGACGCAGGCAGGCAGACCGCTGGCTGGACGACCATTTTCATCACCTCGGTGTGCTGTCTTCGTTCGACCTCGCACAGTATTTGCGTAGGTAATCCCGGGGCCAGGCAAAAGCCAGGTTACTGCCAGTCGACGGCAAGAAAATACATTTCACGTGGGAAATTATGCGTTGCATAAACGCTCGCTTTGGTACGCGCAATCTCGCGAATCGGCGTATAAATGTTTACTTGGGGCAAAAACCTTACTATCGTTATAAAGCTAAACGGGGTTTTGTCTTTTCCGAAGTGATGCTTTGGGGGAAGTCGACATGAAGATCACCGATTTGAAGATCGGCACGCGCTTGGGCATCCTTGCAGGTTTCCTGACCCTGGCCATGCTGGCGGTAGGCCTCGAAGGCTGGTACACGCTGAGCGAGAGCACGCAGCGCAATGCCGAAATGATGCACAAGGCAGCCTTGCTCGAACAATCGATCGATACCGCGCGCAGCGCGCAAGTCGAATTCAAGAAGCAGGTCCAGGAGTGGAAAGACACGCTCCTGCGCGGCAACGACCAGGCCATGTACGACAAATATACCAAGGCCTTTGCCGACCGCAGCGCCCAAACCACGGTGTACCTGCAAAAACTCAAAGACCTGTTCACCCAGCTCAAATTCGATACCGTAGCCGTTGATGAAGCCTTGAAGGCGCATGACGAACTGGGCGGCAAATATGCCGAAGCCTTGAAGCAATACGACGTCGCCAAAGCCGAGAGTGCCCACATCGTCGACGGCCTCGTCAAAGGCATGGACCGGCCCCCGACGCAAAAGATCGACGGCATTGTGGCCTTCGTGCTCGATCAATCGAACCACATGATGGCGAATGCCGAGCAACAGGCAGAAGCCAGTTACAAGACGGCATGCCTGTTTCTGCTCGGTGCCGTCGTGCTCGCGGCTGCGCTCGGCGGCGCCGTCACGCTTTGGTTGTGCAAGAGCATTACCATTCCGCTGCAAAAGGCACTCAAGCTGGCACAAACTGTGGCCTCGGGCGATCTGGGCAGCAAGATTGAAGCAAGCGGAAAGGATGAAACCGGCCAACTGCTGTACGCACTAGGTGACATGAATTCCAGCCTGACCCGTATTGTGGGCGATGTGAGGCGCAGCACCAACACCATCAGTGAAGCAGCCCGAGAAATCGCACGCGGCAATCTCGACTTGTCTGCGCGCACCGAAGATCAGGCCAGCTCGCTGGAAGAGACCGCTTCCGCGATGGAGCAATTGACCTCGACGGTTAAACAGAATGCCGACAATGCGCGTCAGGCCAACGGCCTTGCAGCGACTGCATCAGAGGTGGCGCGCAAGGGCGGCAATGTGGTCTCCCAGGTCGTTGAAACCATGGGTTCGATCAACGACTCGTCGAAAAAGATCGTCGACATCATATCCGTCATCGACGGCATCGCCTTCCAGACCAACATCCTGGCCCTGAATGCGGCAGTGGAAGCGGCGCGTGCCGGCGAGCAGGGACGCGGCTTTGCGGTCGTTGCAGCGGAAGTGCGCAACCTTGCGCAGCGCAGCGCCGCAGCGGCCAAGGAGATCAAGGCGCTGATTGGCGATTCGGTGGAAAAAGTTGACGTTGGTGCAAAGCTGGTCGACCAGGCCGGCGCCACCATGGAAGAAATCGTCACCAGCGTCAAGCGCGTGACCGATATCATCGCCGAAATTTCCACCGCCAGCGACGAACAGACCAACGGCATCGAGCAAATCAACGTGGCCATCATGCAAATGGATCAGGTCACGCAGCGCAACGCCGCCCTGGTGGAAGAAGCTGCCGCAGCGGCAGATGCCATGCAGCATGAAGGCGCGTCGCTGGTGGAAGTGGTCAGTATCTTCAAGCTTGACGATGCCTGTGCGCCGTCGCAGCCGGCAAAAATTTCCAAGCCTGTCAAAGCCGTAGCAGCGCCCAAGGCGAAAACTGCGCCGGCTGCACCTGCAATGGCCAATGTGCAGAAACCGGCACTGGCTTCGGCTAATGCGCAGAAAAGTCTGGCCGGCGCTGCGACAGGAGACGACTGGGAAGAGTTTTAACTCTTTGCGCGTTCCTCTTCCAGCAGGCGCAATATGCGCCGCTGCAGCTTGCCGGTGGTCGTCATCGGCAAGCTGTCGACAAATTCGATTTCCTTCGGATATTCGTAAGGCGCAAGCTTGCCTTTCACGTGCGCCTGCAGTTCCGCCGTCAAGGCGGCTTTGGCAACGTCGTCGAGTTCCAGGCCCGGTGCCAGCAACACAAAAGCCTTGACGACGTTGCCGCGCTCGCGGTCCGGCTTGGGCACGACGGCGGCGTTGGCCACGGCCGGGTGCTTGAGCAGGCAATTCTCGATTTCGGACGGACCGATGCGATAACCGGCCGCCTTGAACATGTCATCGGCCCGGCCCTGGTACCAAAGATAGCCGTCGTCATCCATGCTGGCCAGGTCGCCGGTGCGGCACCAGTCGCCGGTGAATTTTTCACTCGTGGCGCGTTCATTGTTCCAGTAACCGAGGAAGAAAATGGGATCGGCGGCCCCATGTCGATCCAGCCGATGCAGAGCAACCTCGCCGATTTCGCCGTGCCGCAACTGTTTGCCGTTTTCATCGATAACGGCCACGCGGTGCCCGGGATAGGGGCGGCCCATGCTGCCCGGCTTTGCGGGCCATTTGTCCGCACTGTTGCCGACGATATAGTTCATCTCGGTTTGGCCGAACATCTCGTTGATGCTGACGCCGAGTGCAGTCCTGCCCCAATGGAACACGGCGTCGCCCACGGCTTCGCCTGCGCTCATGATGGCGCGCAATTTCAAATGGCGACGCGGCACCGGTTCGGCCTTCATCATCATCTTCAATGCGGTCGGAAACAGGAAGGTATTGGTGACGGCATATTGCTCCAGCAGACGAAATGCCGTCTGCGCCGAAAAGCGCCCGCGATAGCCGACGATGGGCTTGCCGAAATAGAGCGTCGGCAGCAGCGCGTCCATCAGCCCGCCGGTCCAGGCCCAGTCTGCCGGCGACCAGAACACGTCGTCTGGTTGCGGGAACCAGTTCTGCGACGCGACGAAGCCGGTCAGGTTGCCGATCAATGCGCGCTGCGGCAGCAAGGCGCCCTTGGGCGAACCGGTGGTGCCGCTGGTGTAGATCAAAATGGCCGGGTCTTCTGCGCGCGTTTCAATCGGCAAGAATTGTGGAGCGCTGCCTGCCAGCGCGGCATGCCAATCGATGACTGCGCCATTGGCGCACTCATTGGCGCACTCAACGGCGACGATGTGGCGCAGCGCGGGGCAACGCGCGCGTATTTCGAGCAGGGCGGGCAGGGCGGCGGCATCGACAATGGCGACGACTGCCGCGCTATCTTGCAGCCGATACTCAAGTGCGTCGGGGCCGAACAGGATGGACATCGGCATGGCCACCAGCGCCGACTGGTAACAGGCGATATGCGCGATGGCGGATTCCGCGCGTTGCGGCAGGATGATGGCGATGCGGTCGCCACGTGTCGCGTCCAGTTGCCCGAGCAGGTTCGACAAGCGGCCCGCCTGCCCATGCAATTGGGCGTAGCTGGTTTGCGCCGTATTGCCGTCTTCGTCTTCACAATACAAGGCAATGCGGGCAGGATCATCTGCCCAGCGCGTGCAGCAAACGTCGGCAATATTGAAATGCGCCGGCACATGCCAGCGGAACCGCGCGTGCAGGGTATCGTATTGGTCGGTAGCAATGT
Source organism: Burkholderiaceae bacterium (assembly GCA_036561005.1). Taxonomy (GTDB): domain Bacteria; phylum Pseudomonadota; class Gammaproteobacteria; order Burkholderiales; family Burkholderiaceae_D; genus PKWO01. The sequence continues at coordinate 22,421 of DATBQE010000217.1, read as the reverse complement.
CGCTCACGCCATCTCCAGTATAATTATCGAACGACCGTTCGTTATCGTGTCTTGTCCCGCCATCGCCATCTACAGGATGTTCATGAAACCATCTCGCTCAGAATTTATCACGGTTCGCGGATTGCAATATCACTTGCGCCACTGGGGGCCCACTGACGCGCCGCTGCTCGTCATGCTGCATGGCTGGATGGATGTGTCGGCCTCGTTTCAATTCGTGGTCGATTGCCTGCAGCGCGACTGGCATGTCATTGCGCCCGACTGGCGCGGCTTTGGCCTGAGCGAAAATTCCGGCAGCGACACCTACTGGTTCGCCGACTACATCGGCGATCTCGATGCCGTGCTGGAACATTGTTCGCCCGATGCGGCGGTCAACCTGATAGGCCACAGCATGGGCGGCAATATTGCCTGCCTGTATGCGGGCAGCCGGCCGGAACGGATCGCCAAGCTGGTCAATCTCGAAGGTTTCGGCATGGGCCTGACCAAGCCCGAGCAAGCGCCGAAGCGTTACGCCAGGTGGCTTGCCGAGTTGCGCGAGCCGCCGCGTCTTTTGACCTATGCGAGCCTGGCCGAGGTCGCCGCGCGCCTGCAAAAGAATAACCCGCGCCTGTCCGACGAGCGTGCCGCTTTTCTCGCGCCACATTGGGCTCGGCCGTGCGAGAGTGATGAAGGGCGCTGGGAAATATGTGGCGACCCGGCGCACAAAGGCAGCAGCCCCATCCTGTACCGTATCGAGGAGGTGCTGGCCTGCTGGAAGGCCATCACTGCCCCGGTGTTATGGGTCGAAGCGGTCGACACCGAAGTATGGCGTTACCTCGGGAGCAAGGACGAGGCACGTATGGAAATCGACCGGCGCATGCAGAGTTTCGCCCGTTTGACCACGGCCACGATTGCTGAAGCCGGCCACATGCTGCACCACGACCAGCCGGAACAATTGTCACGCCTGCTCGATTCTTTTCTTGCGTAGTGCACGCTCCCGGGTGCCGACATGCGGGCAGGAATGGCAGCGCGATGCCGGCCGGAGCGCAAGACAGCGTACAATAGAGGCCGTGAGCGGCTTTTTTGCTTGCTCCTCATTACCAAGTCTCGAAATTCCCCATGTTGAACGCTGATCTCCATTGCCATTCCCAGGTTTCCGATGGTGTGCTCACGCCCGCCGAACTGGCCGCGCGCGCCAAAGCGAACGGTGTCGACATCTGGGCACTGACCGACCATGACGAAATCAGCGGCATCGCCGAGGCACGCGCCGCCGCCAAGGCGATTGGCCTGCCGTATGTCTCCGGCGTTGAAATTTCCGTCACCTGGGCCGGCAAGACCATCCATATCGTCGGCCTCAAGGTCGATGAAACCGAAGCCGGTCTCGTGCGTGGCCTGGCGTCAACCCGCAACGGCCGCGAGCCGCGAGCGCGCGACATGGCCGAGCAATTGGCCAAGGCCGGCATCCCCGATACTTTCGATGGCGCCATGCGCTACGCCGGCAATCCCGATCTTTTGTCGCGCACGCATTTTGCACGCTACCTCATCGAGATCGGCAAGGGCGAGTCGATCCCCGATGTCTTCAAGAATTACCTGATCGAAGGCAAGCCCGGATTCGTGCCGCACCGTTGGGCGCACCTGAAGGATGCAGTGCGATGGATACGCGACGCCGGCGGCGTGGCCGTGGTGGCACACCCGGGCCGCTACAAGTTGAACGACATGGCATTCGACGAATTCATCAATGAATTCAAACGCAGCGGCGGCACCGGGCTTGAAGTCCTCACGGGCAGCCATACCGTGGATCAGTACGATACGTACGCCAACGTCGCGCGGCGCTACGACCTGCTTGCCTCGCGCGGGTCCGATTTCCACGGGCCGGAAGAATCGCGCGTTGACCTCGGCACGCTGCCGCCTTTGCCGAATGATCTCAAACCGGTTTGGCATGATTGGGTGTTTTGAAAATCCATGTCACAGTTCTTTCAGATTCACCCGGAAAATCCGCAAGCAAGGTTGATCAGGCAAAGCGCCCAAATCATCCAGGCCGGCGGCATTGTCGCCTTGCCCACCGATTCCTGTTTCGCGCTGGTCTGTCACCTTGACGACAAACAGGCGGTCGAGCGCCTGCGCCGCATACGTGGCGTCGACGACAAGCACCACCTGACCTTGCTGTGTCGCGACTTGAGCGAGATTGCCTTGTATGCCAGGGTCGACAACCGGCAATACCGCCTGTTGAAGGCGGCAACGCCGGGACCTTTTACTTTCATCCTCGAAGCGACGAAGGAAGTGCCGCGCCGTCTTTCCCACCCGTCGCGCAAGACCATCGGCCTGCGGGTACCGGAGAACCGTATCGCGCATGCCTTGCTGGAAGAGTTGGCGCAGCCCTTGCTGGGCACGACGCTGATCCTGCCTGACGAGAAGCAGCCCATGACTGACGCCGACGCCATTCGGGAGCGCTTGGAAAAGCAGATTGACCTGGTGATCGACGGCGGCGCTTGCAGCCTGGAACCGACTTCGGTGATCGATTTGACCGCCGAAGAAGCCGTCCTGGTCAGGCAGGGCCGCGGCAACGTGAGCCAATTCGGGCTGTGAATTCGGCGATGCCGATGGCGCTGCGTCGGCGCGCGTACCTGCTGAAGTTTCATGCCGGAAATCAAAAAAACGGGCTTCATCGGCGCGCTCTGATAAAATCCGTGCCATGAATGAAATCTTCCCTATCCTCGCCGATGCCATCAGGACCATTGCCGTTTATGCATTGCCGCTATTGTTCGCAATCACCATGCACGTGGCTGCCCAATGCTATACGGCAGACTATCTGGGCGACAAAACAGCGCGCATGCTTGGCCGCTTGAGCTTGAACCCCAGCAAACACATCGACCCGATCGGCACGATTCTTTTGCCCGTGCTGTCTTTCTTTGTCACCAAGCTTTCCGGTTTCCCCTTCATATTCGGTTACGCAAAACCGCTGCCGATCGATTTCAGCAAATTGCGCAATCCCAAGCGTGACATGCTTTGGGTGTCCCTGGCCGGCCTTGGCGCGAACTTTGCCATGGCCGCCGCTTGGGTGATACTGAAAATCATCTTCATCAAAATACATTTCAATGAAGTATTTTTTGTGAGCATGACCGATGCGGGTATGCAGGCAAATCTGGTGTTGATGGCGATCTATCTGATTCCCTTGCCGCCGTTTGACGGCGGTCGGATCGTCTTCAGTTTGCTGCCGCAGAAGCAGGCTTTCAAATTTGCGCAGGTCGAACCGTATACAATGCTCATCGTAATCGTATTGTTCATTACGAAGATATTGCTCCAATACTGGATTCTTCCCATCTACACGATTGCCCATGCCATTCTAGGGCTCGTATTATCACCGCTGAATTTTTTCCTTTCCTGACTGCCATGTACCCAGATCGAGTCGTTTCCGGAATGCGCCCAACTGGCGCGATGCACCTTGGCCACTATCACGGCGCCTTGAAGAATTGGGTCAAACTGCAGACCGAATTGCCGTGCCTGTTTTTTGTCGCCGACTGGCATGCACTGACCACGCACTACGACGACCCCAGCATCATTGAGACGAGCACCTGGGACATGCTGATCGACTGGCTCGCAGCCGGCATCGATCCGTCGCAGGCGACGCTGTTCATCCAGTCGAAGGTGCCGGAACACGCCGAATTGCATTTGCTGCTGTCGATGGCCACGCCGCTCGGCTGGCTGGAACGCGTGCCGACCTACAAGGATCAGCAGGAAAAATTGGCCGACCGCGATCTGGCAACCTATGGTTTCCTCGGCTACCCGTTGCTGCAGGCTGCCGACGTGCTGATCTATCGCGCCACGCTGGTGCCGGTCGGCGACGACCAGGTGCCGCATATCGAAATGATGCGCGAGATTGCGCGTCGCTTCAATCACATCTACGGCAAGGAAAAAGGCTTCGAAGAGAAGGCGCGCGAGGCAGTCAAGAAGCTCGGCAGCAAGCGCGCCAAGATGTACACCGATCTGCGCACGGCTTTCCAGGAGCAGGGCAAGGAAGACGCGCTGGAACAGGCCAAGGCCATGCTCGACGACGCGCAAAACCTCAGCATGATCGACCGCGAACGCCTGTTCGGTTACCTCGAAGGCAGCCGCAAATTGATCCTGGTTGAACCGCAGGCACGCCTGACCGCGTCTTCGCGTCTGCCGGGGCTCGATGGCCAGAAAATGTCCAAGAGCTACGGCAATTCGATTGCCCTGCGCGAAGACAAGGACACGCTGACCAAGAAAATCCGCACCATGCCGACCGACCCTGCACGTATCCGCCGCAGCGACCCGGGCGACCCGGAGAAATGTCCGGTCTGGCAGTTGCACCAAGTCTATTCCGACGACGCCACGAGGGAGTGGGTGGTCAAGGGATGCAAGTCGGCCGGTATCGGCTGCCTCGAATGCAAGCAGCCGGTGATCGACGCCATCCTCGCCGAGCAGGAACCGATGCGCGAGCGCGCCCAGCAATACCTCGACGACCCGACACTGGTGCGCGCCATCGTCGCCGATGGTTGCGACAAGGCGCGCAAGCTGGCGCAGGAAACCATGCGTGATGTACGCGAGGCGATGGGTTTGAGTTACAGCTAAGTTCAATTCATCGGCAGTCGGACGTGACCCACCAAATCGACCATGCCTCGCCATGGATCACGCGCTTCGCCCAACTGGTTCCTCGCGGCGAAGTGCTCGACCTGGCCTGCGGCTACGGGCGCCATGCCAGGCTCTTCGCTGCAGCCGGCCATGCCGTTGTGGCACTCGACCGCGATCCCGATGCTTTGGCGAGCCTGCAAGGCGAGCACATCACCACGGTGCAGGCGGATCTGGAAAACGGTGCGCCGTGGCCATTCGCCGGCGAACGCTTTTCCGGCATCGTCGTGACCAATTATCTGCATCGGCCTTTATTTCCGCACATTCTCGACAGCCTTGGCGCTGGCGGCGTGTTGCTGATGGAAACTTTTGCGGTCGGCAACGGTCAATTCGGCAAGCCATCCAATCCTGATTTTCTGCTGGCGCCGGGCGAATTATTGGACTTTGCCCGCGTGGCAGGCAAGACGCCCATGCATGTGATCGCCTATGAGGACGGTTACGTGGCAACGCCCAAGCCTGCACTAGTACAAAGGATATGCCTGGTGAAGCCGCCTTTTGCGCGCGAGTCTAACCGGTTTGCCCTGATTTGACGCGAATCTCGACCCACACAGGCAGACGATCCGCTACAATCGAACATTTATTTCTTTCACCAAGAATATCTCCATGATTTCTGGCAGCATAGTTGCAATCGTAACCCCCATGCACGAAGACGGCAGCCTCGACTTTCCCGGTCTGCGGAAATTGATCGATTGGCATATTGCCGAAGGCACCGATGCCATCGTCATTGTCGGCACAACCGGCGAGTCGCCGACCGTCACCGTCGAAGAGCATTGTGAATTAATTAAGATTGCAGTTGAGCAGAGTGCCAAACGCATCCCCATCATTGCCGGCACGGGCGGTAATTCGACTGCGGAAGCGATTGAGCTGACCCGCTACGCGCACGAAGTCGGCGCCGACGCATCGCTCCTCGTCGTGCCCTACTACAACCGGCCTACCCAGGAAGGGATGTACCAGCACTTCAAGAAAATTGCCGAATCGGTCGAAATCCCGGTCATTTTGTACAACGTGCCTGGACGTACCGTTGCCGACATGAGCAACGAGACCATTCTGCGTCTGACTTCCATACCCAATATCATCGGCGTCAAGGACGCCACCGGCAATCTCGCGCGCGGCACCGATTTGTTGCGCCAGGCGCCGGCATCCTTTGCCGTCTATTCAGGCGACGATGCGACTGCAATGGCGCTGATGTTTTGCGGCGGACGGGGCAACATATCGGTCACAGCGAACGTTGCGCCGCGCGTCATGCATGAATTGTGCGTTGCCGCAATGAGCGGGCGCACAGCCGAAGCGATTGCGATCAACAATAAATTATTGCCTTTGCACAATAAACTCTTTGTAGAACCGAATCCATTGCCGGTGAAATGGGCACTGACTGAGATGGGTCTGATATCATCCGGGATTCGTTTGCCGCTGGTTAATTTGAGCGACGAGTATCACGATACCGTGCGTGGCGCTTTGCGCGATGCCGGCGTGCTCGCCTGAACACAGTCAAAGCGCTCCTATTGAGGCTGGCTACAGTTACTTTTTAGTATATATATGACAAATCGGAAGAAACTTCACATGGATCAACGCAGCAAGGTTCAACAGGGTGTTTTGTGCGCGTTTGCGCTCGTCGGCTTGGCCGGCTGCAGCAGCTTTTCCAATGTGATGGAGCCCGACCGGATCGACTACAAAAGCGCCACCAAGGCTCCGACGGTATCAAACCTGTCAGTCCCGCCTGACCTGACTCAGCTGCAGCGCGACAACCGTTACCAGGTGCCGGAAGCATCGAGCGGGATCGCCACGGCAACGCAATACAACGTCAAGGGTAATGGCGCGGCGCAGGCCGGCCAGAACTCGGTGATTGCCATCAACTCGCTCGCATCGATGCACATCGAGCGCGATGGCAGCCAGCATTGGCTGGTGGTGAAGCAGACGCCGGAAGCCTTGTGGCCGCAAATCAAGGACTTCTGGCAAGACTCGGGCTTCCTGATCAATATCGAACATCCTGCCGAAGGCGTGATGGAAACCGACTGGGCCGAAAACCGCGCCAAGATCCCTACCGATATCGTGCGCGAAACCCTGGGCAAGGTGCTTGATTCGCTGTGGTCCACCGGTGAGCGCGACAAATTCCGCACACGCCTGGAGCGCGGTGCGGACGGCACGACCGAAATCTTCATCAGCCACCGCGGCGTCGAAGAAGTGCTGACCGGTTCGCAAAAAGAAAGCGTCACCTGGCAGCCGCGCAAATCCGACCCCGGCTTGGAAACGGTATTCCTGTCGCGCCTGATGGCGCGTCTGGGCAATGACCCGTCGATGGTCAAGAAGGCCGAAGCGAGTACCGTCGTGGAAGCGCCGCATGCAAAACTGGTCAAGGACACGAACGGCGGCTATGTTGAAGTCGATGAAGGCTTCGAACACGCATGGCGCCGTGTTGGCCTGGCGCTTGACCGCGTCGGCTTCACCGTCGAAGACCGCGATCGTACCCAGGGCGTGTATTTCGTGCGCTACATTGACGAAGCCAAGGATGCACAATCGAAGGGCTTCTTCTCGCGCCTGTTCAGTTGGGGTAGTGACGACGCAGCCAAGGCCGCCAAGTATCGCATCTCGATCAAGGAAAGCGGCGACACCAGCCGTGTTACGGTCTTGAACAATGACGGCAAGCCTGAAGTGTCGACTGCCGGCGACAAGATCCTGAGTTTGCTCAACGACCAGCTCAAGTAATTTGCAGGGCACCACCAACGCTTCCCGGATGGCATCATGAGATTCGCCAGTCTGGGAAGCGGTAGTGAAGGCAACGCCTTGCTGGTTGCTTCTTCTGCTACTACTTCAACTTCAACTTCAAACGCAACTGCGCGCGGCACCATCATCATGGTCGACTGCGGCTTCGCCGTGCGCGAAGTCGAGCGCCGCCTGCGCCGCCTTGAACTGACGCCGGCCGACATTACCGCAATCTTCGTGACGCACGAGCATTCCGATCACATTGGCGGCGTGTTCAAGCTGGCGCGCCGTTTCGCGATTCCGGTCTGGCTCAGCCAGGGGACGTTTCAGGCTGCGCAACGGGATGTCGATGGTGTCAACGTGCATTTTTGCCGCGACAGCGAACCTGTCGAGATCGGCGACCTGCGCCTTTTCCCGTACACAGTGCCGCACGACGCACGCGAACCGCTGCAATGTGTGATCGGCGACGGCCGGCATCGCCTGGGCGTGTTGACCGACGCCGGCCATGCGACCCCGCACATGATCGCCACGCTGGCCGCTTGCGACGCACTATTCCTCGAATTCAATCACGACCTGCAAATGTTGGCCGACTCAAGTTATCCAACGTTTCTGAAACGGCGCATCTCGGGCGATCATGGCCACCTCTCCAATGACGCCAGCGCGGCCATTCTCGCAGCATTGGACAAAAGGCAACTGAAAGCCGTGGTTGCGGCCCATTTAAGCCGTAGCAACAATACACCGGAGTTGGCGCTGCAGGCGATGCGCTCTGCCATTGCGGCAGATGAAGACATCGAACTACACCTGGCATGCCAGTCATTGGGTTTCGACTGGCTGTCTATCGCTGGCTGATGGGCGAATATCGTGCGATATTCGGGCTAAATATATCTATCTTTCTCTATCTTCTTTAAAACTTCCACAAGTAGCTTTCCTGTGGACGTAAAAAAGCCGACCCGAAGGTCGGCTTTTTTGCCAGGCAATCTACGATTACTTGGAAGCAGCAGGTGCAGCCGATGCTGGTGCCGAAGCGGCTGGTGCCGAGGCAGCAGGTGCCGAAGCAGCTGGCATCGAAGCAGCAGGAGCGGCAGCGTCCGAAGCGGCAGGAGCGGCAGCGGTCGGTGCAGGTGTTGGGGCAGCAACTGGAGCTGGGGCAGGAGCCGAAGCAGCAGGAGTTGTGTCAGCTGGCTTGTTGCAAGCGGCCAGAGCAATAGCCAACAGGGAAGCGATCAACAATGTTTTCTTCATGGATTTTCCTTCAATTAAGATCAAAAAGTTTTTGCGATGAATAATTACCGGTAATTATCGCTCGTTAGGGCGTCTTCGCCTATGTTTCGACCAAATTTTGGTGCGATGCCACACAACGAAAGCTTCCTAGCTCGCGATTATAGCGTTTTTTTTGTCTATTGCGCAAAGCATTTGCTTTCCGGTAATTATAAATGAAAGGAAATTACCTGAATTGAATAGACTTCCGGTCGGATACAAGACGAATCTCTGCACGCCCCGATCTTGTGCGAACCAGCATCCCGGGCAGCAATTCGCGTAATTTTTCGTCATGGCTTGTCATTTAAGCCAATTCCAGCCAGCCGTCCTCATACCAGGTCAACAGCGCCTCCTGGACGTCTTGTGTCGCGTTTTGCACGCTTGCGCCATCGAGGTGGCGCGCATCGGCGAGAGTCTGCAGCATGGCCTTGTCGTTGCGTCCGACCGCAAACGACTCGCCATTGATGAACACATGCTTGCCGCGATAGAGCATTTGCGTCTTGCGCGATAACCTGACGCCACGCTTTGCTGCGGCCAGCGCGAATTTGGCTGGGGTCAGCGGCCGTGCGGGCGGCGAGAAATAGGTACGCGCCTTGGGGTCGGACAGATATTCGCCGAGGAAGATGGCAATGTCGTCGTCGGTGAATCTCACCTTGTTCAATTCTGCAGAGATTTTATCGACCATCGCGCGACTGATTTCCGCCGGATGCTTGACCGGCGTCAGCTCCGGGTCGGCATAGCGGCCGGGCAGGTCGATCGAGTCGGCCATGAATTGCAGAAATGCTTCGCCCAATTCCTGATAGGCAGGGGCACGAAATCCGACCGAATAAGTCATGCATTCGCCTTCGGCCACGCCGTCATGCGCATAGTGCGGCGGCAGGTAGAGCATGTCGCCGGGATGGAGCACAAATTCCTGTTCCGGTTCGAAGTTGCGCAAGATCTTGAGCGGCATGCCGTCTACCAGGCTCAAATCCTTTTGCGCGCCGATGCGCCAGCGGCGCGTGCCGTGCGCCTGCAGCAGGAATACGTCGTAGGAATCGAAATGGGGACCGACACCGCCGCCGTCACTGGCAAAGCTGATCATGAGATCGTCGAGCCGTGCATCGGGAATGAAATTGAAACGTCGCAACAACGCGTCTGCAGCATCGTTGTGCAGGTTGACGCCCTGCACCAGCAAGGTCCAATTCTTGCGCTCGCGCTTGGGCACCTCGGCGATTGGGCCGTTTTGCATGTGCCAGGTCTGGAAGTGCGTGATCAGGCGAGACTCCACGTCTTCTTCGCCCGCCATCGCGAACAAGTCTTCCGCAGGAATCAGTGGCTGGAACCCGGGAATCGCCTGTTGGATCAGCAGCGGTTTCTTGTGCCAGTAATCGCGCAGAAATACGGCCGGCGTCATGCCGCCGAGCGGTGCGCCTGTTGATGCTGGAGTGAGCAATTTTTTCATGAGGCATTATAAGCCGAATTCAAAATCGGCCCGGCTTCGGAGCAGGTCGATTGGCCGGACGAATGCTTTTCCCCATGCCAAAACAAATTGCCTTGTCGGACGGGTATAATCTGCGGATTATTGAAAGGAATCCCGATGAAGATTGCCAAAAACACTGTAGTGACTGTGCACTACAAGCTATCAGATGCGCAAGGCAATCTGATCGAAGAAAGCCGCGAACCCATGGTCTACCTGCACGGTGGCTATGAGAACACCCTGCCCAAGATCGAAGAAGCCCTCGATGGCAAGGAAGCTGGTTATTCCGCCACAATCCAGGTTGATCCGGACGATGCGTTCGGTGAATACGATGCCAACCTGGTCAAGGTCGAGCCGCGCAATCGCTTGCCGACACCGCTGGAAGTCGGCATGCAGTTCGAAGGCATGCCTGACGGAGAAGAGGGCGAAGAGAGCCTGATATTCACCGTGACCGATATCGCCGACGACAAGGTCGTGCTCGATGGCAACCACCCTCTCGCCGGTATCGCCTTGCGTTTCGAATTGAACGTGACGGAAGTGCGTGCTGCAAGCGACGAAGAAGTCGCGCACCAGCATGTGCATGGTGCCCACGGCCATCATCATGGCGAGGCGGACGATGAAGGTGAGGGCGATCACTACCGCACCCATCCATTACACTAAGTATTATTTAGCCAATTTTGTTCTTCTCCCCTTTCCCGCCTGCGGGTGAGGGGAGCAAAACGTAAGCCGCCGTTTGGGCGCTCAGAAACACCGGCTACTGTGGTTGCATGGGACTTTGCGTGTCGCCCGGTTTGGCGGTAAATAGTGCCGGAGTACCCGTTCTCACTGAGACCTTCACCCATCCTGCATCCACTTCCAACTCCCCCATATTGCCGCGCCATGTGATCTTGTCTGTGTGGAGCGCCTTCGTGTCTGTCCGATTGTGGATCAGCAGCACCTTGCCGGGAAACTTCGCCGCTAGTGTCGTCAGTTGCTGCCTGACTTCGGCATAACCGTCACGCCTCGCATTGCTTTCGAATAGACGTGCTTGTCCGTTCTTGACGAATGGATCGCCGTCGCAAATGAGCACGATGCCGGCGGACTTTCTCAGTGCTGCAGTGTTGAATGTTCGGCGCAGCCATTCGCGTGTGGCGATGGCGCGGTCTTCGAATTCGCTGTTGCGGCCGGCTTCGGTGCGATAGCGGTTGTTGCCTGCCGGCAGATTGAAGGCTGTGAAGACGATGTTGCCGACTTCCCAGCGCGCGTTTTCCGTATAGCTGCGAAACTTGGGCGTGATTGATTGGCGCAACAGCGGTATCTTGCTGGCGCCGAGCGAGAATTCATCGGAGAAAAACAGCTCGCGCAAACGGTTCAGGCGTTCGATGCCGTCAGCCCGACCCGCTGCGGTTTTGCACTCGCTCCAGTCGCCGGCCGCGAGCGCAAGGATCAAGCCGTTCTTGGCATTGGCGAGCACGTTATAGCGTTGCTGATAGAAGTCGTCGCTGCAGCTCTCGTCGGCGCGCTTGAACCCGTCAGCCACGACGAACGCGAGATTATCCGCGTCGCTCTCCATGATGGCTTGCGCAAGCGGCGCACTGTCGTTCGGTGTGACGATAGTCTGGCCGATAACGCCGAATGCAAAATCCGATGCCATGGCGCCGACCGGCGCGGCCGACAAAATGAGTGCGCCCAGCAGTGCGCAAACGTGATGAGGTTTCATGCGAGATTCAATTGCTTCAAACGGTATAAGGCTTCCAGCGCCTCGCGCGGGGTCAGCGCATCTGGATCGATCGCGTCGATGGCGTCAACCAAGGCCAAGTGTTTGGGGTTTTCTGCTGCAGATAGCGGTTCCTCGGCCTCGGTCGGTATGAACCCCGGCGCGGCAAACAGATCGAATTGCGGTGTCGACTGCACAGAGTGCGCTTCCAGCGCCGCCAGGTGCTTGCGCGCTGCACGTATCACCTGCTGCGGCACGCCGGCCAGTTGCGCCACCTGCAAGCCATAGCTCTGCGACGCAGGGCCGGGCTGCACTGCGTGCAGGAACACAATGCTGTCCTTGTGCTCCACTGCAGAGAGGTGAACATTGGCCGCGCTCGGATGCACGTCCGGCAATTGTGTCAGCTCGAAATAATGGGTGGCGAACAACGTATAGCTGCGCGTGACGTCGATCAGCTGCCGCGCGATGGCCCAGGCCAGCGCCAGGCCGTCGAAGGTCGAGGTGCCGCGCCCGACTTCATCCATCAGCACCAGCGAATGCTCGGTGGCGCCATTCAGGATAGCGGCCGATTCGGTCATCTCGACCATGAAGGTCGAGCGCCCGCCCGCCAGATCGTCGGCCGCGCCGATACGTGTGAAAATCTTGTCGATTGGGCCGATGGTGGCCGATGTTGCCGGTACATAGCTACCGACGTAGGCCAGCAGCGTGATCAGGGCGACCTGGCGCATGTAGGTCGATTTACCGCCCATGTTCGGTCCGGTGATCAACAGCAATTTGCGTTCGGTATTGAGTTCGCAATCGTTCGCAATGAAGCGCTCGATATGGTTTTCCACCACCGGGTGGCGTCCCTGTTCGATAGAAATGGACGGCTCGGCAATCAGGCGCGGCGCGCACCAGTTGTTGCGTTGCGCATGCTCGGCCAGCGCCACCAGGGTATCGAGCTGGGCAATGGATCGGGCAATGCGCTGCAGTGCGTCGATATGTGCGGCCAACACCTGCAGCACCTGTTCGTAAAGGTATTTTTCACGCGACAACGCGCGCTCTTGTGCCGACAGGGCTTTGTCTTCGAATGCCTTCAACTCCGGCGTGATGTAGCGTTCCGCATTCTTGAGCGTCTGGCGCCGGCGATAGTCGTCCGGTACCTTGTCGGTCTGGCCGTGCGTGACTTCGATATAGAAGCCGTGCACCTTGTTGTATTCGACGCGCAGGTTGGCAATGCCGGTGCGTGCGCGTTCGCGCGTTTCCATGTCGATCAGATATTGCCCTGCGTTTTCCGACAGGCCGCGCAATTCGTCGAGATCGGCATCATAGCCGCGCGCGATCACGCCACCGTCGCGCACCATATTGGCCGGTTCCAGTGCAATTGCGCCTTCGAGCAAGTCCAGGCATTCGACCGGCGTCGCCAGTGCTTCATGCGTCGCCGTGAGCAGGGGGGCATCGCTATCCTTGCTGCACATCGCCACATAGTTGCGCAGCGAAGGCAGTTGCTGCAGCCCGGCGCGCAAGCCCGCCAAGTCGCGCGGGCGCGCCGAAAACAGGGCAATGCGCGTGGTGATGCGTTCGATGTCCGGCACCGCAGAGAGCGCGCCGGCAAGGCCCGAGCAGGCGTCGGCGCGCAACAGCGCACCGAGCGCCGCGTGACGCGCTTGTGCGATGGATTGATCACGCCCCGCGTGGTGCAACCAATGGCGCAACAGGCGCGAGCCCATGGCCGTGCGGCAATGATCGAGCAGGGAAAATAATGTCGGGCCAACGTCGCTGCCGTTTTGCGCGCGCAGGGTCTCCGTCAATTCCAGGTTGCGCCGGGTGGCGGCATCGAGCCCGATAAATTCGCTTTCGGATTCGACCGTCAGCGTGCGCACATGCTGCAGGCCCTTGCCCTGAGTTGATTGCGCATAACGCAACAGTGCCCCTGCAGCACCAACGGCAGCATTCATGCCTTGCGCGCCGAAGCCCGAAAGCGTCGAAACGTTCAACTGGGCGAGCAGCGCCTTTTCTCCATGCGTGGCATCGAAATGCCACTCCGGCACGGCCGTGATCTTGCCGGGAACGGCCAGGCGCAAAGCTTCGCCCAAACTTTCCGATGCCAGCAATTCGGCCGGGCCGATGCGCTCCAGTTCCTGGCGCAAGCGCGTTTCCGCAGCCTTGGCTTCGTCCGTGAATTCCATCAGCTTCAACACGCCGCTCGCCATCGAGAGCCAGGCCAGACCTATCGCGGTGCTCTTGCGCTGCGATGTACTGTAAAGGGCCAATAATGGCCGCTCGGCTTTTTCCGGCAGCAAGTCGGCATCGGTCAGCGTTCCCGGCGTCACTACGCGCAGCACCTTGCGTTCAACCGGCCCCTTGCTGGTCGCCGGGTCGCCGATCTGTTCGCAAATCGCTACCGACTCGCCAAGTTTGACCAATTTCGCGAGGTATTGATCGACCGAATGGAAGGGTATGCCCGCCATCGGGATCGGCGCGCCATTGGCAGTGCCGCGCGCTGTCAGCGTAATACCGAGCAGGCGCGCCGCTTTTTGCGCATCTTCAAAAAACAGCTCATAGAAATCGCCCATGCGGTAAAACACCAGCGTGTCCGGGTGCTCGGCCTTGATGCCGTGGTACTGGACCATCATGGGGGAAAGTTTTTGTGCGCTGTCTTTTTCCATCTTATTTTGCTTTGTCTGGCTGTTCCGGCGTGAATGTAGCATACCTTGTGCGGTAGGACGCTAAATGAGCCATCGTCGGACGCATGGAATTGGCGGTTGCGGTGAGCCCGCTTCGATCACGGCGCGGAGGCGTTTTGATTCCGACGGAGAATAGGGGCGCGACCCACCGGTTTGCCAGGCTCTGCGCGTTATCCGACTCAGCCTCGATGTACCGCGCCGCCGGCCGATCTTATGCCCAGGATGTATTCCAACACGTCGGCTTTGTTGAAATTCTTAGTGTAGACGGCGCTTTCACCATCTTTCTGACGGATGGTGAATGCATCAGCCCCCGTTTTCTCCACTTTCATCCAGTGGTAGCTCAAATGGAGTACGTAGCTGCCATTCCCGCCTAGCAATGCGTCGAGTTGCTCGGCATTGGTATAGTCGCCCAATTTGGTGCCTGGTTCACCGCCTCCGGTTGCGTATTCCTCGCAATTTCTTGTCCAGTCGGGGCCACTCGCTTTTGCGAAATTTGGGTATTTCTGGTCCCAATGAGTATTGACGGTCTCCGTGGTGAGTTGCACCAGATTTCCTTCATCCACGGTATAAAACAGGTCGGTATCGTTCCACCCCTCGGTAATGCCATCGCTGCGGCGGTAGAATTTTACGACGCCATCCACGCTGTCCAGGCAGCCTGGCACATAGCCATCAGGGATTTCAGTGACCTCGATATCGGTGCCCGCCGGCCCTCTTTTCGAAACCAGTTGCGCGATCATGCTCTTCCCAAATGCCGGCCCGGCAAGCGGAACGGCTTGCCTCCATTGCAGGATACGATTCGTCGTTGCCTGCTGCTTCACCTGGGCACTGTCATCCACCTTGTCCTGCCGCCGTCTTTGCGCCGTCGCCTCCGCGCGATTGTCGACGAAATGCAGCGCGGCGTCACTTCCGCCACGGGAGTTCACGGCTGGGCTGGGCTGGCTTTTCGGTTCCTTGTCGGCGTGAGTGGCCATTTTCGATATTTACATTGAGAGGAGTGCTCAAAATATGCTGGCGGTCTGGCAATTTCATCAACAGCGGACCTGTAACGTCGGCGACTGAGCCGTACGCCGCAATTTCAAAGGCGCCCTCAATTCTAAGCGAGATTGTCGTGCATATCTAACCCGGATATTTCACTGGTCCGGCCCGAAGTTGGGCCTGAAGGCCCGAATTCGGCTGCTGGTTGATTCACATCAATTTACCGAAACACGATTCCTGTAATCTTGTATTGGAATTCGAGCTTTCATGGCTTCCGTCCGGTGGCTGTGGCGGTTCGGTGTCCGAGCCTGGTGTTGATTTACAAAATATAAAAATATGATATCCGTACATCGAATCCCCGCGCAGGGGGAGTCTCTGGTCGCGCGCAACGGAAAAGAGTTGGGCGAATTATTGAGCCGCCATATGACCGACCATCACAAGATTGGGCAAAATCTGCTCAACGACGATGCCATTACGGCTGTCGCGTTGCGCGAGGCTTTGCACATGCAACGCACCGCGCCGGGCAAGCGGTTGGGCGACATATTGGTTGAAATGGGCGCCGCCACACCGGCGGCGGTCAATCGAGCCTTGATTAGCGAACTTGACGTGCCGCGCGTGAGCCTGACCGAGTTCGACATTGATCCGCATGCGAGCGCATTGATTTCGGCCGACCTCGCGCATGCGCTGGATGCTTTGCCGTTGATGTTTGACGGCGACACGGTGGTGATCGCAGTGCACAGCCTGCCGCCGAGCGTTGATCTGGAGCTCCTGCGTTTTACGGTAGGTCGCCCGCTTCGCCTGGTGCTTGCCGCGCAAGACGAACTCAAAATTGCGATTGACAAGGTGTACCGCGAGCCGGCCTATGCGCAGAATCTTGCCATGCTGGAGGTGGCCGGCGATGCATCGAACGATGAAAGTCGCATCTGGAAAGATGCGGAACAGCTTGCCAACAAGGCGCCTCTGGTGCAATTGGTGAATTTGATTTTGCACGATGCCATTGCGCAGCATGCTTCCGACATTCATATACGGCCGGCCGAGAAGAATTTCGAGTTACTGTATCGCATAGACGGCGCCCTGGTCAGCATACGCCAGTATTCCCGGGGCTTGCTGCCCGCTGTGGTCAGCCGCATCAAGATTTTGTCGGGCCTCAATATTGCCGAACATCGCCTGGGCCAGGATGGGCGCATACGTATCAAGGATGAGGCGCAAACGATAGATCTGCGCATTTCCATCATTCCCGTGCAATACGGCGAAAGCGTGGTGATTCGTGTATTGAACAAGAGTGAAGGCCTGCGCTCGATTGACGAGATCGGATTCGGCGAGCGCGACAAGGAAATGTTTCTCGATCTGCTAAGGCGCAGCTACGGCATCGTTCTGGTGACGGGACCGACCGGATCGGGCAAATCCACGACCTTGTATGCGGCCTTGCAGGCAGTGGAGCGCGCCGCCAACATCAACGTGATTACGGTCGAGGACCCGATCGAGTACGAGCTGGCTTCCACGCGGCAGATTCAGGTCAACCAGCAAATCGACTTCGGTTTTCCGCAAGCCTTGCGCCACATCCTGCGCCACGATCCTGACGTGATCATGATAGGCGAGATGCGCGACGTGGAGACCTGCAAGATTGCGATAGAAAGCGCGTTGACCGGCCACCTGGTTTTCAGCACTTTGCATACCAATGACGCACCGAGCACGCTGGTGCGCCTGATGGAAATCGGCATAGCGCCCTACATGATCCGTTCAGCAGTGATAGGCGTGCTGGCGCAACGCCTGATCAGGCGCAATTGCGATCAATGTCTATGCGAAGAAGAGGTGCCGCCCCTCATGCGCAAGAATCTCGGGTTGGCTGAGGACGAGGTGTTTTATCGCGGCGCAGGTTGCCCGCATTGCCGGCAAACCGGCTTCAAGGGCAGGATCGCGATCTACGAATTGCTGGTCATGTCCGACGCGCTGCGCGAGCAAGTGCGGGCAGGCGTGGCGAGCGACGTATATCGAGCCATTGCGATCAAGCAGGGCATGGTGCCCTTGCCGATCAATGGGGTGGCGCAGGCGCGCGCCAAGCTGGTTTCGATTGGTGAAATTTACCGCGCCTGCATGTGACGACTTGTAGCGGCCGGCTATTCTTGCCGCCCGCTATCGATCACCTTCCGCGTCCGCCGGAACGGTGCGGTGCGGCCGGCTTGAACGAACTGGCCTGGCCGTGCGCCTTGGCTGGTCCCTGCGTCCGCTTTGTCCCCGGTGCCGAAGTACTGCCTGATTTTGCCCCGCCACCACTGCCGCTGCGGCCTTGAGGACGCCGGCCTGGCGCATTCTGGCTGCGCAGCTGGATTGGTTGCGGTTTCGCATTCGGATCAGGCTCAAAGCCCGGTACGATTTCCTTCGGCAGCGAACGCTTGATGAGTTTTTCGATGTCGCGCAGCATGTCTTGCTCGTCGACACAAACCAGCGAAACCGCTTCGCCTGTTGCGCCGGCGCGGCCGGTGCGGCCGATGCGGTGCACATAGTCTTCCGGCACGTTGGGCAAATCGTAGTTGACCACATGCGGCAATTGGTCGATATCGATGCCGCGTGCGGCGATGTCGGTAGCAACCAGCACTTGCAGCTTGCCTTCCTTGAACTCGGACAGCGCCTTGGTGCGCGCCGACTGGCTCTTGTTGCCGTGGATTGCCATGCCGGTGATGCCGTCTTTTTCCAGTTGCTCGACCAGCTTGTTGGCGCCGTGCTTGGTGCGTGTGAACACCAGGATCTGGGTCCATTGATGAGTCTTGATCAGGTGCGCCAACAAGGGATGCTTCTTGTCGCGATCGACCGGATGGATTTTCTGGGCAATGATTTCCACCGTCGAATTGCGCCGTGCCACTTCGATCATGGCTGGCGCATTGAGCAAGCCGTCGGCGAGTGTCTTGATTTCGTCGGAGAAGGTGGCCGAGAACAGCAGGTTTTGCCGTTTCTTCGGCAACACGGCGAGAATCTTGCGGATGTCGCGGATGAAACCCATGTCGAGCATGCGGTCGGCTTCGTCGAGCACCAGGATTTCGATGTTGTTCAGATTGACCGTGCCTTGTTGCATGTGGTCAAGCAGGCGGCCCGGCGTGGCGACAAGAATGTCGACGCCATGCTTCAACAGTTTGATCTGCGGATTGATGCCCACGCCGCCGAAAATGCAGGCCGAGGTCAGCTTCAGGTATTTGCCGTAGGTGCGGACACTTTCCTCAACCTGCGCCGCGAGTTCGCGCGTCGGGGTCAGGATTAGGGCGCGCAAGGGGCGGCTGGCGCCGGTCGTCTTGGGTGCACCGGCGGCAGTTGACAAGCGTTGCAGGATGGGCAGCGTGAAACCGGCAGTCTTGCCGGTGCCGGTTTGTGCGCCGGCCAGCAGATCGCCGCCGGCCAGGACTGCAGGAATGGCTTGCGCCTGAATGGGTGTAGGAACAGTGTAACCATGCTCGGTTACGGCGCGAACGATTTCATCGGTCAGGCCTAATGCTGAAAATGACATGTGGACTCTATTGAGATATCGCCCTGTCGCCGTGGAGGCGCCAGTCGCAGGCGAAAAGGATTAGCACGCTGGGAAACTATGCAGGCGACAAGAATGACTGGAGGGCTTGCCGCGGTGCGCTAGTATAACAGGTGTCGCGCAATTGCTTGGAACTTTGATCAGATTTGATGCAAACGAGGTTTTCGACAGGGCGCCTGGTCAACGCCTGCGCAACGTACGCAGGCGTTGAATCGTTGAGTCAATGGGCAATCGGCACAGCCGGGATCAAACAAACGGCGCCAGCAGTGGAATCATTTGTCCGAACACTTTGGGCGTGGCGGCTATGGCGTTGCCCTTGTACAGGTAGTCCGACTCGCCGTCGAAGGTGCCCATGATGCCGCCCGCTTCCGTGACCAGCAAGGAACCCGCAGCCATGTCCCAAGGCTTCAAACCCTTTTCGAAGAATCCATCGAGGCGCCCGGCTGCGACATAGGCCAGGTCGAGCGCAGCGGCACCGGCGCGGCGCAGGCCGGCGCTGTTTTCCGTCATGACGCGGAACATTTTCAGGTATTCGTCCATGCCTTCCTTGTCGCGGTACATGAAGCCGGTGCCGATCAGGGCGTCACCGATTCTGTCGCGCTTGGTCACGCGCAGGCGCTTTTCGTTGAGGAAGGCGCCGGCGCCCTTGGTGGCGGTAAACAAATCGTTGCGCGTCGGATCGTAGACCACGGCCTGGGTGATCTGGCCGCGATGCTGCAAGGCGATCGAGACGCAATATTGAGGGAAGCCGTGAATAAAGTTGGTGGTGCCGTCGAGCGGATCGATGATCCAGACGTTTTCGTTTTCATCATGCAGATTGGCCGACGGGCCCGATTCTTCGCCCAGCACCGCGTGGTCGGGGTAGGCGCCGATCAACACCTCAATGATTGCCTGCTCGGCCGCCTGGTCGACTTCGGTGACGAAGTCCTTGTGACCCTTTTCGGTGACCTTGACGCGGTCGAGGTCGAAGGATGCGCGATTGATGATGGCAGCGGCGCGGCGAGCAGCCTTGATTGCCGTGTTGAGCATGGGATGCATGATGTTTCCGTTAAAATGGCGGCACTATTGCTCAATGAGCATCAAAGAACCGCGTGGATGAATTAAGGAGCGATGCGGTAAGCTAAGTGTTATTAGACCGCGAAAAGCAACATTTTAAATGAATCAGCCAGAATCCGACACTTCTCTTTTCAAACGCCTGCGCGTGGTGCTGGTGGAAACCAGCCGCCCCGGCAATATCGGTGCGGCTGCGCGCGCCATGAAAACCATGGGTTTTTCCGAGCTGGTACTGGTCAAACCGCGCTTTGCAGACGCCCGGCAGCAAGACGAGGCAATCGCCTTCGCCAGTGGCGCGCAGGATGTCATGGAGGCGGCGCGCGTGGTCGGCTCCATGGCCGAGGCGCTGGAAGGCTGCAACTTTGCCGCCGCCGTCAGTGCACGACTGCGTGAATTTTCCCCTCCCATCGTCACGCCGCGCCAGTTGGCGACCCAAGCGGCGTCAGATGCCACGCTGAACCTTGCTCTGGTATTCGGCAATGAACGCTTCGGCCTGCCCAATGAGATCGTCGAAAAGTGCAACGTCTTGATCAATATTCCGGCCAACCCCGTGTATTCATCGCTGAACCTGGCCCAGGCCGTGCAGGTGCTGACCTATGAATGCCGCATGGCTGCCGTTGATGGCGTGCCGGTGCAGACTGAGATCGGTTTTCAGGGGCAGACGGCAGGGCTGGCGCAAATTGAAGGGATGTATGCGCATCTGGAAGAAGCATTGGTTGCCATCGACTTCCTCGATGCAAACAATCCAAAGAAATTGATGCCGCGCCTGAAACGCCTGTTTTCACGCACCCAGCTGGAAGTTGAGGAAGTCAATATTTTGCGCGGCATTGCCAAACAGATACTAGCGCCGCGCAAAAAATAAGCATGCATCTGTCGACGTTTGGCAGGGTGGGGCGGCACTCTACGAAGGTCTGCGATGTATGACGCGGCAACAGTATTTATGGACGCATCAAATCGTAAGGCGCCTGCCAGCCGGGAAGGGTGCTGATGTTGCCTAGCCAGGAAGCGACATGCGGCGGCAACGCCAAGGCCGCCTGCTCCGACCAAAACAGATAACCGCACAGCGCAAAGTCGGCGATGCTCGCTTTATCGTCGAGAATGAAGCGCCGCCCATCGGAAAGTTCAGCCTCAAGTCGCGCAATATCCTGATCGAAACGTTGGCGCAGCCAGGCAACAACGTCGGCCGGGTACTGCTCCGGTGCAAACTTTCTCGCAAAGCGCAGGTGCGGGAAGGAAAAACCGATGCGGTTCGCTTCCCAGAACAGCCATTCACGCGCGCGGTCAAGGCGGGTCGCGGATTCGCCGCCGAAAGCCTGCAGGTGTCCTGCCAGGTAGTGCAGGATGGCATCGGATTGCACCAATGCTTGCCCGCCGTGCATAAGCACCGGCACTTCGCCGAAAGCGGACTGCGAGCGGAAAGGTTCCGGGCGCTGCGCGCGCGGCAGCATCAAGTCGATTTCTTCATAGCGATGCGGAACGCGAGCCACGGTCAGCATCAGCCTGACCTTGTAGCTATGTCCCGATTCGCGGTTGCCGTATAGCAGGAAGTCGCTCATTGTTTATTCGGCCAATGCCATTCAACCCCAGGCGCGCAGCAATCCGACCGCCAGGCCCTCGAGCGCAAATTCGTCGCGCTCGGCCTCCACGCGGATGGTCTTGAAGTCTGGGTTTTCCGGCAGCAGTTCGATCAGCCCGCCGGTTTTGCGGTAGCGTTTAACAGTCACATCATCGCCCAGGCGCGCAACAACGATCTGGCCATTGCGGGCCGAGTCGGCTTTTTTGACGGCCAGCAAGTCGCCATCCATGATGCCTGCATCGCGCATCGACATGCCGCGCACCTTGAGCAAATAATCAGGCTTGGCGGAAAACAGGTTGGGGTCGACGTTGTAATTCGCTTCGATGTGTTCTTGCGCAAGAATGGGCGAGCCCGCAGCAACACGGCCGATCAGCGGGAGATTCAATTGCAGCAGCATCGGATGCGGCAGTGCCATCTGGCTGCCCATGAAGCGGTCGGCTCCGCGTTCTGCGCCAAGGTCGCCGCACAGGCGGATGCCGCGCGATGTGCCCGGCGAGATTTCGATGGCACCCTTGCGTGCCAGGGCTTGCAAGTGTTCCTCAGCGGCATTGGCAGACTTGAAGCCCAATTCTGTTGCTATTTCAGCACGGGTAGGGGGGAAGCCGGTGTTCTCGATGGCGTCCTTGATCAGGTTGAGGATTTGTTCCTGGCGGGCAGTAAGTTTGATCATGGTGTCGAGGGCAGTCCTGAGCGTGTTGTCGAAGCCAGTGCAAACGTCACACTAGCTGTGCATATGCACAGGCTGTATTTTTATACAGGCTTACGACAATTGCAAGCAAATCATTGCCTTGCGGCTGCGAAAAGTACGCTTTGCATGTCGAAATTCGGGGTAAGCGCTTGAAAGCATTGAGATTTGCGTTGAAACCTAGTATAGTCTTGGGTTTTCCTCTTCCCACACC
>DATBQE010000216.1:0-21037 GCA_036561005.1 Burkholderiaceae bacterium | reverse complement strand
TGACTCCGTGGCGTAGGGTGCACCGGCCCATGGCTCTCATTGCAACTATTTCGGTTCCAGTCGAAAAAGCGCAAAAAACATACCCATGGCAGCCAAGCGGCGACGACCCAGATTATATGAGGGCCACAAGTTTCATTTATTAAACATTATTCATACCTCGCCGGAATCGACAGAAATACAATGCGCCATGCCCCACGCGCAAGCAGGCATGCTGACTCAATGCGCGCCGGGAATTGTTGCAATTTTTTTAGATTGATCAAGGAGACCCGAATGAAAGGCTACCAGCTGGAGTTTTTCACCCAGCAGGACTTGTTCCACGCGGGCAAGCACTTGTCAGATTGGCTAATCGACTTGGCCCGCGCGCAAGGCATCCGCAGCGCAACTGCCTTTATGGGCGCGACCGGATTCGGACAAGACCGAAGAATCCACGCAGCCCACATGTTCGATCTGATCGATCACCCTGTCCAGGTCACGATGATCGTCAGCGAAGTGGAATGCGATCGTTTGTTCGACGCACTGGTGAAGGAAAATCTTCACTTGTTCTACGTGAAGCTTCCCGTCGAATACGGCAAGGTCGGCATAGAAAAAAGCAATCGTTGAGTCCCTCGCTCGCTGCAATGCAGAGATCGTTCATATGCCGTCAAAATACATCGACCGCGTTTCACGCAGACGGCAATCTTGCGATCTACGGTGTCGTGTACCGCCGCCACCCGGTTCAGATCAAACGACGGGATTTCGCCCGCTGAATCAAAATCCCGGCCAAAAGCCTTCTCGCCGAGCGAGGACAGGAACACATCGAACATTTCCATTCGCCTGATCGACCACGGGCATCGTATTTCCGAACCCGAAAAAGATAAGGTAATCGCGCGATCTTATGGCGATGATGCCATTTGCAGCACGCGGCTTAGGTCTGGAATTAAGTTTGGAATTAAGTCTGATATCGGCTGAAGCGAAGTTGCTTGTCGGATGCCTGGAACTGTTCCATGCAAGGGCCGGGGTCGGGCCTGCGGGCAAACTCGGGACGTGCATTTCTCAAGAGCGCAACAATCCCCCGCCATAAAAACAGCGGCATCGCCTGATGTTCACCCACATCTCACGGTGCCGAACCGATTCCCATCGATTCGGCAAAGTACGCTAGTTGACTGCCACGTTCTGGCTTGCCACCTCGGACATTGTCGCGCTGTTCACGCGCCTGCCATTCGCATGCAACAAAATACGAATGAATTCCCGAACCATCATCTGGTGATGATCGTCCAGCAATTGCAGGTCGGAAATCAGCTTGAGCTCTGCCGATTTGAAGACGGGGCTCGGCGGCGCTGCTACCGATCCGTTTTCGTCACCGCCAAAACGAAGCCAGTCAATAGGCACATGCAACCACTCGGCGAGTGTTCGCATCTTGTCCTGTGTAGGAATGGCTTCCCCTACCAGCCATTTTCGCGCTGCGTGCACCGTGATCGGGCGTCCGGAAAAACGAATATTGAAATCCCGGGCTAACTCGGTCGGACTATCCGGCGAATGGTGCGCATTTCGCAGGGTTTGCTGCAGGCGAAGACTGAATCTCTCTCGTTCGTTTGCGATTTTCCTCACTCCTCAAGTAATTCCGAACCTTCCACTCCCATCAAGTGGAGTGATGGGACCAACCAACCCTGTGGCAATTCCGGATGAAGACTCGAGGTTCGACGACCTCGTAGCCTAGGGCAAAAAGAATAACAGAGAGTAAGATTTCACGGTTTAAATTGTCGGTATCAATGACAAATTAACCAATAGTCTCGATCTTCACGTTTAGTCGTCGACCAATTGGGTCGCCGTCTCGGCGTAAGGTAACAGATCGGAAGCCAACTGCGCGCAGGCATCGATATGCTGATTTGCCAAATAGCGAAATGTCGCGAATCCGATTGAGGCAGCGGCGATCTGCCCGGCAATGGGAACAATCTTTGCAGCATGCCGGGCGAAAACCTTGAGCCCGCCGCGCTGCAGCATGCGCGCCACCACTTCGCGGGTAATCACCTTGCCGATCATTAAACCACCCATGCCAACCGTCATTTCATAAATGACCAAACGCATTTTCGGCTGGAGGCGGGCAACCTGATCCGGTGCCAACCCGAATTCGACATTGATGTCTTCAATGGCCCTGGCAAGAAATCCGAGGTCGGACGCGATGTCCAGACCCGGCACGGGAATGGCGGAGACACTTGCCGACATCGCGGCGCGGCGCAACACGAGGCGCCGGCACTTTTTGCGCACCAGTTCGATATCTGATTCAGAGCCAGGCAACAGTTGCCACATCACGGGAGATTTTCGTCGCATCCGTTCAAGATACACCGAACATTCGAAATGCAACATATTTCGTGAACATTGCCGCCCTTTAACGCTTCAAAGGATAAACAAGCAGCAAATTTGGCGGATTTTTGTTGCGTAAAATTATGACAAGGGCAACTATGGGAGTAATTGTGCCGACAATTTGTGAAATATTGTCAAATTACAACATAAGAGACCACATAACAGCGATACTTTGTTAAATCCGCTGAATTTACCCAGACATCATTTGTAACCACATATCATGAGAATAGCCGTACTCGACGACGACCGCAGCCAGACCGATCTGGTTTGCCAGGTTTTGACCGCTGCCGGACACATCTGCCACCCATTCATGAGCGGCAAGGAAATGCTCGTCCAGTTGCGCCGCGAACTATACGATATGTTGGTTATCGACTGGCAAGTGCCAGACTTGAGCGGAGCCGAAGTTTTGCGTTGGGCACGCGAAAAGCTGCCGCCGACGCTCCCGGTTCTGTTCATGACCAGCCGCTCTGGTGAGGACGATATCGTTGCGGGGCTGGCGGCCGGTGCCGACGACTACATGATCAAGCCGATTCGTCGCGGTGAACTCGTTGCGCGGGTACAGGCATTGTTGCGACGCGCCTATCCAAGCCAGAGTGCAATCGAACAGATCCAGTTCGGCAATTATATTTTCGAATCGCGTACCGGGCGTCTCTCCATGTCCGGCGTCGACATTGAAGTCACGCAAAAGGAATTCGACCTCGCCTTGCTGTTTTTCCGCAATCTCGGGCGCCCGCTCTCGCGCGCCTATATCCTCGAAGCCGTCTGGTCGCGCGATGTCGAAGTCCCCTCGCGCACAATGGACACCCATGTTTCGCGCGTGCGCAGCAAGCTGCAGCTGCGTCCGGAGAACGGTTTCCGCCTCGCGCCGGTCTATAGCTACGGCTACAGGTTGGAACAAATCAGCGCCTGACGTCCTCCAAGGGGGGCCTTTCGACCGCGCCCCGGGCGGCGGACTTTTGTCTGTCGGCATTGCCCAGCAGTGCCGCCAAAGGGACAAGGCCACTTGCCAAGGTGTAACAATGGTCAAAAGCAAGCAAAAAAGTGCTACTATTTTCGCTTAACACCCGGAAAGTAACACCGGGTGTGCGGAGAGACCATGCGCAACACCCTACGCAGCCTGATTTTCTTGCTCACCCTGGCAAGCGTTTCCTTTTTCGCCTGGTCGGCAGGCGGCACCATGCCGGCCGATTCCATCGTGGTCGGCCCTTCCGGCATCACCTACCAAACCCGCAACGGCGACACACTGATGTCGATTGCCCAGCAATGGACTACGCGCATCGAAAACTGGACCATTCTGGCCAAGGTCAACCACATCAATCAGGACAGCAATATTGCGATCGGCACGCCGATCAACATTCCTGCCGATCTGCTGACTGACGAGCCGAGCCAGGCCAAGGTGGTGGCGCTGTCAGGCAGCGTGAGCGCAAGCACGGCAGATGGACAAAAGATCGACATGCAGGTCGGCGCCTTGCTCGCCGAAGGGGCGCAGATCGAAACCGGCGTCAATGGCTTTCTGACCATGGCTTTGCCCGATGCGTCGCGCATTTCACTGCCGTCCAACAGTCACGTCAAGTTCGCCAAGCTGCGCATGGCGCGGTTTACCAAGAGTCCGCGCACGGAATTGATGCTGTTGCACGGCCACGTCGAGTCACGCGTTTCGCCGCTGGAAACCAACAAGGGCAGTTATGAAGTTCGCACGCCGACCTCAGTGGCGGGCGTGCGCGGCACGCAGTTCCGCGTTGGTGTCGATGGTGAAAAGACCACCAACGAAGTCGTCAATGGCAAGGTTGCCGTCGGCAACGGCAAGCCCGGCTCCGAGGTCATGCTCGATGCGGGCAAAGGCAACGTCGTCAATGCAAAAGGCGTCGGTCAGCCGATCGATTTGCTGCCTGCGCCAAGCCTGGCCAGCCTTGGCAAGGACGGTGCGCCGCAATTGCATTTGTCGCCCGTGGCCGGTGCGACCGCCTACCACGTGCAGGTCGCCAACGACCCGGATGGGCAGGATGTGCTGGCCGAAGTGCGTTCGAACGAACCGCATATCAAATTTGCCGGCCTGCGTGAAGGTTCTTACTTCGTCCGCATGACGGCTGTCGACAAACATGGCCTGGAAGGTTATGCCCGCATACAGTCGGTCAATTTCAGCGCACATGCGGTAGCGGCGGCGGGCATGGCCGCTCCGTATGTCGATGGTTCCGACGACAAGCAAGTCACCCTGCGCTGGCAGGCAACGGCAGGGAAGGAGTCGACCCTGCAGGTGGCGCGCGACCCGCAATTCACCTGGCTGATCTACAACACCAGCACAGACAAGTCCGAGGCGCATATGCCGCGTCCCACCTTCGGCACCTATTACGCGCGCGTCCAGAGCGTCAATCCGGATGGCAGCACCAGTGCGTTTTCGACGACCCAGGCGTTTATCGTGACCGACCATTGGGTCATCAACGATGGCGGCCCCGCCAGCGGGAAACGAAACCTCACCAGCGCCGGGCATTGACTCCAGGAAAATCTCCTCTCGCGCCGGCTGAACCATGAAGATTCCGCGGTTCAGCCCTTTCATCCGCCGGATGGCCCTGCGCGAATGGTTTTCGCTCACGGTTGCCATGGTCCTGCTCGGCTTGGTACTGGGCTGGCAAAACGGCCTGGGGCGCGCCGACCTCACCCTGTACGACAATTTTCTCTCCCATAGTGATCGTCCCGCGCGTGACGACATCATCATCGTCGCCATCGACGACTACAGCCTCACCCAGCTTGGTCGCTGGCCCTGGCCGCGCAAGCTGCACGCAGACTTGCTCGATAGACTGACCAACGCGCAGGCGCGCAGTGTCGGCCTGGACATCATTCTGTCCGAACCGGAACGCGCGCAGGCAGATGGCTCGCGTCCCGGTGACACCCTGCTGGCGCAGGCTATCAAAAGCAGCGGCCACGTCGTCCTGCCGGTGGTAATGGGCGAAAACGGCACCGGCGCCATGGAAACGCCACCGATAGCGGAATTTGCCGATGCTGCCTATCGCCTCGGCCACATCAACCTGCAGCACGACGACGACGGTGTGGTGCGTAGCGTGTTTTTGCTGGAAGGAAAAAACGCGGCCGCCCGCCCGCATTTTGCACTGGCCCTGCTGAACTCGGTCGCACAGCAGACGACCAAATACCAGATAACCTTGCCCAAGTTCACCCAGGACAACCCGGCTGCCACGCTGCCATCCTGGCAGCGCTTCGCCCACATGCATATTCCCTATGCGGGCAACAACGGACATTTCCAGACCGTGCCCTATGTTTCGGTCCTGCGCGGCGAAGTGCCCAACGAATTTTTCAAAGACAAGATCGTATTGGTCGGCGCAACGGCCTTGGGCATGGCCGATGCCTATCCGACGCCGATTTCCGGCAATGCGGGTGCCATGCCGGGCGTGGAAATCAATGCCAACATCCTTGCCAGCCTGCTTGACCACAAATCGATTGCCGTGGCCGACCGTTGGCAGACGGCATTGTTTTCCGCCCTGCCCGTGCTCCTGGCGATGACGGCATATATCTGGCTTTCGCCGCGCATGGCACTGCTGGTGAGCGGCAGCCTGATGGCGCTCATCCTTGTCGTCAGTTTTCTGGCATTGCAGGCCGGCATGTGGCTGGCGCCGGGCGCGGCCCTGCTGACGCTGGTGCTGTCCTACCCGCTGTGGAGCTGGCGCCGACTCGAAGCGGCGATCACCTATCTGGGCCAGGAATTCATTCGGCTCGACCAGGAACCGCACCTGCTGCCGGAAGACGATTCGACCAAATCGAGCGATCAGATTGAAGACGTGCTCGAGCGCCGCATCAACGCCATGAAGAATGCGGCGCGGCGCGTGCGCGACCTGCGCCAGTTCGTCTCCGACAGTCTCGACAACCTCCCCGATGCCACGCTGGTGACGCATACCGACGGCCGCATCCTGTTGCCCAACCGGCAAGCGAGCACCTATTTCGCGGCGCTCGGCGTCACGCAACTGCAAGATGCCATGCTGCTCGATCTCTTGCGCCAATTGCACGAGGCCGAACCGCTGGACCAGGCCAGCCTGGGGCCCTTCGAATGGGGCCAATTGCTCGATTTGAATCACGTCAGGCAACTGGTTAATGGAATCGCTGTGCGCGACCAGCAGGAACGCGACCTGCTGATAAAAAGCGCGCCTTTCCATTCGGCCAACAACGTGCTGATCGGGTGGATCGTCAATATCATCGACATCTCCACCATACGCGAAGCCGAGCGCAGCCGCGACGAAACCCTGCGCTTCCTGTCGCACGATATGCGTTCGCCTCAAGCATCGATCCTCGCTTTGCTCGAATTACAAAATGAGCCCGAATCGGCACTTCCGCAAAGCGAATTGTTTGCGCGCATCGAAAAAGCCTCGCGCCGGACACTGGGCCTGGCGGACAATTTCGTGCAATTGGCGCGCGCCGAATCGCATGAATACCGCTTCGAGGAAATCGACTTCCAGGACATGCTGTTGGACGCCACCGACGAAATGTGGACCCAGGCCAACGGCAAGCAGATCAAGCTGACCACCGACATTCCCGACGGTGAATTCCCTGTCTGGGTAGACCGGGGCCTGATGACGCGTGCCCTCGTCAATCTCATTTCGAACGCGATCAACTACAGCCAGCCGCACACGACGATCCGCTGCGTGCTGCGCCTGCACAGTTCCAGCGGCCAGATACTGTGCCACGTGATCGATCAGGGATCGGGCATTTCCGAGGCCGACAAACCGCGCCTGTTCCAGCGTTTCCAGCGTCTGAGCCAGGTCGATCGCGCGCGCCACGACGGCATCGGCCTGGGGCTGGTGTTCGTCAAGACCGTGGTTGAACGGCACCACGGCTCAATCAATTTCTCCAGTGTGGAAAGATCGGGTACCACGTTCACGCTGGCGATCCCGTCGTACAACGCGGCAGATTACACATGACCGGCGTCGTTCAATCTATTGCACATACAGCAAGCGGGGGCACGCCCAAGGGCGAGGCGCTATAATAGCGCTGTTCCGATTTCCCCCTTCTCCCCCATGCAGCTGCTCGCCGTCGGCATCAACCACACCACCGCGCCCGTATCGTTGCGCGAAAAGGTGGCGTTTCCGGCCGACCGCATCAGCCAAGCGGTGGAAGCGGCGCGCGCCTGGTATAGCCGCTCGACTACCGATTTCGGCCAGGAAGCGGCCATCCTCTCGACCTGCAACCGTACCGAATTGTATGCAGCGAGCCACATGGCGCCCGGCCAGGCGGGCAGCATGGATGCAGCGATCGACGCCACCGCGCGTTTTCTGGCCGATCACCATGGCGTGCCTTATGGCGATTTGCGGCCTTATCTCTACACTCTGCCGCAAGACGATGCAGTGCGCCATGTGTTCCGCGTCGCGTCCGGCCTCGACTCGATGGTGCTGGGCGAAGCGCAAATCCTGGGACAGATGAAAGATGCCGTGCGCCAGGCCGAAGCCGCCGGCGGACTCGGTACCTGCCTGCACCAGATGTTCCAGCGCACCTTTGCGGTTGCCAAGGAAGTGCGTTCGACCACGGAAATTGGCGCGCACAGCGTCTCGATGGCGGCGGCCGCCGTGCGCCTGTCGCAACGCATCTTCGACAAGATCTCCGGCCAGCACGTGCTGTTCGTCGGCGCCGGCGAGATGATCGAATTGTGCGCCACACACTTCGCTGCACAGAATCCAAAATCGCTGACGGTTGCCAACCGGACGCTTGAACGCGGCGAGGCGCTGGCGCACCGTTTCAACGGCAAGGCCATACGCCTGGCAGAATTGCCGCAGCAACTGTCGTCGTTCGACATCATCGTTTCCTGCACCGCCTCGACCCTGCCCATCATTGGTCTGGGACTGGTGGAAAGTGCCGTCAAGGCGCGCCGCCACAAGCCGATGTTCATGGTCGACCTGGCCGTGCCGCGCGACATCGAAGCCGAAGTCGCGCGCCTCGACGACGTCTACCTCTATACGGTTGACGATCTCGGCAAGGTCGTGCAGTCGGGCATGGAAAACCGCCAGGCTGCCGTGGCCCAGGCCGAAGCCATCATCGAAACGCGCGTGCAGTCGTTCATGCACTGGATCGACACGCGCTCGGTGGTGCCGCTGATCCAGGACCTGCACGAATCGGGCGAATTCATGCGCCTGGCGGAACTCGAACGCGCCCGCAAGATGCTGGCCAAAGGCGAAGACATCGATGCCGTATTGGAAGCCTTATCGCGCGGCCTCACCGCCAAATTCCTGCACGGCCCGCAACAGGCCCTGCACCAGGCCCAGGGCGACGAACGCGCGCGCCTGGCTGCCCTCTTGCCGCAATTGTTCCGCACCAAGCGCTAGCTGCGCTCTCCGCCATATTGCGCCTGTCTGCGCGCATCTCCCGCTTGCATGCGGCTCCGTACCGAATACCTGAAAAACCCGCTCCATGAAACCATCAATGCTTGCCAAGCTCGACCAATTGACCAATCGATTGGAAGAAGTCAACGACCTGCTGCAACAGCCGGAAGCCACGTCCAACATGGACAGCTACCGAAAGCTCAACCGCGAACATGCCGAACTCGGCCCGCTGGTTGAGCTCTACGGCGCCTACACCTTGGCGGCCAATGATCTGCAAGCCGGGCAGGACATGCTGTCCGACCCGGAAATGAAAGAGTTTGCCCAGGAAGAAATCAACGCCGCCAAGGCGCGCATGGCGCAGCTGGAAATCGACCTGCAGAAAATGCTGCTGCCGAAAGACCCCAACGACGAACGCAATATCTTCCTCGAAATCCGCGCCGGCACCGGAGGCGACGAGGCGGCGCTGTTCGCAGGCGATCTGCTGCGCATGTACATGCGCTATGCCGAACGCAACCGCTGGCAGGTGGAAATGATTTCCGAGTCGGCTTCGGAGCTCGGCGGCTACAAGGAAGTGATCGTGCGCATCATCGGCTTCGGTGCCTATTCGCGCCTGAAATTCGAATCAGGCGGGCACCGCGTGCAACGCGTGCCCGCGACCGAAACCCAGGGCCGCATCCATACCTCGGCCTGTACCGTCGCCATCATGCCGGAAGCCGACGAAGTCGAGGACGTCAACATCAACCCGGCCGACCTGCGTATCGACACCTTCCGCGCATCCGGCGCCGGCGGGCAGCACATCAACAAGACCGACTCGGCCGTGCGCATCACCCACCTGCCGACCGGCATCGTAGTCGAATGCCAGGACGACCGCAGCCAGCACAAGAACAAGGCGCAAGCCATGAAGGTGCTGGCCGCGCGCATCAAGGACGTGCAGTTGCGCGAGATCCAGGCCAAAGAAGCCGCCACGCGCAAATCGCTGATCGGCTCGGGCGACCGCAGCGAGCGGATTCGCACCTATAATTTCCCGCAAGGCCGCATGACTGACCATCGTATCAATTTGACACTGTACAAGCTCGACTTCATCATGGACGGCGACCTGCAGGAATTGACCGATTCGCTGATCGCCGAGCACCAGGCCGAATTGCTGGCGGCATTGGGCGATAGTATTTGAACTAATTCCTTATATTGCTATCCATTAACCGTTCCCTTACCAGTTGCCGACATGAAATCAAACAAACTGCTGCTGATCGTGATCGCCCTGGCCTGTTTCGGCCTCATCGGCGGCGCCCTGTATTTCCAGATTGTCGAAGAAATGTTGCCTTGCCCGTGGTGCGTGATCCAACGCTACCTGTTCCTCACGATAGGCATCATCTGCCTGGTCAGCGCCTTTCTGCCGCCCAAGGGCGTGCAACGCGGCGTCATGTTGGCGGCATTGTTTTCGCTGGGCGGCGTCGGTGCCTCCGGTTGGCACAACTGGATCATGGCCCACCCGAAAATTTCCTGCGGCCTTGATCCGCTGGAAACTTCGCTCAATCACATCTTTCCTGCCAAGATTCTTCCTACCGTATTCAGGGCCGACGGCATCTGCACCACGCCCTACGATCCTTTCCTCGGCCTCCAGCTGCCGCAATGGGCGTTGCTATGGTTCATCGGCATCACGATCGTTTTTGCCATATTGATACTGCGGCGCAGGGCGGCCTGAAGCCGACCGACTTCAACCTTCCTCATGTCACCGCTCAGCCTCGCGGCAGCGCAGAAAAATTCGCCGCTCGATGCGCTTGAAACGCGCATCCTGCTCATGCAGGGGCTCGGCCTGTCGCGCACGCAACTGATCACGCAGTCGGAACGCTTGCTGACGGAAGTAGACGCTGCACGGATTTCATCGCTGATCGAACGCCGCCTTGCCGGCGAACCCATCGCCTATATCGTCGGCACGCGCGAATTTTACGGCCTGCCGTTTCACGTCACGCCCGACGTATTGATTCCGCGCCCGGAAACCGAATTGCTGGTCGAACTGGCCATCGAATATCTGCCGCAAAACGGCTGCCTGCTCGACATGGGAACCGGGTCCGGCGCCATTGCCGTGGCTTCGGCCCACGCCCGTCCGGACGCCAAAGTGACGGCCCTCGATGTCAGTCCCGCCGCGCTGGCTGTGGCGCAGCGCAATGGCGCGCAAAATGTCGTGCAGGTCGAATTCCTGCAAAGCGACTGGTATGCGGCGCTCACAGGCAGGCAATTCGACCTCATCGTCTCCAACCCGCCCTATATCGTCGATGGCGACGCCCACCTGCAGCAAGGCGATCTGCGCTTCGAACCAATTGATGCATTGACCGACCATGCCGACGGATTGAGCGCCATTCGACGCATCTGCGAAGGCGCGCAAACCCACCTGGCGCCCGGCGGCAGGCTCTTCATCGAGCACGGTTACGATCAGGCCGCTGCCGTGCGCGCATTGCTTGCAAGACATGGTTTTGCCGAAGTGCAAAGCCGGCGCGACCTGGCCGGCATAGAGCGGGTGAGCGGAGGCGCAATGGCATCGCCCTCCGCCTGACTTTCACCCCACGATTTGACGTATCATCTCGCCTGACGTTTCGATTCACCGAGCCCACGATTTCCGATTCACCGATTTTTTCCCCACATGCTCCCCACCATAGAACAACGCCTGGCGCTTGAACTCGCCGCCAAACCGGCACAGGTTGCCGCCGCCATTACCCTGCTTGACGAAGGCGCCACCGTGCCGTTTATCGCCCGCTACCGCAAGGAAGCGACCGGCGGTCTCGACGACATCCAACTGCGCCTGCTCGAAGAGCGCCTGCGCTACCTGCGCGAACTGGAAGACCGCCGCAGCGCCATCGTCGCTTCGATCGAAGAACAGGGCAAGATGACTCCGGTGCTGCTCGATGCGATCATGCACGCCGAAGACAAGACCCGGCTGGAAGACCTCTACCTGCCCTACAAGCAAAAGCGCCGCACCAAGGCCCAGATTGCCGCCGAGGCGGGCCTGACGCCGCTGGCCGACGCCTTGCTGGCCGACCCGACGCTTTCGCCGGAAGAAGAAGCCGCCAAATACCTGAAGCCGGCCTTCAAGACCGACAGCGGCGACAACCCCGGCGTGGCCGACAACAAGGCCGCACTCGACGGCGCGCGCCAGATTTTGATGGAGCGCTTCGCCGAAGATGCCGGATTGTTGCAGACCCTACGCACCTACCTCAAGGAACACGGCGTGGTCGAATCGAAAGTGGTCGAAGGCAAGCAGGAAGCCGGCGAAAAATTCGCCGACTACTTCGATTATTCGGAAACCATCGGCACCATCCCGTCGCACCGCGCCCTGGCGTTGTTCCGCGGCCGCCGCGAAGAAATGCTGACCGTGGCGCTGCGCCTGGACAGCGAAGAAGAAAAACCGAAATGGGACGCCCCGCTCAACCCCTGCGAAGGCCGCATCGCCGCGCAATTCGGCGTCAGCAACAAGGGCCGCCCGGCCGACAAATGGCTGGCCGACACCGTGCGCTGGGCCTGGCGGGTGAAGGTGTTCATGCATCTCGAAACCGAGCTGATGACGACGCTGCGCGAAAAAGCCGAGATCGAATCGATCAACGTCTTCGCACGCAACCTGAAAGCCTTGTTGCTGGCCGCGCCGGCCGGCCCGCGCGCGACCATGGGCCTGGACCCCGGCCTGCGAACCGGCGTCAAGGTGGCCGTCGTCGACGCCACCGGCAAGGTGGTCGACACCGCCACCGTCTACCCGCACCAGCCGCGCAACGATTGGAATGGCACGCTGCACACACTGTCGCAACTGGCCGAGAAGCACAAGGTCTCGCTCATTTCCATCGGCAACGGCACGGCCAGCCGAGAAACCGACAAGCTGGCACAGGACCTGATCAAGCTGCGCCCGGAACTGGGCCTGACCAAGATCGTGGTTTCGGAAGCCGGCGCTTCGGTGTATTCAGCATCCGAATTCGCCTCGCGCGAACTGCCCGACCTGGACGTCTCGATCCGCGGCGCCGTATCGATCGCACGCCGCCTGCAAGACCCACTGGCCGAACTGGTGAAGATCGATCCAAAGTCGATCGGCGTCGGTCAATATCAGCATGACGTCGGCCAGACCCAACTGGCGCGCTCGCTCGATGCCGTGGTGGAAGATTGCGTGAATGCCGTCGGCGTTGACGTCAACACCGCTTCGGCGCCGCTGCTCGCACGCGTATCGGGCCTGAACTCCAGCGTGGCGCAAAGCATCGTCAGTTATCGCGACATGAAGGGCATGTTCGCGTCACGTAATGACTTGCGCGCCGTGCCGCGCCTCGGCGACAAAACGTTCGAACAGGCAGCAGGCTTCCTGCGCGTGATGAACGGCCAGAATCCGCTCGATGCTTCGGCAGTCCACCCCGAATCGTATCCGCTGGTGGAAAAGATCCTGGCCGACATCAAGAAAGACGTGAAAAGCGTGATCGGTGATGAGCGCCTGCTCAAGTCGCTTACGCCGGCCAAGTATGCCGACGAGAAATTCGGTGTGCCCACCATCACCGACATCTTGAAGGAGTTGGAAAAGCCGGGCCGCGATCCGCGTCCGGAATTCAAGACGGCCACCTTCAAGGACGGCATCGAGGAAATCAGGGATTTGCGCCCGGACATGATCCTCGAAGGTGTCGTTACCAACGTGGCCGCCTTTGGCGCCTTTGTCGACATCGGCGTGCATCAGGACGGTCTGGTGCACATCTCGGCCCTGTCCAACACCTTCGTCAAGGACCCGCACACGGTGGTCAAGGCCGGGCAAGTGGTCAAGGTCAAGGTGCTCGAAGTCGATGAAAAGCGCAAGCGCATTGCCCTGACCATGCGGCTGGCCGACAGCGCGCCGGTGGCCGGCGCCAAGCCGGAGCAGCGCGGTGATCGAAATGATGCCAAACGGCTGGCGCAGCATCAGGCCAAGCCGCAGCGCGAGGATGCCAATAGCGCGATGGCGGCGGCGTTTGCCAAACTGAAAAGATAACATTTAGGCAAATCCGGACCGAAAACGGCGCGAGCAGGCAACCCCGGCCGGATTTACCTATAATGACGTCATATATCACCCGACTTAGCGAGGCAGCAATGAGCGACGTACAAACCTGGATCAAAGAAACCGTTACCGGCAACCCGGTGGTTTTGTTCATGAAGGGCACGGCCCAATTTCCGCAATGCGGCTTTTCCGGCCGCGCCATCCAGCTGTTGAAGGCCAGCGGCGTGGAAAATATCGTCACGATCAACGTGCTCGACGACCCCGAAGTGCGCCAAGGCATCAAGGACTATTCGAACTGGCCGACTATTCCCCAGCTCTACGTCAAAGGCGAATTCATCGGCGGTTCCGACATCATGAATGAAATGTTCGATTCCGGCGAACTGAAGACCCTGCTCAGCGCCTGATCGCCATCGATGGCGCGGCAGGACAAACAAAGGATCGTCGTCGCCATCACCGGCGCAACCGGTGCGATTTACGGTGTGCGCCTGCTGCAGGTTCTACGCGACCTGCCCGAGGTGGAAACCCACCTGATCGTATCCGAAGCGGGGGTGCTGAACCTGCATCACGAGTTGGACATGAAACGCAAGGATGTCGAGGCGCTGGCACACAAGGCGCACAACCCGCGCGACATCGGCGCCGCTATTGCCAGCGGTTCGTTTGAATCGGCCGGCATGATCGTGGCGCCTTGCTCGATGAAAACCCTGGCATCGGTGGCGCATGGCTTGTCCGACAACCTCGTAGCGCGCGCCGCCGACGTGGTGCTCAAGGAACGCCGCCGCCTGGTGTTGATGGTGCGCGAAACCCCGTTCAACCTCGCCCATCTGCGTAACATGACGGCCGTCACCGAAATGGGCGGCGTGATTTTCCCGCCACTGCCGGGCTTTTATCATCACCCCCAATCGATTGCCGAGATGGTTGACCACACGGTTGGCCGTGTGCTCGACCTGTTCGACATTGCCCATGCAATGACGCCGCGCTGGAACGGGCTCAAGACCAGCGATTAATCGCCACCGGCATTGTGTTCGCCGGCATCGGCACCCGGTGCTGCGGGCTGCGGACCGTCAAGATCGATAGAATCAGGCGGCGGGAAACAGAAATCGCGCGGCGTTGATAGCGCGCGCCGCCCCAACTCACCCAGCACAGTCCATTCACGCCGCAGGTTGACACCGCGCGAGCGCAATGCCACCGTCAGGGCAAGCGTGAAACTCACCAGCAAATTCACCGCACCGATCAACACTACGCCGATGACGGGAAGCGCCCAGTCTTCCAGACTCATTTTTCCATTCATGCCCACTGCCGCGAACATCAGGTTGGCACTGGAAAACGTGATGTGGCGGATGTCCAGAGGCAGGCCGAAAAAACTGCCGAGCGTGCCTATGCACCCGAGCATGATCCCGAAAAACAAATTGCCTGATAAAGCGCCGAGATTGTCGCCGATATAGGTGGCGACTCTGGCTGTGCGCGCCGGACCCAAGAAACGCTTAAGCCAGCGCAACTGTGCAATACGCCCGGCGATATCGGCGTAAGCGGCCTTGTTGTCGTAATAGCCCGATATCAGCCCCGAAAGGAACAGGCATACACCGGCAATGGCGGCGTGGAACAAAGCCAGGCTATGAACCGGATCGAGATCCTGCAACAGATGATGCGCCTTGTCCGCGTCGGCCAGCGGGCGGCCTGTCATGGGGGCCCAGGCAAGCGCTATCAGGAGCGCCACCGGCATGGCCAGCGCGACGTTGCCGACGATGGCAATGAACTGGGTGCGCACAACCTGTATCACCAGCTCGGTCAGTTGATCGAGCTTTTGTTTACCCTGATCGATCGCCTGCGCCATGAGGGCTGCCGTCATGGCCGGCTGCTTGGTCGCAATGGTGAAATGCAGGATGTGCACCAGCATGAAGCCGAGTGCGTAGTTCAGGCTGTAGAGCACGGCGTAGCCGGCCGGCGCCAGCGCCAGCTTGCCGGCCAGAATCTTGAGCATGGCCATGAAGCCGACGATGAATCCCGCGCCCATGGCCGAGCGCAACATGGCCCACCATTCGATACGCGTGCGCGTCACATAATGTTCGCCGCTGCGGCTCGCGTTTTCGGTGACCTGGAGCGCCAGCAGTTCGGTGTTGGTTGAGACCAGGTCCGTCAGGCTGTGCTTGACGTTGTCGGCGCGCACCAGTTCCTTGAACAGACCAACGGCAATCGGCGCGGCCTCCTCCGATGCTGCCGCGTCGAGCAGGGCCAACAACGTGCGCAGGCGCGCGATGCTCTCGGTCAGGCGCAATAACAGACGCGTCAGACTGACCGAAATGCCGTGGCTCGCGGAAGCGCGGCGGATCTTGACGACAATTTCCTCGCATTGTGTCAGCAACACCTCGATATGGCGCGAATCGTCGCGCGCGGCAGCCGGGTCAACCAGCCATTGCGCATAGGCCTGCTCATATTGATTGAGCTCGGCATTTTGCCGCAGGAACGGCGACTCGAAATCTTCAATCGTCGGCCAGTTGCGCACCAGTTCCGGTTCCAGGCCGATCGTGCTGATGCGGTACGACAGGGATTGGATTGCCTTGAGCATCTCCCGTGAGAAGGACTCTTGTATCGTTCGATCCTCGTCGTCGTCAAAGCCGAAAGAGCGAACCAGCGCCGTCCACACCGAGTCGTCAACCGCCGCCACCCAGCGATGATCGTCGCGGCGATAAAAGACCTCGCCGAACATGTCTTGCCAGTACTCGTCACGCACAACCGGCGGCAACCATTTGTAGTTGAAACGATGCCAGGCAGCACTCCAGAATCCGGTATTCTTGGTAATGCCGGTGTCGCTCAAGAGATGCGACATTCTGCGCCCACCGATCAGGCGACGCAAATAGGCGCGCAGCATCGCAGCGTGCTCCGGATTTGATTCAAGCATGTGGCACAGGGCCTGCACGTTGCGCGTGGCCTGTGCGCCATCTTTGGCGGAAGCGGGGCGCAATTGCGCCAACAGGCGCTTGATAGGGCCGATATCATCGCCGGAGCCATTCTTTGCAAGGTCCGAGAAAAACAGGGGTAGTGACAAAATTTCTCTCCCGGCATGCCGCAATTTGAGAAGGATTGAAGCGTGCCAACGAAACCGTTGCGCCAGCCAAAGGGCTGATTCTACGCCGATTGGCCCTGGCTTCTGTTTTCGCTGTGGCAAGCTTGCCAATTCGCGGTGCAGAGGCAGGACAAAACGTGCTCGCCAAGCCTATGCCGCCGGGTACGCTAACTTTCCCCAACAACAGCTTTTGAAAGCGCCATATAATCGTTTTTCGCAGTAACGATGTCTGACATATACAGGCACGACGAAGCACGCAGAAAGAGTGAGACATCGCCGAGAATTTATGCGAAGTCCAGCATGGCCACCCATAACCCTAACATTGTCGTCAGGAGATTCCATGACCCAAGGCAAACATTTTGCGCCGAATATTTATCTCGCCGCATGCCTCGCCGCTTGCTGCACCCTGTTTTCCACCGTCGCCGTCAGCCAAACCGTCGCGCCATCCAAAACGACGGTCGGGCAGGCCAAGCCCCAGTTCGACATCGCCATTCCCGATATTCCCTATACCAAGTTTACGTTGAAAAACGGTTTAACCGTGCTGGTACACGAAGACCACAAGACCCCGGTGGTGGCCGTCAACAGCTGGTATCACGTCGGCTCCAAGAACGAGCGCCCTGGCAAAACCGGCTTTGCCCACCTGTTCGAGCACCTGATGTTTTCCGGCAGCGAAAACTTCAACACTACCTATATCACGTCCATGGAGCGGATCGGCGCCACCGACCTGAACGGCACGACCAACCCCGACCGCACCAATTATTTCGAGAACGTGCCGACCTCGATGCTCGACTATGCCTTGTTCGCAGAGAGCGACCGCATGGGCCATCTGCTCGCGGTGCTCGATCAGAAGAAGCTCGACCTGCAGCGCGGCGTGGTGCAAAACGAAAAGCGCCAGGGCGAAAACCAGCCCTACGGCGTGACGCGCCAGTTGTTGACCGAAAACACCTTCCCGGTCGGCCATCCTTACTCCTGGACCACCATCGGTTCGATGGCCGATCTCGACGCCGCCTCGATGAGCGATGTGCAGGAATGGTTCAAGACCAACTACGGCCCGAACAACGTGGTGCTGGTGCTGGCCGGCGACATCACGCCCGAAGTGGCGAAACAAAAGGTTGAGAAATACTACGGCGACATTCCCGCCGGCCCGCCGCTGGCGCGCCAGGAAGCCTGGATCGCCAAGCGCACCGGCACCCATCGCGGCACCGTGCAGGACCGTGTGCCGCAGGGGCGTCTGTACCGCGTGTGGAACGTGCCCGGTGCAGGCACGCCCGAAGAAGCCCTGCTCGACCTTGCCGCCCATGTGCTCGGCGAAGGCAAGACGTCGCGCCTGTACAAACGCCTGGTGTACAAGGACCAAACCGCGACCAGCGTATCGGCCAACAACGAGAGCCGTGAAATCGCCGGCCAGTTCAGCATGGTGCTGACTGCGGCACCTGGAGGCGACTTGAACAAGGTGGAAAAAAGCGCCGACGAGGAATTGAAGAAATTTCTCGCCAACGGCGTGACCGAAGCCGAACTGCAACTGGCCAAGACCGACATCCTGGCCGGCTACACACGCATCGTCGAACGCATAGGCGGCTTCGGCGGCAAGAGCGATTTGCTGGCGCGCTGCACCACCTTCACCGACAACCCGGAATGCTACAAGGACTACCTGAAGCAGATCAAGGCGGCCACGCCAGCAGCCGTGAAAAAAGCCGCCAACGAATGGCTCGCCGACGGCGACTACGTGCTGTCGGTCACGCCCTTCCCTACCGGCTTTGCCACTACCGCCAAGCTGGATCGCAGCAAAGGCCCGGCCGAAGGCCATGCCGAATCGCTGAACTTGCCGCCGATGCAAAGTCTGACCCTGCCAAACGGCTTGAAGGTCGTGCTGGCCGAGCGCCATAGCGCGCCTGTGGTCAACCTTTCGCTGCTGGTCGACGGCGGCTATTCGTCCGACTCGCCCGCCATGCCCGGCGTCGCCAGCCTGACCATGCGCATGCTCGAAGAAGGCACAGCCAAACGCGACTCGCTCAGGATCGGCGAAGAACTCGAATCGCTCGGCGCCGAATTCAACGCCAGCCTCAACCTCGACGGCAACTTCGTCAACCTCAACACGCTCAAGGCCACGCTGCCGCAATCACTGGATGTGTATGCCGACCTGATCCTGCACCCGGCCTTCCCGCAGAACGAATTTACGCGCCTGCAAAAAGACCGCCTGGCCGCCATCGCGCGCGAAAAGACCACGCCGCAAGCGATTGCCACGCGCGTGCTGCCTGAACTATTGTTCGGCAAAAACCACCCCTACAGCTTCCCGCTCAGCGGCACCGGCACGGAAGCGGCAGTGGGCAAGATGACGCGTGAGGACCTGGCAAATTACTACAACGCCTGGTTCAAGCCGAACAACGCTACGTTACTGATCGTGGGCGACACTACCCTGGCGGAAATGAAGCCGCTGCTGGAGAAAGCCTTCTCCGGCTGGAAAGCAGGCGATGTACCGAAGAAAAACGTCACCACAGTGGCGCAACCGGCGACCAACGTGGTCTACCTGGTCGATCGTCCGGGTGCACTACAAAGCGTAATCGTCGGCGCGCAACTTGCACCGCCCAAGAACAGCGCCGAAAGCCTGCCGCTGGAACTGGTCAACGACATCTTCGGCGGCAACTTCAGCGCGCGCATCAACATGAACCTGCGCGAAGACAAGCACTGGTCCTACGGCGTGCGCGCCCAACTGACCAGCGCCGCCAACCAGCGCATCTACCTGAGCTTCTCGCCGGTGCAAACCGACAAGACCAAGGAAGCAATCCAGGAACTGGCCAAGGAATACGCCGGCATCGCCGGTGCCAAACCGATCACGGCCGAGGAATTGAAAGACGCGCAAACCAACCAGACCCTGGCCCTGCCCGGCTCAATGGAAACCGACGCCCAGGTCAGCCGCGCCTACGCCAACATCCTGCAATACAAGCTGCCGGCCGACTACTACAACAGCTTCACCAGCCGTGTGCTGGCGCTGACGCCGGATCAGGCCAATGCGCTGGCGCAGAAGGACATTCTGCCCAAGCAACTGGTTTGGGTGGTGGTGGGGGATATGAGCAAGGTCGAAGCCGGCGTGCGCGAATTGAATCTTGGTGAGGTGCACAAGATTGATGCGGATGGGAATGTGGTGAAGTGATGTGACTTGCAACCGCCCCTTGCCGTTGCGGCCGTGAGGAGATGGCAGCAACAAAGGCGCCTTGCATGGACTCACCTGCAAGGCGTTTTTATTGCCGATACTTTCAGCGTTTCGCGGCGGTCATCGAATGGCTGGCGGCCATTGACGAGCCGTACTGAGCAATGCCAACACCCATACGGTCTCATCGCTTACTTCATAGATAATGCGGTAGCTCTCGTGCGGAATAGGTTCACGGGTTCCAGATATCTGACCGGCACGACCCAAGAGTGGATAGTCAGCCAATTATGCCACCGCTTCGGAGAACAGTTCGTCCATCGCGCTTGCCTCCGGCGGATTATCCCTGACAATATATTCCCAAACATCGTCGCGGTCCCGTCCTGCCTCCCGCGTCCAGCGAACCTTCAAGCGCCACCTGAACGCAGCAGCTCAGCACGGCGCGCCGCGAATTTTGCTTCGACTTCCTCGTTGGAGCGACCATCACCCGCGTGCATCGAAGCGCGCGCCACATCGACCTTATTACCGACGAACGTATCGTATTCGCGCGCTTCGCGCTGACGCTGGACAAACTCCCGCATCAGCTCGCGGACGATCTGGGATGCCCGTCTATGGGAAGCTTCAGCTGCAGCCATGAATTGGTCACGGAGTTCGGGTTCAAGCTTCATCGTGAAAACGGCTTCTTTTTGCATATGATTGGCGTCCCGTCAATTTGTTACTTACAAAGTATATACCTTGTAAGCATAGTCGACGACTCGACGCGTGGCGGATTTCCTTTACTGCAATGGATAAACGCTCAATTCATAGGCTCGAATTGCAAATGATTTTGCGCATCGCCCCTAAGGCGCCAACGATATCGCCGGTGTGCGGCCATTCAAATGCAACTTAATGACTGCGGGTCGGAAAAGCGTGGCGCCTTCCGACATATGTGCGTCGATATTTTCATGCGTCGGATGACGCCTTCGGCTCATCGACCTACGGTTCTGCAATAATATTCCCGCGTCACATGCGGCGCTGCGAAATGCGCCCCCGGCATTTCATGCTCCCATTTCGATCTTGTAGAACATTCATAGCGAGCCTTCTTCTCAGTCTTTGAGCAGATGGCGATTGCGTGTTGCTGCTAGTTCATCAGGAAGCTGCGGAAAAAGAATGCCGCATCCCCGGGTGCGAGGTGCTGCGCTTCCTGC
>DATBQE010000215.1:0-10229 GCA_036561005.1 Burkholderiaceae bacterium | reverse complement strand
CCGCCCCATCTGCTTGGCGTGATACATCGCGCTGTCGGCTCTGCTGATCAGCGTTTCCACATCGGTACCGTCCTTGGGGAAGATGCTGATGCCTATGCTGGGCGTCACGTTAAGGGTGTGTGTTTCAATGACATAAGGCAGGGCCAGGGAATCGAGAAGTTTCTGCGCGGTGTCGCTCGCTGCGATGGTCGTACTCATATCGGGCAAGACCAGTACGAATTCGTCGCCTCCGACGCGCGAAACGGTGTCACCTTCGCGCAACAAATCGCGCAAACGGTTTGCCACCGCACGCAGCAACAGATCGCCGACGCGATGGCCAAGCGTGTCGTTGACCGCCTTGAATCGATCGAGGTCGATGAACAAGGTTGCGACGTTTAAATGCTGACGGCGGGCGCGCACCAGAGCCTGCTCCAGCCGGTCTTCCAGCAATCGTCGGTTGGGCAGGCCGGTCAGCGCATCGTGATGTGCGAGGTGCCGTACCTGCTCTTCGGCCAGGCGCCGTTCCTGTATCTCCTGTTCCAGCCGCGCGTTAGCAGTGGCCAGTTCCGCGGTACGCTCGAGCACGCGCACCTCCAGATTATCGCGCGCGCGCATCAGCGCTTCCTGTGTATTGCGCCGTTCGGTAATATCTTCCGCCAGCCAGACCGAACCTTTGCCTGGATCTGTCTTTTCCACCAGATTGCCGCTCAGGCGGCACCAGAACATGCTGCCATTTTTTTTCTGCATCAACACTTCGCCGGTGTGTGAGCCATTCCTGATGAGCGCAAGATGGCCGTGATTACCGCTCTCGTATTCCTCCTCCGAACGATAGAGGATGGCGGACGAGACACCGTTGAGTTCGCCCTG
This sequence comes from Burkholderiaceae bacterium, assembly GCA_036561005.1. Classification (GTDB taxonomy): domain Bacteria; phylum Pseudomonadota; class Gammaproteobacteria; order Burkholderiales; family Burkholderiaceae_D; genus PKWO01. Next base: position 9,383 of record DATBQE010000215.1, on the reverse strand, counting down.
CTCGTAGCCGTACAATTGCTCCAACCTGGCATTGCAGCGGACAATGGCGCGTCCCTTGAGAAAAGCGATGCCGATCAAGGCGTTGTCCAGAATAGCTTGTTGTTCGAGCAACGACTGTTCGAGCGCTTGGTCTGCGGCCTTGCGCTCCGTGATGTCTTCGGTGATGAAGATCGACCCCTTGCCATGGTCGCCGGGGTCGATGGCATTGGCCAGCATGCGGCACCAGAATAGTGTGCCGTCGCGCCGCATCATCAACAATTCGGTGTCCATGCGCTTGCCGGCAGAGAGCGTGGGAATGGCGATACGCCCGAGGGCTTCGAATGCTTCCGGCGAAGGGTAGACGATACTGGTCGGGCGGCCTACCAGTTCGTCGCTTGGCCAGCCGAACATTTCGCTGAAGCGATCATTGCAGTGCAGGAAAGTGCGGTTGCGCGTGAAGGTAATGCCCAGCGATGCGTTGTCCAGAATGGCTTGATATTCGAGCAAAGTCTGACGAAGTTCGTCTTCGGTGCCGCGCCGGATGTCGTTCGCATTGCTCATGGCCGCCGTACCCGCTATGGTCTCGCTAGGTTTCTCCAGCCTTCATTCGTGGTAAAGGTCGGAAGTTTTTTGTTGTTTGCGTTTCATTCTAACTGAATATTGCAGAAAATCATTAGCCGGTGTCTCCAAATGGCGACCAACGGGTTTTTTGCCCAAATCGCAAGCAAGGCTTGTGGTGTTTGATGGTCAATGGCGTGCTCGGCAGATGGCCTGAGGTAAAATGTGCGCCTGCAGTGCGTATGAGTTTCGCGCACCGCCATATCGCCCCTTTGGCGTTTCCCCTATAGGTTTTCTTGCATGCTGCGATTGACTGACGTACAACTCCCGCTCGATCACGCCGAGCCAGCCATCCGCGAAGCGATTTTGCGCGTGCTTGGCATTGCACCGGCGGATCTGATTGAATTTTCAATATTTCGTCGCGGGCACGATGCGCGCAAGAAGTCCGCAATCACGCTGGTCTACACGTTGGACGTTACGGTAAAGGACGAGGCGGCTGTACTGGCGCGCCATGCGGGCAATCGCCATGTCGGTGTCAGTCCCGACACAACTTACCAATTTGTCACCCACGCGCCGCCTGCTTTGAAACAGCGCCCAGTCGTCATCGGCTTCGGCCCCTGCGGCCTGTTTGCCGCGCTGATCCTGGCGCAGATGGGTTTTCGTCCCATTATCATCGAACGCGGCAAGCGCGTGCGCGACCGTACCAAGGACACCTGGGACTTGTGGCGCAAGCGCGAATTGCATCCCGAATCGAACGTGCAATTCGGCGAAGGCGGTGCAGGTACATTCTCGGACGGCAAACTTTACAGCCAGATCAAGGACCCCAGGCATTACGGGCGCAAGGTCTTGACCGAATTCGTCAAGGCCGATGCGCCGCCGGAAATTCTCTACGTCAGCAAGCCGCATATTGGCACTTTCCGCCTGGTCAAGATGATCGAGCAGATGCGCGCCGGCATCGAGCAGTTGGGCGGCGAATTCCATTTCGAGCGCCGCGTGGAAGATCTCGATATTCAAGACGGGCAGGTGCGCGGCGTGGTTCTGGCCGGCGGCGAAGTGATCGAGTCCGACCATGTCGTGTTGGCGATCGGACACAGTGCGCGCGATACTTTCCAGATGCTCTACGACCGCGGTGTGTATGTGGAAGCCAAGCCATTTTCCATGGGTTTTCGCGTCGAACACCCGCAGTCGATCATCGACCGTTGCCGCTTTGGACCGAATGCCGGCAATCCCATCCTCGGTGCGGCCGACTACAAACTGGTCTACCATGCAAAAAATGGCCGGTCAGTTTACAGCTTCTGCATGTGCCCCGGCGGCACGGTGGTCGCCGCGACCTCCGAGCCGGGACGCGTCGTCACCAACGGCATGAGCCAGTATTCGCGCAACGAGCGCAATGCCAACAGCGGCATCGTGGTCGGCATCACGCCTGCCGACTATCCTGGCCATCCTTTGGCCGGCATTGCCTTCCAACGCGAATTTGAGTCGCGCGCCTTTGAGCTGGGCGGGCGCAACTACAATGCACCGGGCCAACTGGTCGGCGATTTTGTCGCCGGTGTGCCATCTACCGAGTTCGGCAGCGTCGTCCCATCGTACAAGCCCGGCGTGCAACTGGGAGATCTTGCCACCGCCTTGCCCGATTACATGATCGAGGCCATGCGCGAAGCGTTCCCTGCCTTCGAAAAGCAGATCAGGGGCTTTGCGATGCACGATGCGGTACTCACCGGAGTCGAGACGCGCACCTCATCACCGATCCGTATCAAACGCAACGACGACAATTTGCAGAGTCTTAATACACGCGGCCTCTATCCGGCCGGCGAGGGAGCGGGTTATGCCGGCGGCATCCTTTCGGCAGCGGTCGACGGCATACGTGTGGCCGAGGCCATCGCCTTGTCGATGGCCGGCGCAAACTGAAACGGGAATCAACCATGAGCAATCGCAGCATCAATCTCGATGACAAAATTTACCAATACCTGCTCGACGTATCCCTGCGTGAGCACCCAGTGCTGACCGAACTGCGTGCCGCCACGCGCGGCCATCCGCGCGCCGGCATGCAGATCGCACCGGAGCAGGGTCAGTTCATGGCCATGCTGATCAAACTGATCGGCGCCAGGAAGACGCTGGAAGTCGGCGTGTTCACCGGTTACAGCAGTCTGGCGACGGCACTCGCCCTGCCGGACGATGGCATTGTCGTTGCATGCGACGTCAGCGAGGAATTCACCGCCATTGGCCGCGCGCACTGGGCTCGCGCCGGTGTCGCACACAAGATCGACCTGCGCCTGGCACCGGCAGTTGAAACGCTCGATGCCTTGCTCCAACAAGGGCAGGGCAATAGTTTCGACTTCGCTTTCATCGACGCCGACAAGACCAATTACGACAACTATTACGAGCGTTGCCTGAAGCTGCTGCGTCCCGGCGGGCTGATCGCCATCGACAACGTATTGTGGGATGGCGATGTGGCGCATCCTTCGACCGACCCTGATACGGTGGCCTTGCAGCAACTCAATCTCAAGCTGCATCGTGACGAGCGCGTTGACCTGTCGATGCTGCCTCTGGGCGACGGCCTGACACTGGCGCGCAAGCGTTGATCCGACGTGGACATCCGTCCTGCCAGGCCCGCAGAGGCCGCAACCCTGAGCGCCATTGCGAAGGCCTCGAAGTCGCATTGGCCCTACACCACCGAACAAATCGATCGATGGCACGCCGATCTGGTGGTGACGGCGGAACAAATTCTTACTTGCCCGACGCACGTTGCCATCGGAGACGGCATTGTCATCGGTTTTTTCATGCTCTCAGTGATGCCGGGGCATTGGGCGCTTGAGCATTTGTGGGTGTTGCCGGCCCATATGGGGCGCGGTGCCGGCCGCGCATTGTTGTCCATGGCGGCGCGCCTTGCCGCAGCCGGCGCAGCCGAGGCATTGATGATCGATGCCGACCCCTACGCCGAAGCTTTTTACAAAGCTTGCGGAGCAGTGCGCGTCGACACCATCGCGGCACCGATCGAGGGCGCGCCGGATCGTGTGCGGCCGCAAATGCGCTTGGACGTGACCCAAATCTGAATCGCGCGACCCATGTGGGTTTTTATTTGGCGGCGCTGCACAGTTACTGCCCCGGCAATTTTGTGGCAGTATAGTCGTGATACCATCAACCATACAGGAGCAAGCGATGCCGGCATATCAATGGACTTGCCTCGCATGCGGCCACTCAAACGAGCCAGGCGACCATATCTGCGTCGATTGCGCCTGCCCGGCAGAGGTCTCACGTAATGAGATTACCCGCCATCGAGATGGCTATCGGGCGCGCGGCGGTCGCATTCTGCCCGGCGCTGCAAAATTGCCCGAACCCGGCGACAGCGAGATCCTGAAAGTGTTTGCTTCGTTAGGTCTCCGGTTCCTCGGCATCGTCGGCTAATGATCGCAAACTCCAGCAAGTGTTATCAGTACACGCACGGTTTTTCTGAACCAGGCCGTTGCAGGAATTGGCCTGCCCGCTATTGCAGCCGATGCGGCGACAGCGGCACATGAGCCAATCTAACGGGGCGAGCCCAAGATGCCGAAGAATTTGAAATTGCTGGTGATCAAACACGGCGACGGCAACGAGTCTATCGGGGTTGTGGTTGACGGCGGCGTCATCGACGTCAGGGGCGTGGCAAAAAAACTCGGATTGGCCACGCCCCTGACTTTGGACGAATTGCTGCAAGGCGGCGATGCCGGCGCGCTTGCCAAAGTCGTGGCCGGTGCCGCGCATTGCGGCCTGCCCTTGCTGGCTGAGGCCGAAATTACCTACGGGCGCCTGTTCGCCAAACCGGGCAAGATCATCTGCGTCGGCTTGAACTACCGCCAGCATGCCAAGGAAATCGGCATGCCGGAACCACGCGTGCCGCCCTTGTTCAACAAATACAATAACGCGCTCGCTGCGCACAATAGCGTGATTGTCTTGCCTGGCAAGGACATCGCGGTCAAGTTCGACTACGAAACGGAGTTGCTGATCGTGATCGGCAAAACCTGCCGCAATATCGCTGAAAGCGAAGCGCTCGAGTATGTTGCCGGGTATTGCACATCCAACGATTTTTCGGCACGTGACCTGCAACTCGAATTGCCTGCCGGCCAATGGATGATAGGCAAGACGCTCGACAATTTTGCCCCGATCGGGCCCTATTTCGTTTCAGCCGATTTGATCGGCGACCCCAATGCGCTCAAGATCGAGACCCGTGTCAACGGCGAGTTGCGGCAATCCTCCAGTACTGCCGATTTCATCTTCAATACTCAGCAAATTGTGGCCTACATCAGCAAGCATTGGACGCTCGAGCCTGGCGACATTATCTTTACCGGCACGCCGCAAGGCGTGATCGCAGGCATGCCGAAAGAGCAGCAGGTGTGGCTCAAGGCCGGCGACGAGATCGTGTCGTCTATCGAAAAACTGGGTGAGCTAAAATTCAAGCTCGCATAGCGCGGACCGACCAACGTTTACGAAACGATATCTATGCAGTCGCAGCGCGCCCGGCTTTATCAAATTGCCTATTCGGATGAAACCTGGGCGTCGGTGCCGAAAGATTTTCTGGCACTCGACAACCGTGCCAATCTGCGCCCGGATTGGGCCGAGTATTGGCCGATTCGAAATTTCCTGTTGAGCGAAACGCTCGACGAGAACGCGCTATATGGATTTGTTTCACCGCGCTTTGCCGAGAAACTGTTGTGTACGGCGGCCGACATCGCGGACTTTGTCGCGTCGCTTCCGCAGGATGTCGATGTCGCGGCATTTTCACCCTACTTCGATTTTCGCGTGATGTTTCGCAATGTGTTCGAGCAGGGAGAATTCTTTCACCCCGGTCTGTTCGATCTCTCGCAACGGGCTTTTGCCGAATTCATCCCCGGATTGAATCTGCACGAATTGACCATGAGCGCGAGCAACACGATCTACTGCAATTATTTCGCCGCAAAGCCGCATTTTTGGCGCAAATGGTTGGCATTGGGGGAGCGTATCTATTCCATGGCCGAATCGAGCAAGCATCCCGCAGCCCCGGCCTTGAATCGCGGCTATGCGCATCGCGGCGCCAATCAGGCAAAAGTTTTCGTGATGGAGCGCATGGTTTCATTGTTGCTGGCCAGAGAGAAAACATGCAAGGTCGCACTGTTTGGCGAAACTACATTGTCCGATATATTTCCGGAAGCGACGGCCGAATTGCTCCAGCGCCTTGAAGTGTTGAAGACCCGCAGCTTGCAAGGCGACCCGCGAGCGCTGCACGAATTTTATGAAATCCAGCATGAAATCTTGAGCGGCAAGTCTGCGAAACTTGAACGCGCCCGCCTCATTGCGCAGAGCCTCGAGCATGGTGTGGCGCACGCGCCCTCGCGCGGCTTCGAGCAGTGGCAGAGCGCCCCGGCCACAATGCTCTACCGCCAAGGGCAGATTGGCCTGGGGCGTCTCTTGGTCAATTTCGTTTGCGGCCGCTAGCGCGGTTTTTAGCAGACTACATATTCCTGCGGTACTGCCCACCCACCGCAAACAGCGCATCGGTGATCTGCCCGAGCGAACAAACCCGTACCGCATCCATCAGCTTGGCAAACACGTTCTCGTCGTGAATTACGGCTTGCTGTAGCGCGGCCAGCATTTGCGGCGCATCGGCAGCATGGCGCTTGTGGAAGTCGGCCAGACGCGTCAATTGCGATTGCTTCTCTTCCTCAGTCGAACGTGCCAGCTCGATTTGCTGCACCGTGCCCGAACTCTTCGGGTTACGGAACGTGTTGACGCCGATGATGGGCAGCGTGCCGTCATGCTTCTGATGCTCGTAGAGCATCGATTCTTCCTGGATCTTCCCGCGCTGGTAGCCGGTTTCCATCGCACCCAGCACGCCGCCGCGTTCGGCGATGCGTTCGAATTCCTGCAGCACGGCTTCTTCCACCATGTCAGTCAACTCTTCGATAATGAAGCTGCCCTGGTTCGGGTTTTCGTTCTTCGCCAGACCCCATTCGCGGTTGATGATCAACTGGATGGCCAAGGCGCGGCGCACCGATTCGTCGGTCGGCGTGGTGATCGCCTCGTCGTACGCGTTCGTGTGCAGTGAATTGCAGTTGTCGTAGATGGCGATCAGGGCCTGCAACGTAGTGCGGATATCGTTGAAGTCGATCTCTTGCGCATGCAGCGAACGGCCCGAAGTCTGGATATGATATTTGAGCTTTTGCGCACGCTCGTTGGCGCCGTATTTTTCCTTCATCGCGACCGCCCAGATGCGGCGCGCCACGCGGCCCAGCACCGTGTATTCCGGGTCCATGCCGTTGGAGAAGAAGAACGACAAATTCGGCGCGAAATCGTCGATGTGCATGCCGCGCGCCAGATAAGCTTCGACGAAGGTGAAACCATTCGACAGCGTGAACGCCAGTTGCGAGATTGGATTCGCGCCGGCTTCGGCAATGTGATAACCGGAGATAGACACCGAGTAGAAGTTACGCACTTGGTGATGCACAAAATATTCCTGGATGTCGCCCATCACCTTCAGCGAAAACTCAGTCGAGAAGATGCAGGTATTCTGCCCCTGGTCTTCCTTCAGGATGTCGGCTTGCACCGTGCCGCGTACGTTTTGCAGTACCCAGGCTTTAATCTTTGCTGTTTCGTCGTCGCTCGGTTCGCGCTTGTTGTCGGTCTTGAATTTTGCCAGTTGCTGGTCGATGGCCGTATTCATGAACATCGCGAGGATGGTCGGCGCAGGGCCGTTGATGGTCATCGATACCGACGTGCTGGGGTCGCACAGATCGAAGCCGTCATACAGCACCTTCATGTCGTCCAATGTCGCGACCGATACACCGGAATTGCCGACCTTGCCGTAGATGTCCGGGCGCAGCGCCGGGTCGGCGCCGTACAGCGTGACCGAGTCGAACGCAGTCGACAGGCGTTTGGCGTCCATGCCTTCGGATACCAGTTTGAAGCGGCGGTTGGTGCGGAACGGGTCACCTTCGCCGGCAAACATGCGCGTCGGGTCTTCGCCTTCGCGCTTGAAGGCGAACACGCCGGCAGTATAGGGGAAGGATCCCGGCACGTTTTCCAGCATCAGCCAGCGCAGGATTTCGCCATGATCTTCAAAGCGCGGCAGGGCGACCTTGCGGATCTTGGTACCGGAGAGCGTCGTACCGACCAGTTGCGTGCGGATTTCCTTGTCGCGAATTTTCACCACGTATTGGTCGCCCGCATACGCAGTTTGCATATCGGGCCACATGTTCAGCAGCTTCTTGGCGCCGCCGTCGAGCTTGCCGTCGCGCTCGGCGATCAGGTCATCGAAGTCGACATCCAGAGTTGCGCCCTTGCCGGCCTTGGCCAGCATGCGCTTCGATTCCTGCAATTGCTGGCGCTCGCGCGCCAGGCGCACCTGCTTGCCGGTGAACTTGTGATAGCCGCGCACGGTATCGGCGATTTCCGCGAGGTAGCGGCTGCGCGCCGGCGGCACGATGGCATTCTTGCCCGACGAGAAGCGCACAGTAACCGGTGCCAGCTTGCCGGCCTTGGTCGGCAGGCCGAAGGAAGCGAGCTTGGGCAGCAAGCCTTGATACAACGCTGTCACGCCGTCGTCGTTGAAGCGCGATGCCTGGGTGCCGAATACCGGCATGTCGTCCGGCTTCTTGCTCCACAATTCGCGGTTGCGCTGGTATTGCTTGGCCACGTCGCGCAAGGCGTCCTGCGAGCCCTTGCGGTCGAACTTGTTGATCGCGACGAAATCGGCGAAGTCGAGCATGTCGATCTTTTCCAGTTGCGAGGCAGCGCCGAATTCGGGCGTCATCACATACATGCTGAGGTCGACGTGCGGTACGATGGCAGCATCGCCCTGGCCGATGCCCGAGGTTTCCACCACGATCAGGTCGAAGCCCGACACCTTACAGGCGGCGATCACGTCGTGCAAGGCTTGCGAAATTTCCGAGCCGGCTTCGCGCGTGGCGAGCGAGCGCATAAACACGCGCGATTGGCCGTTCCAGGGAGCGATCGCATTCATGCGAATGCGGTCGCCGAGCAAGGCGCCGCCCGATTTGCGGCGCGACGGGTCTATCGAAATAACCGCGATGTTCAGTGCATCGCCTTGGTCGAGCCGGATGCGGCGGATCAATTCATCGGTCAGCGATGACTTGCCCGCGCCGCCGGTGCCGGTGATGCCGAGCGTCGGCACCTTGGTTTGCTTGGCGGCAGCGATCAAGGCCGTCTTCAATGCCGGGTCGGCCTTGTCGTTTTCCAATGCGGTGATCAACTGTGCCAGCGCACGATGGCGCGCGGCCGGTTCGCCTGTGCTCAACGCCTTGAGGTCATGCGGTGCGTATTGCGACAGGTCAACGTCACAAGCCTGGATCATCGACAGGATCATGCCGACCAGGCCCATGCGCTGGCCGTCTTCCGGGCTGAAGATGCGCGTCACGCCATAGGCATGCAGGTCGGCAATCTCGGCCGGCACAATCACACCGCCGCCGCCGCCGAACACCTTGATATGGGCACCGCCGCGCTGCTTGAGCAAGTCGATCATGTACTTGAAGTACTCGACGTGTCCGCCCTGGTAGCTCGACAAGGCGATGCCTTGCGCGTCTTCCTGCAGCGCCGCCGTGACGATGTCGTCCACCGAGCGGTTGTGGCCGAGATGGATCACTTCCGCGCCATTGGCCATGAGGATGCGCCGCATGATATTGATCGACGCATCATGCCCGTCGAACAGCGATGCCGCCGTGACGAAGCGCACCTTGTTGGCGGGTTTGTACTCGGTGAGCTTTTGGGCGATGGATAGGTCAGTCATGGCTTCCTCGAATCTGTTCGGTGCGGCAGCTAAAGAGCTTCCAAAGGTATATTACGTTAACGTAAACGTCAAGTTGAGAAAATTTCCATAA